>JBAYTD010000098.1:0-11463 GCA_041675805.1 Lysobacteraceae bacterium
CGCATTGATGTAGCCTTCGCGCGTGGGCGCCATGCGCGCTTCCTCGTTGGCGCGGGATACGCGCACGCGCTCGTCCTCCGGCTCGGGTGTCGCCTGCGTTTCCGCGAGTTCGGGCAGCGGCATCAACTGTCCCGGCAGCGGCAAGGGTTCCGGCATCGCAACCACCTCCATCGGCAGAGGCGGTTCGGGCAAGGGCTGCGCCTGCACCGGCTCGTCGAGCGTGATGCTCGGTGGCTTGCGTGGCGTGGCGCAGCCCGACAGTGCGATGGCGACCAATGCAACAGCGAAAAAGTGGAAAGACGGTTTCATGGCCTGCCTCCTTCGGTTGAGTCGAGTTCCTGGCTCCACGACAAGCCGTTGACGTAGATGCCCAATGGATTACGGCGCAGCCGCTCTTCCGAGCGTGGCGTTTGCAGCACGATGGAGACCACCGCCGTCCAGCGTTCGGTGCCCGCTGCCGCGCCGTTGACATAGCGCTGTTCGGCCCATCGAATCTGGAACGATGTATCGCTTACGCGCACAACGCTGTTGATCTGTACCGTCACCGTCTCCCGACCAATACGTGTGAAGGGATCGTTGGCACGCGCATAATCATTGAGCACGGCCGCACCTCGGTCGGTGGTGTAGTCGTAGGCATCCAGCCAGTTCTGCCTGACCACGATGGGGTCGATGGACAGCGAGCGCACCAGCGTGACGAAGCGCGCCAAATGGTGGGCGATCTGCGCATCGTTGGGCCGGTACGGCGTGGCCGCTTCGCCGACGGCGCGCACTTGCCCGCCGTGGTCCACTTCCACCACGTAGGGCGTGACGATGGACTGCGCCGAACGCCAGACCAGACCGGCGGCCATCAGCAGCGCCAGCACCAGACAGCCAAAGGCCATCAGCCGCCAGTTCCTGGCCTGTGTACGGGCCGAGCCGATGCGCTCGTCCCATACCTGTTCGGCGGCCTGGTACGGCGTCGCCGGTTGCGGTGTGTCGGCGTAGCGCACCTGCGGTCGTTTGAATCGCATGGCAGGTTCTCCTTATGAGTTCGATGGATCGCGCAGGCTGGGGCCGCTGCCCGCGCCGCCGCCGTCGCCACCGCGCAGCGTGTGCGCAACGGTGGTGGCGGCATGGGAAAGCTGCTGGCGGCGTTGCAGGCGCCTGGCCCATGCGGGTTGTCCGGTGCCGGCGGATGCGGCTTCCGCGCTGCCTTGAGCCGTCGAGCCGGCAGCGGCATTGCTCGCGCCGGCTGTGGCAGGCGGGGGATTGATGGCGGCAGCGGCGCGCGCTTGCAGCGAACGCGCACCGGCAGACACGCGCTGCCCGACCGACTGCGCGCCGGTCCGGGCGACGTTGCCCAGGCCGGCCGCCGCGCCTCTGAGGCCACCGCCAGCACCGGCGGAACCTGCCTGGAAAGCCGACCGCGCGCTGCTGGCGGTCGATGCCATCGAACGTGCGCCGCCGACAGCCATGCGGGCCGCACCCGGCGCCATGCGCGCGCCGGCCACAACGGCACCGCCGACTCCGGTGGCCGCCGCACCCACGGCAACCGCCGTACCGGCCGCGCCGAGCGTGGCGCCCGCCATCGCCCCGGCGCCGAGCTGCGGCGAACCGGACACCAAGCCAGTCGCGATACCCGGTCCGAAGATCCCGAGGGCCAGCAGCGACAGCGACGCCAGCATGATGACCAGCGCGTGGTCGATGGACGGTTCGGCCGGCGCGGCCTGGAACTCGGCGAACAGGCCGGTGCCGATGCCGACGATCACCGCCAAGACCAAGACCTTGACGCCCGAGGCCACGACATTCCCCAGCACCTTTTCGGCCAGGAACGCGGTCTTGTTCCACAAGGCGAACGGCACCAATACAAAGCCCGCGAGGGTCGTCAGCTTGAACTCGATCAGCGTGATGAAAAGCTGGATCGCCAGGATGAAGAAGCTGAGGATCACCACCAGCCAGGCGAGGAACAGCACGGTGATGACATCGAGGTTGGTGAACACGCCCGGAAAGCCGGTCATGTCTCCGATCTGTTCCATGATCGGCGCGGCGGCGTCGATGCCGGTCTTGGCCAACCGTCCCGGTTGCAGGAACTCGGCCTGCGTCAGCGTCGAGCCGGAAGCGGTCAGCCCCAGCCCCGCGAAGGAACGGAACACGATGCTGGCCAGCCAGTTGAAGTTGCCGATGATGTAGGCGAACACGCCGACGTAGAGCACCTTGCGGATCAGCCGGGCGATCACGTCATCGCCCTGGCCGGTGGCGTGGCTCATCGCCCAGTACAGGCCCGCGATGGTGATGTCGATCACGATCAACGTGGCGGTGAGGAACGCGATCTCGCCACCCAGCAACCCGAAACCCGAGTCGATGTAGTTGGCGAAGACGATCAGGAAGCGGTCGATCACCGCCACGTCATTCATGGCCTGTTCCTCAGTCGCGGTAGAACGGCACGGTCTGCGGCGTGTACGGCGTGCCCTCGCCGAGGAAGCGCCGCCGCACTTCGCGCGATTGCTCGGTGGCCGCCGCCTGGCGCGCCAGTTCCAGCGACGCGGCGCGATCCTGCGTCAACTGGAGCTGCTGCGCCTGGATCGCCTGCTTGGCCTGCAAGGCCAGCAACTGGTTGGTCGCCTGCATGGCTTGCAGCGCGCCGTCGGCCGACTGGCTCTGACCGACCAGATCGGCGAGCACGCCTTCGTCTTCGCTGAGGTTCTGGTACACCTGCGCCTGCACACGCATCGCGGTGTGCAGGCCATCGAGCGTATGGCGCCAGCGCTCGCGCGCGTCCTGCGCCATGCGGTCGCCGCTGACGGTGGCCGCGTACTCGTGCGGATACAGCCGGGCGAACTCCTGATCCAGACTTTCCACCCGGTAGGCGAGTCCCTGCGCCTCGGCCATCAGGCGTTCGATGGTCGCCAGCGTCGAGCGCAGGCGGTTGACCGTGTTGTAATCCAGCCGCTCCAGATTGCGCGCCTGGTTGATGAGCATCTGCGCTTCGTTCTGGAGTTGCCGCACCTGGTTGTCGATCTGTTGCAGCGTGCGGATCGCGGTCAGCGTGTTCTGCACCAGATTGGTCGGGTCAATCACGGCCCACTGCGCGTGCGCGACAGGCAACGTGCAAAACAGCGCAGCGGCAACGGTCACGAGAAGTGTCTTCTTCATGACGGGTTCTCCTGTGGTGGGTTGGAAGCGGCAGGCGCGGACGGCAGCAGGTCGGCCGCCCAGTCCAGACCGCAATGGCGCAGCCAGGTGGCTGCGAAGCCGGAAGACGGCGCCGCGGCCGTTACCGTGTCGATGTCGCGCTGGTCCTGCGGCGTCGAGGCGCCGGCGAACGCCAGCGTGACCGGCCCCAGGTCGAGGTCGAACAGGCGATTGCCCAGCCGCGACTGGTAGTAGTAGTCGCGCTTGGGCTGCGCGGTGGCGACGATTTCGATCTGCCGGCTGTTCAGCCCGAAGCCTTCGTAGATCGTGCGGATTTGCGGCTCGGTGGCCTGCGGATTCGGCAGGAAAATGCGGCTCGCGCAGCTCTCGATGATCGCGGGCGCGATGCTCGAATCCTTGATGTCGGCCAGCGACTGCGTGGCGAAGATGACGCTGACGTTTTTCTTGCGCAGCGTCTTCAGCCACTGGCGGATGCGCGCGGCGAACACCGGGTCGTCGAGGAACAGCCAGGCTTCGTCGAGGATCAGGAGCGTGGGGGCGCCGTCGAAACGCTCGTCGAAGCGGGCGAACAGATAACCGAGTACCGCCATCACGGCGGCGCGGCTCGCCATCAGTTCTTCCATCTCGAAGCCCTGCACGTCGGCCATGCCCAGCCGGTCGTGGTCGGCATCGAGCAGACTGCCGTGGGCGCCGCCGAGCACGTAGGGCGCGAGCGCCTGGCGCAGCGCGTTGTTCTGCAACAGCACGGAAAACCCGGTCAGCGTGCGCTGTTCCACCGGCGCACCGGCGAGGCTTTCCAGCGCCGACCAGACGGCCGCCTTCTCGTCCGGGCCGATGCTCACGCCCTCGTGCAGCATCCGGCTCTCCAGCCATTCGGCGGCCCAGGCGCGGTAGCCCTCCTGGTCGATGCGCGCGAGCGGCTGGAACGCGATGTCGCCGTCGGTGCCGAGGTCGTAGTGCTCGCCGCCCAGCCCGAGGATGGTGGCGCGCATCGAGCGCCCCATGTCGAAGGCGAAGATGCGCGAACCGGCGTAGCGGCGGAACTGCATCGCCAGCGTGGCGAGCAACACGGACTTGCCCATGCCGGTGGGGCCGCACACCAGCGTATGGCCCACGTCGCCGATGTGCGTCACCAGCCGGAACGGCGTGGCGCCATCGGTGCGCGTGACGATCAAGGGCGGGCCGTCGAGGTGCGCATTCTTCTGCGGCCCGGCCCACACCGCCGACACCGGCATCAGGTGCGCCAGGTTCAGCGTGGAGACAATGGGTTGGCGCACGTTGGCGTAGGCATTGCCCGGAATCGAGGACAGCCAGGCATCCACCGCATTCAAGGTCTCGGGAATGGTGACGAAGCCGCGTCCCTGGATGACGCTCTCGATCATGCGCAGCTTCTCGTCGGCGACATCGGCATCGGCGTCGAGCACGGTCACGGTGGCGGTGACGTAGCCGAAGGCGACCTGATCGCCACCCAGCTCCTGCAAGGCGGCATCCGCATCGGCCGCCTTGTTGCTGGCGTCGGTATCCACCAGCGGCGATTCCTGCTGGAAGATCGTCTCGCGCAGCAGCGCGACGACGTTCTTGCGTTTGGCAAACCACTGGCGGCGCAGGCGGCCGAGTTCCTTTTCCGCCTCGGCCTTATCCATGCACAGGAAGCGCGTGCTCCAGCGGTAGGTGAAGCCCAGGCGGTTCAGGTCGTCGAGCAGCCCCGGCCAGGTCGAGGTCGGGAAACCGCGCACCGTCGCCACGCGCAGATGCGCGTCTCCCAGCATCGGCGCCAGGCCGCCGGTCAGCGGGCAGTCGGTCAGCAGCGCATCGAGGTGGAACGGATGTTCCGGCACGGCCACGCGATGGCGCCGTGTGGAAATGGTCGCGTGCAGATAGGTCAGTGTCTCGCCGTCATCAAGCCAGGCAATCTCCGGCATCACGCCATCGAGCAGGTCGAAGCAGCGATCCGTTTCCGCCAGAAAGGCCATCAGGCGCTCGGGCCAGTCCACGCCACGCTGCGACGTGTTCTCGTAGAGCAGCTTGGCGGCGCGTGCGCGGGATTCCTCCGGCGGCAGGTACACTAGCGTCAGGTGATAGGTGCTCTCGAAGTGGCTCTGATCCTCCTCGAAGGTGGCGCGGCGTTCTTCATCCACCAGCCACGACAACGGCTCGGGAAATTCCGAGTGCGGATAGTCGGCCGCTGCGAGCCGCTCGGCTTCCACGAACAAGGCCCAGCCGGAACCCAGCCGGCGCAGCGCGTTGTTCAGGCGCGCCGATGTGGCGATCAGCTCGCCCTGCGTCGCACTGTCGAGGTCCGGCCCGCGAAAGCGCGCCGTGCGCTGAAACGAACCGTCTTTGTTGAGCACGACACCACGCGCCACCAGCCCGGCCCAGGGCAGCCAGTCGGCGAGCAGTGCGGGACGCTGGCGGTATTCGGTGAGGTTCAGCATGGCGGCGCCCTCATACATCCAGCAGCGGCTTGTGCTTGATGTGGCGTGCAAAGACCTGCATGAACTGCGGATCGACGCGCGCACCCCATACCGCCAGCGAGTGGCCGACGATCCACAGCACCAGCCCTGGAATCCACAGTTGCAGGCCGAGGCCCACGGCGGCGGCCAGCGTGCCGTTGGCGATCGCCACGGTGCGCGGCGCGCCGCCCAGCAGGATCGGCTCGGTCAGCGAGCGGCGCAACGGCACCTCGAAGCCAGTGGCGAAGTCGTCAGGCGCGCTCATACGACGGCCCCGCCGGAGAAGCTGAAGAACGACAGGAAGAACGAAGACGCGGCAAACGCGATCGAAAGACCGAACACGATCTGCACCAATTTGCGAAAGCCACCCGAGGTGTCGCCGAAGGCGAGCGCGAGGCCCGTGGCGATAATGATGATGACCGCGACGATGCGCGCCACCGGCCCCTGAATGGAGTCGAGGATCGCTTGCAGCGGCCCTTCCCAGGGCATGCTGGAACCCGCTGCGTGTGCCGTGCTGGCCGCCAGCAGGAACACCACGGCCAGCAGCAGCCCTTGCTGCGCCGGAGCGGTAAGGCAGCGCAGGCGCGCAAGACGGAAAAGCGGATTTACGGAAATGCGGAAAGCATGGGCAGGCGTCATGGCAGTTCTCCAGAGTGGGTTGAGGACGGGGATGGAAGCGGCGCGAGCGCGTCGTCGAGCTGGTAGCCGTTGCCGTCGAAACCGGTCACGCGGGCGACGGTCTGGACCTGGCGGGCACGGCCGCGTCCGGCGATGAAGACGATGACGTTCACCGCCTCGGCGATCAGCGCGCGCGGTGGGGTCATGGCGACTTCGAGGATCAGTTGTTCGAGGCGCAGCAGCGCACCGTGGGCGGAACTGGCGTGCAGCGTGGCGACCCCGCCCGGGTGCCCGGTCCCCCACACTTTGATGAGGTCCAGCGCTTCGCCGCCGCGCACCTCGCCGACGATCACGCGGTCGGGGCGCAGGCGCATCGTGGCGCGCACCAGCTCAGTCATCGACACCACGCCGGCGCGGGTGCGCAGCGGCACGTGGTCGCGCGCCGCGCACTGCAATTCCACGGTGTCTTCCAGCACCAGCACGCGGTCGTTGGTGGCCGCGATTTCGGCCAGCAGCGCATTGGCTAACGTGGTCTTGCCGGTACTGGTGCCGCCGGCGATCAGGACGTTCTGGCGCTCGCGCACCGCGTGGCGCAGGAACTCGGCTTGTTCCGCACTCAGAATGCCGTCGCTCACGTAGTCGGCTAGGCCGATCACGCCGCCCGCGCGCTTGCGCAGGGCGAAGGCCGGACCCGGCGCCGCCGGCGGCAGGATGCCCTCGAAGCGCTCGCCGGTCTCCGGCAGCTCGGCGGTCAGCAGCGGCTGGCCGCGATGCACCTCCATGCCGACATGGGCCGCGACCAGGCGGATGATGCGTTCGCCGTCGGCGGCGGACAGCGATTGGCCGGTGGCGGCACGGCCCGACGACAGCCGGTCGATCCACAGCGCGCCGTCCGGGTTCAGCATCACTTCCACCACGTCCGGGTCTTCCAGTGCGGCGGCGATCAGCGGTCCCATTGCGGTACGCAACATGCGGATGCGCCGATACAGAGAGGTGGCCAAGGACGATGGCTGCTGCGAAACGGCGCTCATGAGACCGTCTCCTGTGTCCGCTCCCGCGCTTCGGCGAGCGCGGCCGCATCGTCCAGCCGCTGCGTGTCGGGCTGGATCTCGTCGTAGACCTCGCGCACCAAGCTGCGCCCGCGTAGCAAGTGGCGGCCGAGCTGTTCGATGAACTGCTCGAAACGCGCCTTGCCCTGCGCCTTTGCGGCCTCCTGATGCGCTTCCGGCAGCGGCGTGCTGACCGTAAGGTAATAGCGCACGAACAACGCTAGCGTCTCGATCAGGATGTTCTGGTCGCGCTCCAGCTTCTCGATCTGGCGCGATAGCCGGTCCAGGCGCTTGGCCATTGCCGCTTCGCGCTGGTCGGCCGCGTCCGGCGACAGCCAGGACGCCAGCGCCGCCGCGACGATGGAGGACTTGGACACACCTTTCTTCGCGGCCAGTTCGTTCAAGCGCCTGGCGTGATCGCGTTCGATGAACAGGTTGAGGCGATGGCGGGAATGAAGCTGGCTCATAGTGGGATTCCGTCGTCGGGGTCGAGAGCGGTCAGCCGCGCCGCGCGCTGCAAGCGCGGATCAAGCTGGGACGGCAGAGGCAAAGGCGCGTCGTCTTCGTCATCGAGCAGCGCCAGATCGCTGGCCGCGTGTTCGGGTGCGAGGCTGTAGGCGACGGCTTCGGACAGCTCGGGCTGGCGACGTGGGCCGCCTTCGTCGGCTGCGGCGTCGGTGTTGGCGAAACCGGCAGAGGCCGGTGCGACAGGCGTGAAGGGAATCGCCAAGGTGCTCCAGTCATCCGGCCGCGCGCTCGGCGCATCGGCATAGCGGCCCGGTGCGAGCACAGGCGGCGGCAGCACGCGCCGCTTGAAATTGGCGTCGGCGTAGTAGCGCAGCTTCTGCGCCTTGATCGGCGGATGGCCCGAGACCATCACCACCGCCTCGTCAGAGGGAAGCTGCATCACCTCGCCGGGTGTCAGCAGCGGCCGTGCCGTCTCCTGCCGCGACACCATCAGGTGCCCGAGCCAGGGCGCGAGCCGATGGCCCGCATAGTTGCGCTGCGCGCGCAACTCGGTCGCGGTGCCCAACGTTTCGGAGATGCGCTTGGCGGTGCGCTCGTCGTTGGTGGCGAAGGTCACGCGCACATGGCAGTTGTCCAGAATCGAATGGTTCTGGCCGTAGGCTTTGTCGATCTGATTGAGCGATTGCGAAATCAGGAAGGCGCGCAGGCCGTAGCCCGCCATGAAGGCCAGGGCGCTCTCGAAAAAATCCAGTCGGCCCAGCGCCGGAAACTCGTCGAGCATCAGCAGCAGCTTGTGCTTGCGCTCCACGCCATCGCTGCCATCGAGCGATTCGGTGAGCCGCCGGCCGATCTGGTTGAGGATCAGGCGGATCAGCGGCTTGGTGCGGCTGATGTCGGACGGCGGCACCACCAGGTACAGCGACACCGGATGCTCGGCGGCGATCAGGTCGGCGATGCGCCAGTCGCAGCGTGACGTTACTTCGGCCACGGTCGGATCGCGGTACAGACCCAGAAAACTCATCGCGGTGGACAGCACGCCCGAGCGCTCGTTGTCGCTCTTGTTGAGCACTTCGCGCGCGGCGGACGCAACGACGGGATGCGGCGTATCGCCCAGATGATGCGTGGTCATCATCCGGTGCAGCGTCACCTCGAATGGGCACGCCGGATCGGAGAGGAAGTTGGCGACGCCGCGCAGCGTCTTGTCCTCACCCGCGTAGAGCACGTGCAGGATCGCGCCGACCAGCAGCGCGTGCGAAGTTTTCTCCCAATGATTGCGGCGCTCCAGTGCGCCTTCGGGGTCCACCAGGATGTCGGCGATGTTCTGCACGTCGCGCACTTCATGCGCACCTCGCCGCACCTCCAGCAGCGGGTTGTAGGCTGCCGACCTGGCATCGGTGGGGTTGAACAGCAGGCAGTGCGAGAAGCGCGAACGCCAACCGGCGGTGATGGCCCAGTTCTCGCCCTTGATGTCGTGGATCACGGCCGACGCCGGCCAACTCAACAAGGTCGGCACGACCAGCCCCACGCCCTTGCCCGAGCGCGTGGGCGCGAAGGTCAGGACGTGTTCCGGCCCTTCATGGCGCAGGTATTGGCGCTCGAACTGACCGAGGAAGACGCCGGCCGGACCGGCTAGACCGGCCGCGCGGACTTCGGCCGCGTCGGCCCAGCGCGCCGAACCGTAGGTGGTGACGCGGCGGGCCAGCCGCGAGCGCCATACCGACATGCCGATGGCGACCGCCACCGCCACCAGGCCGCTGGAACCGGCGATGGCGCCGCCCTTGAGGAAGACGTGGGGCGCGTAGGCGTCGAAGAAGAACCACCACTCGAACAGGCGCCACGGGTGATAGATTGGCGTGCCGAAGAAGTCGAACCAGGGCGCGCCCAGGCGTACCTGATAACCCAGGGCGGCGGCGGTCCACTGCGTGGCGGCCCACACCCCGGCGATCACGATGCCGAACACCGTCAGCACCTGACCGTACAGCACGCCTGTTGCCTGCATTCCGGCCTCCGAATATCTCCTGCACGTTGCGCGGCAAAGCGAGTGCCGCAGGTGTCAGGTTCGGTGCTGGATCAGTGCCGGTCAAAGACTGTTATCGGCAAAATGCAGGGCGAAAAATGCAATAGTTCCGGTCGGCGCGTGTGCCGGACAAACGCTGCGCACGAGAGCGCGCTGCGGCATGGCGATGAGCCGGACATTCTTTTCACCAAATACGTCGGATCAGAACCTCGGTTCTTCCGTCGGCGGTGTATAGGGCACATCGCCATCGCCCATGAAGCGCCGGCGTGTGGCCTCGGCCACCGCGTTGCACAACTCGTCGCCGAGCGCGGCCGGGTTGTCTCGGCATTGCTCGCGCAACTCGGCGAGACGTTCGGGATCGGCAATCAGCGATTCGACGGTTTCCGTCGGCGCTGACTCACCACAGGCGGTCATCATCAATGCAAGCAATAGCACCGTGAGTTTTCTCATGGTTTGATCTCCTTCGTGATGTCAGTGTGATGTGAAGGTGTATCCACGCCAATCGGACTGACCCGATCAATGAAGCGGCTCAAGGTCTCGGAGGGATCGACATTCCGCCGCAGCAGATAGGTGATGAGTGTCGGGGAACGGCCCGCCAAGGGACGGCCGACCACATCTCCATTCCGGCAGGCGATGACCTGCGAGGCACCGACCAATGCCAGCGCATAGCCTGCCGCCACCAGCGTCAGCATCAGTTCCAACGAAGTCACCTGTTCGGCGATAAGCGGGTCTGTGCCCGCTCGACGCAGGATGCGCGCGATCTGCTGCCCGTAACCTTCACAGGACTGCGGATCGCACATCACTAGCGGATAGCGCAGCACCTCGTCCAACGGAATGCGCTTGTGAACCAGCAGAGGGTGCCGCGCCGGCAGGGCGACCATTAGTGGATCACTCCACGCCGGCTCGGCCACAATGCCGTCCCCGACCTCGGCCGACTGGGCGAAGCCTACATCGTACAGGTCGTCGTGCAATCCCCTGATTTGCTGCGACAGCGGCACCTCGAACAAGCGGACCTCGATATCGGGATCGTCCTGTCGACACTGGGCAAGCAAGGCGCTCAGGCGTGGCGGCGTGATCCCGTCGGACAAGGCAACGCGCAGTTGGTCCAGGTAGCCGGCGGCGACGGCCTCGACGCTGTTGCGCGCCTGTTCCAGAACAGCGAAGACACGCCGGGCATGCTCCAGAAATACTTGGCCCGCGCGGGTCAATCGCGTGCTGCGAGTCGTCCGGTCGAAAAGACGAACACCCAGGTGCTCCTCCAACTCCTTGATAGCGCGAGACAACGGCGACTGCTCGATATGCAGGCGCTGGGCGGCATGTCCGAAATGCAGTTCCTCGGCGACCACAATGAAATAACGAAGATGGCGCAGCTCCATGTGTCTTGTCCTGAATTTATCAATGCCTCCGCTCGAAGCCATCAGGCTCAAACCGACGTTCTCTATAGGCAAGCAGCCGAAGCGCGTTGAACACCACGACCAAGGTTGATCCTTCATGCGCCGCGACGGCCGGGCCGATTCCCAATCCGAGAATCGTTGCAGGAACCAGCAGCGCCACGATGCCAAGGCTGATAAACAGGTTCTGGCGGATGATCGCGCGTGTACGCCGACTGAGTTCGACCGCAAACGGCAGGTGCGAAAGATCGTCCGCCATCAAGGCAACGTCGGCAGTCTCCAACGCCACGTCCGAGCCGGCCGCCCCCATGGCGATGCCGACTGTCGCATGGGCC
>JBAYTD010000099.1:0-11437 GCA_041675805.1 Lysobacteraceae bacterium
ACCAGGTTGGAGTTGGCGATCAGCACCCGTGGCGCGTCGGGATGGGTCGGGAAGATGCCGACCGGTTTGCCGCTCTGCACCAGCAGGGTCTGGTCGTCCTCCAGCCGGCGCAGGGCGTCGAGGATGGCGTCGTAGCTGGCCCAGTCGCGGGCGGCCCGGCCGATGCCGCCATAGACGACCAGTTCGGCGGGGTTTTCCGCCACTTCCGGGTCCAGGTTGTTCTGGATCATCCGATAGGCGGCTTCGCTGAGCCAGCTCTTGCAGGCCAGATCGGTGCCGCGCGGGGCGCGGATCACGCGGGAGGGGTCGCGTCGGGAAGGGATCATGGAGATGCCGGAAGCGGTGCGCCGATCAGCGCAGGAAATAGACCACGACGGCCGCGCCGATGGCCGAGGCGGCCAGCGCGGCGAGGAAGATGCCGACCTTGTTCGGCCCGCCGCGCCGGGTGCCGGGCGCGCGGACGGTGGCCTTCTGCGAGGCGGGAATCTCCATGCCGGGGGCGACCAGCAGGAAGCGCACGGTGTCCAGGCGCAGTTCGTCGCCGGGTTTAAGGAAGCCCTGTTGCAGGCGCTGGCCGTTGACGTAGGTGCCGTTGGAGGAACCCAGATCCTCCACCGACAGACCATCGGAAATCGGCCGCACCTGCACGTGGCGACGGGATACTTCGTCGCTGGCGACGCTGATGTCGCACTCCGGCGCGCGGCCGATGGTGACCGGGCCGGGAACCGGGAACGCCTTGCCGAAGACCGGGCCGGAAACGCCGCGCAGGACGAACTTGGGCACCGCCATGCGCAGCCGCGTCGCGCCGCTGTCGTCGTCCTCGGCGCTGGCGCTGGCGCTGCGACCGCGCGCCACTTCCACCACCACGTAGCGCGCCTGCACGCCTGCGATGCCGAGCATGTCGTTGTTGCGCAGCGCCATCACGCCCTGCACCGGCTTGCCGTTGAGGGTGATCGGATGGGAGGGATCGGGAATGCGCAGGGTCACGCCGGTGGCCTGCACCTGCAATTCGCAGTGCACCGGCGCGATGCCGTCGAGGTCGAGCCGCACCTGGGAATCCGGCGCGCTGCCAATCCGGTTGATGCCCTCGTTGAGCAGGGCCTGCGGATGTTCGCCATTGGGAAAGATCAGTTTCATCGCATCCTCGAGGAGTCCGGGCGGCGCTAGGGATCGATCTCGCGCAGCAGGCGAAAGCCTACCGTATTGAACCCGCTGTCGGCAGTCCGTGACTGGCGGATCGGTTCGCCGGCCTCGGAGTACCAATTGCCGCCGATGGCGATGCGCTCGCGGCAGTTGTCGCGCTCGCAATCGCTGGTCCATTCGCTGACGTTGCCGACGGTGTCGAACAGGCCCGGCGGCCGCGCGGCATAGCTGCCGACCGGGGCGGTGCCGGCGTGGCCGTCCTGGCAGCCGCCACGCACATCGCGCAGGTTGCCGCGGCAATCGGCCACCAGCGGCGGCGCGAACGGCGTCAGCTCCGCCGCCTTCGGCAGCCGATAGCGCTGGCCGCTGCGCTGCGACATCCAGGCGACGTAGGCATCGGCCATCGCATAGCTGACGCAGACCACCGGATGGCGGTCGGTCTGCTCGATGTCGGGCGACTGCCAGGTGCGTCGCTTGGAGCCGCCGAACAGCGCGCCGGAATTGCGGTCGCGGCAGCCCGGCAGGTCATTGCCGAATTGCCGGTTGCCGGCCGCCGTCCAGTAGGCGGCGAACTCGCCGCGAGTGACCTCGTGCTTGCCCAGCGCGCGGCCATTGGCGACGACGACCATTTCCGGCCCCTGGCCGCCGCCGGACAGCGCGTCGCGGAAGGCGTAACCCGGCGTGCCGACCTTGCGCGCCGCAGCCAGGCCGCGCTCGGCGGCCGCCAGGCCCGGTGCCACAGCCAGCGCCTCGCCGTAGGCGGCCACCGCCGCGTCACGGTCGAAATCCTTGACCGCCTTGTCGCCGCGGGCAATGAAACCCTGTGCGCGGCGTTCGCGCAGCGTGCGCGCGGCGCGCGCCTGCTCGGCCGCCTGCGGATGGGCGGTGGCCACGCTTTCCGCCAGTTGCAGGTACTCGATGAAGCGCGCCGCGTCCGCCGCCTCGACCAACGGCGCGGCGAGGTCGACATAGGCCTGGGCGACGCTGGCGATGCCCCGCGCGGCGTCGGCATTGCCCGGCTCGATCACCAGCGCGAGCTTGAAGCGCTCGAAGGCGTTGGTCACCGGCGGCGAGGTCAGACGGTTGGCGGCGATGTTGGCGCGGCCGGCTTCCAGCAGGGCGGCCACCGGGTCGCGCACGGTCTGCGCCAGGGCCAGTTCCAGCGCGGCCTGCTCGTCCTCCATGAGCATGCCGTCGATCTCGTCCGGCGTCTCGTCGATGGTCTGGGCGAGGCCGGCCTCCTGGGCATCGGGATCGACGCTGGCGGGTGTCGATGGCGGCGGTTTCGGCGCGGCGACGACCGCCGGCGGGGCCGGCGTCGGCGCAGGCTGTTCGCTGCCGGACAGCCACCACCACAGGCCACCACCGAGCAGGATCAGCGCCAGTCCGCCACCGGCAAACCAAGGCAGGCGCGAAGCGGACGAAGCCGCCGCGCCACGCCGGCGGCGGGTCGGCGGCGGCGGCGTCGAGCCTGGCGGCGGCGGTGCCGCCAGAGGTCTCAGGGTGGCGAACTCGGTCGGCGCGATCTCGCGCAACGCATCGATGAACTCGGCGCAGGTCTGGTAGCGATCATCGGGTCGCTTGGCCATCGCCTTGTCGATCAGCGGCTGCCAGCGTGCGACTTCCTCGGGCAGGCGCGGCACCGGGTCGTTCACGTGGGCGAAGGCGACGGCGAAGCTGTCCTCACCGTTGAACGGCGGCTCGCCGACCACTGCCTCGTAGCAAAGCACGCCAAGGCCGTAGATGTCGGCACGATGGTCGATGTCCGGGCTGCCGCGCGCCTGCTCCGGGCTCATGTAATGGCTGGTGCCCACCGACATGCCGGAGGAGGTAAGCCGCGACACCGCGCTGACCGCGCGGGCGATGCCGAAATCGGTCAGCACCGGGGTGCCGTGGGCATCGAACAGGATGTTGCCGGGGGTCACGTCGCGATGCACGTAGCCTCGCGCATGGGCAAAGCCCAGCGCGGTGGCGGTGGCCACCAGCACGCGCAGCAGTTCGGTCTCGTTCATGCCCTCGCGCATGCGCTGGGCGAAGTCGCCGCCGGGCAGCATCGCCATCGAGAAATAATGCAGGCCGGCCGGCGTCACGCCGACATCGTAGACCTGGACCACGTTGGGATGATTGAGCGTGGCCAGCATCCGCGCTTCCTGCAGAAAGCGCTGCGCGTAGGCATCGTCTTGGGCCAGTTGCGAGGACATGACCTTGAGGGCCACGTCGCGGTCCAGCATGACCTGTCTTGCCCGGTAAACGGATGCCATGCCGCCCTGGCCGATCCGACCAAGAATGGTGTATCCGGGAATCTCGATCACGCATTGCCCCCTTGCCGCCAGACCGGCATTCTATCCTGCCGCCCGGCGACGCGCCCATGCCGGCGGCGTGCGGACGGCGCGTTCGCCGATGGCGCTTGCGGGGCTGCGACGGCACCGCCACACTGCGCCGATGAATCTGACCCTGATCGCCCTGATCGGCATCGCCGCCGGCACGCTGTTCTGGTCCGCCTCGCGGGTCGCTGCCGAACACGCCCGACTGGCCGGCCGCGACGCCTGCCATCGCGCCGGTGTGCAATGGCTGGACCAGAACGTCAGCCTGGTGAAGCTGACGCTGCGCCGCGACAGCGAGGGCCGTCTGCGCGTGCTGCGCCAGTACAGCTTCGACTACTCCGCCAGCGGCAGCGACCGCCAGCGCGGCATGCTGGCGATGCTCGGCAACGAATTGCAATGGATCACCGAGCCGGAACGACCCGGCGAACGGATGATCGGACCGTCCTGATCGAGTCCGTCTTGAAAGCGCAGCCCGCGCTATTTGACGATGCGCAGTTGCGGGCGCTTGAGCTGCGGCGGCTTGGGCGCGTCGTCGTCGCCGTCTGCGGCCGCTTCATCGCTCGCCGGCGCTTCCTCGCGCGGCAGCATCATGCCCTGCCCCGTTTCCTGGGCGTAGATCGCCATCACCGCCGTGATCGGTGCCATCACCGGATGGCTGACGCCGGAAAAGCGCGCCATGAAGCTGACCGCTTCATTGCCCAGCTCCAGCCGCGCCACTGCGCGCGCGGCGATGTTCAGCACCACCTGTCCGTCCTTGATCGCCTGCGGCGGCACCTGCACGCCCGGCGCACCGGCATCGACCAGGAGATGCGGCGTCATGCCGTTGTCCTCGATCCACTCGTGGATGGCGCGGATCAGATAAGGCCGGTTGGAGGTCATCGAAGGCGTCGGCTTGTTCATGTCGGCAGCTCGCGCAGGGCGCGTTCCTCGTTGGTCAGGCTGCGCATGAACCCAGGACTGCGGAACAGGCGCATGCCATAGTCCTCGATCACTTTTCCATCGCGCGGCAAGGCCACGCCGAGTGCTTCCAGACGCCAGATGATCGGTGCCATGGCGCAGTCGGCAAGGCTCATCTCGGTGTTGAGGAAGAACTTCGACGCCTTGAACAGCGGCAGCGTTTCCGCCAGCAGCTCGCGCAGGCGCTTGCGGCCGGCATCGGCCTGCGCCTTGCTGCCGGTCTGCACCGCCTGCACCTGTGGCACCCAGTCGTGCTCCAGGCGCAACATCGCCAGGCGCAGGCGCGAGCGCGACAGCGGGTCGATCGGCATCAGCGGCGGATGCGGGTAACGCTCATCCAGGTATTCGCCCAGCACCGACGGCGCATAGAGCACGAGGTCGCGTTCGACCAGGGTCGGCATCGAGCCGTAGGGATTCAGGCCGGCGAGGTCTTCGGGCGGGTTGCCGGGATCGACGAACACGCTGTCATAGCTGACGCCCTTGGCAGCCAGCACCAGTCTCACGCGGTGGCAAATCACGCAATCGCGTGCGGTGAACAGGGTCAAAGTGTTTCGCATACGTGGACTTGCTGCCATGGACGCCAGCCCTCCCAGGCGGTGCGATCAGGCACGGGGCACCAGTCGCACCCCGTGAGCGGCGAGCCTGCCTTCAGTGCACGTCCCGCCAATACTCCTGCTTGAGCAGCCAGGTAAGCAAGGTGAACACCGCCAGGAACAGGATAACCCACAGACCGATGGTGTAACGCTTGAGCGCGGCCGGTTCGCCGACGTACTGCAGGAAGGCGGTGATGTCGCGCACGGCGCGGTCGAACTCTGCCGGGCTCATCGCGCCGGGCTGGACCAGTTCCAGCCGCTCCGGCACGTCGGCGCTGTGCTCGCCGTACACCGGGCGCTGCACGCCCTGAAGCTCCCACAGTACGTTGGGCATGCTGGCACCGGCGAGCACTGTGTTGTTCCAGCCGCTGGGACGGCTCTCGTCGGCGTAGAAGGATTTCAGGAAAGTGTAGGTCCAATCCGCGCCGCCGAGCTTGGCGCGGGCGACCACGGACAGATCGGGCGGGGCCTTGCCGAACCAGGTCTCGCCATCGGCGGGGCTCATCGCACTGACGATGGTCTCGCCGATCTTGGCACTGGCCGGGACCAGGTGCTGCTCCATCAACGCCGGGTCGATATCGAGATCCTCGGCGACCCGCGAGTAGCGCTGGAAGCCCAGCGAGTGGCAGCCGGCGCAGTAGCTCATGAACAGGCCGGCACCGCGTTGCAGCGAGGCACGGTCGGACAGGTTGGTCTGGCTGCTTTGCAGCGCGCCGCCGCCGGCGGCGAAGGCCGTCACCGGCACCAGGGACAACGCGAACAGGAGTGTGGCAAATCGCTTAGTCATGCGCGGGCACCCGATCCGGAACCGGCTTCACCGAGTCGATGCTCGACCAGATCGGCATCGTGATGAAGAAGGCAAAGTAGTACATGGTGAAAATGCGGGCCGCCCAGGTCTGCGCGGTGCTGCCCGATTGCAGGCCCAGCCAGCCCAGCGCGACGAAGGCGACGACGAAGATCGCGATCAGCGCCTTGGTCAGCGGGCCGCGGTAGCGGATCGACTTGACCGGACTGCGATCCAGCCAGGGCAGCAGGAACAGGATCAGCACCGCGCCGCCCATGACGATGACGCCGAACAGCTTGTCCGGGATGGCGCGCAGCATCGCGTAGTACGGGGTGAAGTACCAGACCGGCTTGATGTGCTCGGGCGTGACCAGCGGGTTGGCCTCGACGAAGTTGTCGTGCTCAAGGAACAGGCCGCCCAGGGTCGGCTCGAAGAACAGGATGAAGGCGGCGATCATCAGGAAGAAGGAGACGAAGAACAGGTCCTTCACCGTGTAGTACGGATGGAACGGCACGCCGTCGGCCGGGGCCTTTTCGGACCAGCGATTGCCCTTCGGACCCTTCTTGATCTCGATGCCTTCCGGGTTGTTGGAGCCCACCTCGTGCAGCGCGAACAGGTGCAGGGTGACCAGCAGCAGGATCACCAGCGGCAGCGCGATCACGTGCAGGGCGAAGAAGCGGTTGAGCGTGGCGTCGGAGACCAGGTAGTCGCCGCGGATGAACTCGGTCAGCGCCTCGCCGACCCAGGGCACGGCACCGAACAGGTTGATGATGACCTGCGCGCCCCAGTAGCTCATCTGGCCCCACGGCAGCACGTAGCCGAAGAAGGCTTCGGCCATCAGCGCCAGGAAGATCATCATGCCGAGTACCCAGACCAGTTCGCGCGGCTTGCGGTAGCTGCCGTAGATCAGGCCGCGGAACATGTGCAGGTAGACGACGATGAAGAACAGCGAGGCCCCGGTGCTGTGCATGTAGCGGATGATCCAGCCGCCGGTCACGTCGCGCATGATGTACTCGACCGAGGCAAAGGCCTCCGCCGCGCTGGGCTTGTAGTGCATCGTCAGGAAGATGCCGGTGACGATCTGGTTGACCAGCACCACCGAGGCGAGGATGCCGAAGATGTACCAGATGTTGAAGTTCTTCGGCGCGTAATACTCCGACATGTGCTTGCGGTAGAACGGCATCAGGCCGGGCGCGCGCTCGTTGACCCAGGTTTGCGCGCCGGTGATGGCGCGGTCGATCACGCTGCTCATCAGACGGCTCCTTCGGGATTGACGCCGATCTCGATGCGCGCGTCATCGAGGAAACGATACGGCGGCACCTTGAGGTTGGTGGGTGCCGGCACGCCTTCGTAGACGCGGCCGGCCATGTCGAAGCGGGAGTTGTGGCAGGGGCAGTAGAAGCCGCCCTGCCACTGCGCGTCGAAGGGCTCCGGTTGCAGTTCCGGGCGGAACAGCGGCGAGCAGCCCAGGTGCGTGCAGGTGCCGACCAGCACGGCGATTTCCGGCTTGATCGAACGATGCTCGTTCTTGGCGTAGTCGGGCTGCTGCTCGGGGTTGTCGGAGTGCGGGTCGCGCAGGCGGCTGTCCTGCGTCGGCAGGGTGGCCAGTTGCTCCGGCGTACGGCGCAGGATCCAGACCGGCTGCCCGCGCCACTGCACGATCACCCGCTGACCGGGCACCAGCTTGCTGATGTCCTCCACCACCGGCGCGCCGGCGACCTGCGCGCGTGCGCTGGGCTGCCAGGAACCGAGGAACGGCAGGGCTGCCGCCATGGCACCGCCTGCTCCCACCACCGCCGTGGTGGCGGTCAGGAAGCGGCGGCGCCCGGTATTGACGTCTTGGTTGGCCATCCGGCTCTCCGCGTTGCAAATCGACAAATAGGCGCGGCGTCTGGCAAGACTGATCCCCTACCGGCGGATGAGGGCGCTGGCGGCGCACACCCCGCGGCGACGGCTAGCTAAAAGCGCGACGCTGCAAACGCCTTAGTCTAGCGGAAGCCGGCACGGACGGACAACGCCATCGCGCCTCAGGTCTGCCGGCGAGGCACCAGCAGGCTGCGCAGGGCGACGGTTTCATCGGCCAGCGTGGCCGCCGGGGCGTCGATCCGCGCCGCCAGCAACTGCCGGGCGAGCATGAAGTCCTGCGGCCGGTTGACCGCCTCCACGGCGGCCAGTCGCCCTGCGCGCAGGTGAAAAATCATGAACCCATCGTCCTCCATGCGCCCGCGCAGCACCTGCTGATCGGCATCCTGCAGCAGGCCGGCCATTTGCAGTTTGAGATCGTGCTGGTCGGACCAGAACCACGGTGGCGCGTTGTATCGCGCCGTCCTGCCGGCGATGTTTTCGGCGACGATGCGCGCCTGTTCCAGCGCGTTCGGCACCGATTCCAGGCGCAGCCGCTGGCCAGGGAAGAACTCGTTGGCGTGCCGGGTGCAATCGCCGGCGGCCCAGATCGCCGGATCCTCGCTGCGCCCGCCGGTGTCGACCAAGATGCCGTCATCCACCGCCAGCCCGGCCGCCTGCGCCAGTTCCACATTGGGCACCATGCCGACGCCGACCACCAGCAGATCGGCCTCCAGCACCTCGCCATCATCCAGACGCACCCGCGTCACGCGGTCGGCTCCCTCCAGGGCAACCACCTGCCGCCCGCAACGGATATCGACACCATGACGGCGATGGACGCCGGCCAGCCAGGCGGAAATCGCCGGCGAGGCGACCCGCGCCAGCAGTCGCGGCGCTGCCTCGACCACGGTCGTGCGCAAATCGCCTGCGGCAGCCACCGCCGCCGCTTCCAGCCCGATGTAGCCGCCGCCGATGACCACCAGCCGCGCAGCCGGGCGCATCTGCTCGCGCAAGCGGTCGACCTCCTCGATGCAGCGGATCCGGTGCACGTTGGGCAGATCGGCACCGGCCAGCGGCAGCGTGCGGGCGCGACCGCCGGTAGCCAGCACCAGATGCCGATAGCGCCAGCGGCTGCCGTCGGACAGCGTCACGCATCGCGCCTCGCGGTCGATGGCGGTCGCGCCGATCCCGGTCAGGCACTGGATGCGCTGCGTCTGGTAAGCCTCGGCGCTGCGGATGAACAGCCGCTCGCGCGGCAGTTCTCCGGACAGATAGTCCTTGGACAGCGGCGGTCGCCGATACGGCAGCCACGGCTCGTCGCCGACCAGCACGATACCGCCCTCGAACTTGAACTGGCGCAGCCGCGTCGCCACCTCGCTGCCGGCCTGCCCGGCACCGACGATCAGCACGTCGGTCTGTCTGTCCTGATCCTGCGTCATCACCCGTTCCGTTGCTGAAGCCGCACCCTGCCCTGTCTTCCGGCAGGGATCGCGATGCGCGGACAGCATGCCAGAATGTGCGCCATGTCCCGTCCCCCGCGCCAATACTGATGCGTCACGTCCTCGCCTTTGCCCGCGAGTTGCTGCGCTTTGCCGTGCTCGGCCTGGCGCTGGCCTTCCTGGTGCTGCTGCTGCGCCCGCAATGGGCCGATGCGCTGCGCGCCCGGCTGGGCATGGAAACCGCCGCGCCGGTCGCCGTCGTGCCCGCACCCACCGCGCACGAGGTGCCGCGTCGCGGCCATGCCGAGGCGGTCAAGCGCAGCGCGCCCTCGGTGGTCAGCATCTACACCGCCCGCGTGGTCACCGAGCAGCCGATCCAACTGGTGCCCAACCCCACCCTGCAACGTTTTTCCGGCATCGCCATCGGCCAGCCGCGGCGACGCCTGGAGCGCGCGCTGGGCTCCGGCGTGATCGTCAGCGCCGACGGCTACGTGCTGACCAACCACCACGTCATCGCCCACGCCGACGAAATCCAGACCGTGCTGTGGAACGGCCAGGTGACCCGCGCAAGAGTGATCGGCAGTGATCGCGAAACCGATCTCGCCGTGCTCAAGATCGACGGCAGCAACCTGCCCGCCCTGCCGCTGGACCAGGCCCCGCCGGTGGAAGTGGGCGACATCGTGCTGGCCATCGGCAACCCGTTCGGGCTGGGCCAGACGGTCACCCAGGGCATCGTCTCCGGCCTCGGCCGCGACCAGCTCAATCTCAGCGCGTATGAAAACTTCATCCAGACCGACGCCGCCATCAACGAGGGCAATTCCGGCGGCGCGCTGGTCGATGTCGACGGCAACCTGATCGGCATCAACACCTTCGTGCTGGGCCGGCTGGCCGGCGCGGAAGGCATCGGCTTCGCCATCCCGGTCGACATCGCCCGCTCGGTGCTGGAGCAGATCGTCGATCACGGCGCGGTGGTGCGCGGCTGGCTGGGCATCGAGTATGGCGACGCACCGGTGCTGCCCGGCACCCTGCCCAGCGGCGCGCCGCGCGGCGTGGCCTTGTCCACCGTCCATCCCGGCGGCCCGGGCGACCACGCCGGACTGCGCAGCGGCGACGTGCTGCTCGGCATCGACGACACCGCCATCGTCGACCAGGCCGACCTGCGTGCCCGCGAGTCTTCACTCGACCCCGGCACCCGCGTGCGCGTCGCCGGCCTGCGCGCCGGCGTGCCGTTCCAGACCGAGATCGTGCTCGCCCAGCGCCCGCGCATGGGGGCGTGAGCTTCCCGGTGCCGCAAACGCCGCCGGCTATTCCACCCGCATGCCCACCACGCGTTCTTCGCTGCGCAAAATACCCGGATCCGGATAACCGCCCAGCGAGGCCGAGATGCGTTTCACCCCCGCATCCGGCCAATGGAACCACAGCAGTGGTATTTCAGCGCCCTCCAGGCTCAATTCGCAGGTATCCCGCAGCCGCTCCCCGGGATCCGGGTTTCCGTGCGGCGCATAGACGCAATACATCGTCGCCCCTTGCTCCAGGTCGGTAAAAACAAGGGTCTGGGGCGGAAATCCCGGTGCCCGCCGACATTCCATTTCTTCTAATGACGGGGAGCTCTCCAGCTCTGTGAAATTGAAACGCCAAGGGGGGCGCGAAGGGTCGCTCTGATCGACGAATACCCATTCGCCGCGAAGGTCGGTCCAGCAGTAGGAAAGATAGTTGTTCACATCGGTCGGGAGGACCTGGCCAATCTGCCCGAAGCCGAAATTCATCCGCGACAAAATGAAATCACGCCACGGCACGGTGCCGTCAGGGAGCGGCTCATCCAGCGTAATGCTTACCACGAAGGTGCGAATATCGGCAAAAGTGGCACGCAATTGCCCTACCTTGATCGACTCGACCTGACGCACGCCGGATGCCGACGGGGGATTGAAAAGCGGGCCGTTCCGAGTCTGGTAAAGGTCCGCCCACAAGGCGCGCAGCGGATAGTGGCCCACCCCCAACCTGCCCTCCTCCCGGGATGGAGCGCATGTCACCGGCTGCGATATAAAATACCTGCCGTCCTTCCACGTCGTAGGAAAACAGGGTAAGGGCCGCCTTGTTGCCCTGCACATCCAGATACGCGCCTTCGCCATTGTGCTTCGGGTTCCAGTAGCTGCCGGATTCGGGGATGAGGCCACCACGGGTTTCCGCAGCAAGGCAAAAACCTGAAAAAAGCACCAAAACCGAAAAAAACACCCTGAATCCGTGTTCCGCCAGCCGAGAATATTAGATAACGCATTGATTATATGGGATAATGCTGTATCTCCCCCGTTCACCCAAGCCATGCCCGCCTTCCAAGTCCGCCAGAGCCAGAAGCTC
>JBAYTD010000100.1:0-11382 GCA_041675805.1 Lysobacteraceae bacterium
CGTGGCCCTGGGTGCCAAGTCCGCCAGCCTGACGATGGTCACCCTCGGCACCACGCTGGGCATGATGGCCGCCAACGTCCCGGCGGTGCTGATCGGCGAGAAACTCGGCAGCCGGTTTCCGCTGGCGAAAATGCGTTTCCTCGCCGCCGCCCTGTTCGCCCTGTTCGGTGCCCTTATCCTGTTCGATGTGGATATCGGGTTGGGGCTGGGCGGCTGAGCCTCGTGCTCAGCCTTCGCGCACCGGGATCGGCACGTTGCACAGTTCGATTTTGCCGACCGGGGAGACGAACCATTCCTCGTGGCGGTGGCGTCGGGCTTCGATCAGTCGGGCGAAGGCGGGGGTGTCGGTGCGGAACACTTCGATGCGGCTGCGCTCGGCTTGCGCGACGTCGGCGGCGAGGCGGATGCGCTGGATGACCGGCATGTCCTCGCGATGTTGGTGGAAGCCCATCACGCCTCCGCCGCGCGGCAGCGAGGAAAGGTGTTCGATACCCTTGAGCACGCGGCCGACCGAGGTGATGTTGCGGTCCAGATGGCGCGGTGCGTGGCCGATGACGACGTACAGTTGCGTGCCGTTGCTGCTGTCGGCGGCGTTGTCGCGGCCGGCCCCGACCAGGCCGTAGCAATGCGCCATCCAGGTCTGGCCGTCGGCCGGGTTGCGGGCGGCGGGGAAGCCGTCGACCCAGCCGGCCTGTGGGGCGTAGAGGTCGCCGCCGTCGAGCGCGGTGAAGGGCAGTTCCGGAGCGATGCGGGAGAACTCGGCGGGCAGTCTTTCCCGTGCGTCGCCGAGCGGCCGCCGCTGGTCGGCATCGTCGGCGTCGGGGTCGCCCCATTGCACGACGTAGTTGTCCTGCACGCGCAGGATAGCGAGGCCGTCCCAGTAGCCGGCGCGCGCCAGCGTTCGCAGGTTGGCGACGTGTTCGGGGGCGAACTGCGGTGCCAGTTCGATCACCACGCGGCCGCCGGCAATTTCCAGGTACAGGGTGTTTTCCGGGTCGGGCCGACGCCAGTCGCCATCGCTGGCGGCGGCCAGCACGTCGGCCAGGGTGGCGGGTTTGTCCGCCGCTGCGCCGACCGGCTGATCGGCGGCGGCCGGGGCGGCGAGGGCGAGCAGCAGGGCGGCGGCGAGCGGGCGGAAAAGGGCGCTGCAGGTCATGGCGGGCCTCGTGTCTGGCGGTGCCTTCAGCCGGCACCGAGCTTGTCGCGGAAGATGAAGAACACCGCGCCCAGTATGCACAGTCCGGCCCACAGGTAATCCAGTTTCAGCGGTTCGCGCATGTACAGCCAGGCAAACGGGACGAACACGCACAGGGTGATCACTTCCTGCAGGATCTTCAGTTGCCCCAGCGACAGCACGCCATAGCCGATGCGGTTGGCCGGCACCTGCAACAGGTATTCGAACAGCGCCACGCCCCAGCTTGCCAGGGCGGCGATGATCCACGGCTTGCCGTTGAGCTCCTTCAGGTGCGCATACCAGGCGAAGGTCATGAACACGTTGCTGAGCAGCAGCAGGAGAATGGTCAGGCCGATCTCGCGCATGGACTTCGACGGGAGGGGGAAAGGCGCGCAGCGTAGAGGGTTTTCCGCCGTCCGTGTGGGCCGGCCCGTGATGTGGTTCAGGCCGTGGTCGAGGCCAGCGCTTCGCCGTGGTCGGCATCCGCCTGCGCGCCCTGACGCAGGCTGCCGAGATCGCAGTCGCGGATGGCGCGGCGCACTTCCAGCAGGCTGGAGGGGTGCATGCTGAATTCGGTCAGTCCCAGCGACAGCAGCAGGGCCGTGTGGGCCGGATCGCCGGCCATTTCGCCGCACACCGATACCGGCTTGCCGGCGCGATGGCAGTGCTCGAAGACCTCGGCCAGCACGCGGGCCACGGCCGGATGCTGCGGCGAGCACAGCGCGCCGACGGCGTCGTTGCCACGGTCGGCGGCGAGCAGGTACTGGATCAGGTCATTGGTGCCGACCGAACAGAAGTCGACATGCGGCAGCAGCAGTTCGATCGACAGTGCCGCGGCCGGTACCTCGATCATCGCGCCCAGCGGGACCTGGGCGGCGATGGCTTGGCCTTGCGCGCGCAGTTCGGTGGCGCAGTCGTCGAGCAGGGCACGCACGGCGACCATTTCTCCGGCGGTGGTGACCATCGGCGTCAGCACCCGCACCTGGCCGTAGCCGGAGGCGCGCAGGATGGCGCGAAGCTGGGTGCGGAACAGTTCCGGGCGGGACAGCGCCAGGCGCACGCCGCGCAGGCCGAGCGCGGGGTTGGGTTCGTGGGCGAGGACGATGCCGCCGCTGTCGGCCTTGTCGGCACCGAGATCGAGCGTGCGCAGGGTGACCGGCCGGCCGTCCATGCCCAGCACCAGGTCGCGGTAGGCGAGGAACTGCTCGTCCTCGCCCGGCGGTTCGCGCCGGTTGAGGAACAGGAACTCGGTGCGGTAAAGGCCGATGCCGGCGGCACCCAGCGCATGCGCCTGGGCCACGTCCTCGCGCGTTTCCGCATTGGCGTAAAGCAGGATGTCGACGCCGTCGCGGGTCCGCGTCGGCGCGCGCCGCAGCCGAGCCAGGGCGCGCCGCTCGCGGTTGCTGGCGGCGTGCTCGCTGCGGAACTGGCGCAGATCCTCGGCGGAGGGCTCGACCAGCACGCGGCCGCTGCCGCCATCGACGATCAGGGCGTCGTCGTCGTTGATCAGCGACAGCGCCTCGGGCACCGCCGTCACCATCGGCATGTGCAGGCTGCGGGCGAGGATGGCGGTGTGCGACAGGGTGCTGCCCTGGGCGCTGACGATGGCGACCACGCCGCGTTCGCTGAGCTGGATCAGCTCCGCCGGGGCCACGCTGTCGGCCACCAGCACTTCGCCGGCCAGGCCGATCACCTGGTTGTCCGGGTTGCGGTACAGCGCCGCGTAGACGCGGCCGATGACGTGCTCGATGTCCTCGCGGCGGGCGCGCAGGTAGGGATCGTCGATGCCGTCGAACACGGCGACCAGGCGGTCGCGTTGCAGGCGCAGCGCGTGGCCGGCACCGACCCTGCCGGTGCGGATCATCTCGTCCAGGCCCTGCGCCAGGTCGGGATCGCCGAGCAGCATGCTGTGCAGGTCGATGAACTCGCCGACCTCGTTCGCCAGTGCGCCGCGAACCTGCTCGCGCAGGTCGCTGAGCTCCTGCCGCGCCGCGATCAGCGCCTCGCGCATGCGGGCGCGCTCGGCTTCCACTTCGTCGGCGGCGATCAGGCTTTCGTCGATGTCCAGCCGATGCGGCTGGCGCAGGCGGGCGCGACCCAGCGCCAGTCCCTTTGCCGCGCTCGTGCCGATCAGCTCGTGGCGCATCAGCCGCCCTCGTCGAAGCCGCTGGCGAACAGTTGCGCGGCGGCTTCCACCGCCTCGGCGGCGTCCGCGCCCTCGGCACGGATGTGTACCGTGCTGCCCTGGCCGGCGGCCAGCATCATCACCCCCATGATGCTCTTGCCGTTGACCTCGCGGCCCCGGCCGGTCAGCACGATGGTGGACTTGAACGCGCCCAGCACCTGCACCAGCTTCGCCGCCGCGCGGGCGTGCAGGCCGAGATGGTTCACCACCACGAGATTGCGCTCAACCATGATCGCCGACCACTCCCAGACGCGCGCCGGCCGCAGCGCTGTCGGCGATGCCGGCGAGGTCGCGGTCGGGATAGTTGAAGACCCGCATCAGCATCGGCAGCGACAGCCCGGCGACGCGCCGGGTCGGCGTGCCGAGTTGGCCGATGCGCTGGGCGAAATTGCTCGGCGTGGCACCGAAGAGATCGGTCAGCAGCAATACGCCCTCGCCGCCGTCGACCCGGCGCAGCGCGGCGCTGGCCTGCGGCAGCAAGGCGTCGAGGTCGGCGTCATAACCGACCTCGACGCATTCCGCCTGCAGCGGTGGCGGGCCGAACAGGCGCGTGGCGACGCCCAGCAGGCTCTCGCCCACGCCCGGATGTGTGACCAGAAGGATGCCGACGCTCATCGGCCAAGTGTAACCGCCCGGCGTCGTTGCCACGATGGCAGCGCGCGGGTGGCGCGGTGGATCGCCCGGGGCGTCCCGCCGTGCCGCCCGCTCATCGCTTCAGAGCGATTCCTCGAACCGGCGCACCTGGTCGGCGGCCTTGTCGCGGGCGATGCCGTAGCGCTCCTGCACCTTGCCGATCAGGTAGTCGCGGTGGCCCTCGGCGGCGGCGAGGTCGTCGTCGGTGAGGTCGCCCCACTGCGAGCGGATGCGGCCCTTCAACTGCTTCCATTTGCCCTGGATGATGTCCTGGTTCATGGCTGTCTCCAAAAGTCGGAATGGTCGGTGGATGGCTTCAGGCGGCGAGGCGCTGCTTCATCTGCCGCATCTCGTCGTGGCAGGCGCGTACCTGCGGCATCTGCGCCAGCACGGTGTCGCGCATCACGCGGTCGTCCAGCGTCTCCAGCGCCTCGGTGAAGTGCGCCAGCAGGCGATCCTCGGCTTCTTCCAACTGGCCGACGTAGACCGCCTCCTCGTGGCTGCTCAGGCTGGCGCGGATGTCGGTGTAGGCCTTGTGCAGGCTGCCGGCGATGGTGCCGCGATCGGGAACCTCCTCGCCGGCCAGGGTGATGCGGTTGCCCAGCGCGCCGATCAGGTTGCGCTTGGCCTGCGCCATGCGGCCGAACAGGTTTTGCAGCGTGGGGTTCTTCACTTCCTGGCGGGCGTCGTCATAAAAACGGGCGCTGTCGTTGGCGATCTGCACCAGTTCCTGGAGAACCTTGACGTTGTTGTCGCTCATGGCGGGTTTTCCTCGTGAGTGGATGGGAAGGGACGGCGGGCCGTCGCCGGTCCTTGCTGCACTCTCCGTGCCAGTTGCGAAATCTTTTCCGATTCATGCAGTTGCCGGGGTGGCGCGGAAGCCGGACCGGGCGTCATGCAGGTTTGCCGGGGGCATGGTCAAGCACTTTGCACGATGTGATCGGCAATTCGCCGCGCGAGCGGCCGGCGCTGGTCGGCGAAAGCACGCCAAGTGATTGATTGAATTGCCGCTACGGGCGTGGCACGCGAACTGCAAGAAGGACATCGACACCGGACGACGGGTCCGGTGCGGCAACTTCAAGGAGCTTCCGATGCTTTATTACGCCATCACTTTCTTCGTCATCGCCCTGATTGCCGCAGTGCTCGGTTTCGGCGGCATCGCCGGCGCGGCGACCGGCATCGCCAAGGTGCTGTTCTTCGTCTTCCTGGTGCTGTTCGTGGTGTCGCTGCTGTTCGGCCGCCGGCCACGGGCCTGATCGGCTCAGGCGTCTTTCGACCCGGCGTCGCCGCGCGCCGGTGTCGGGCGTTCGAGCCGCAGCAGGGTTTCGGCGTGGCGGGTATGTGGAAACATGTCCATCACCCGGCCCTGCAACGGTCGGAACGAGGGCAGGGCGCGCAGATCGCGTGCCAGTGACTGCGCGTTGCAGCTCGAATAGATGAGCTGGCGCACGTCGCTGGCCTCGATCTGCGCGCACAGGTCGTCGCCGATGCCGCGCCGTGGCGGATTGACGATCAACAGTTCCGGTGCGCCGCGTGCCGGCAGGCGCAGGCTGGCGGCGTCGCGCGCTTCGAAGCGCAATCCGGCCACGCCGCGCGCCCGCGCCGCCTGCCGTGCCGCCTCGACCGCCGCTTCGGACAACTCCACCCCGAGCACTTCGCGCCGGCCATCGGCGCAGTGCAGGGCGAAGCCGCCGACGCCGCAGTACAGATCCCATACGCTGGCCGGATCGGCCTGCGCCACCCATTCGGCGGCCTGCCGATAGAGCGCGGCGGCGATCCGCGTATTGGTCTGGAAGAAACCCTGCGGGCGCAGATACAGATCGATGTCGTTGACCCGCATCAGCAGATGCGACTGCGTCGTGAGCAGGATTTCCTCCTCGCCTTCCAGCACCGCCGCAGGCAGCGGTTGCAGATTGGCCGAGACGACCTTCAGCGCCGGAAGGGCTTCGATCAGCGTCGGCAGGGCGC
This sequence comes from Lysobacteraceae bacterium, assembly GCA_041675805.1. Taxonomy (GTDB): domain Bacteria; phylum Pseudomonadota; class Gammaproteobacteria; order Xanthomonadales; family Xanthomonadaceae; genus JANNWF01. The sequence goes on from JBAYTD010000100.1 coordinate 5,961, forward strand.
GGCGGATGCGCCCCAGCGCCGCCGGTGAGCGCAGCACCAGACGCAGCATCAGCTCGCCGGAATGCTCGGCCAGGGTCAGCAGGGCGAACTTCAGCTCGCCGCACCGGGCGCGGATGTCGTAGGGCGCGATGCCGGCACGGCGGATGAAGGACTTGATCGGCGCGAAGGCGGCCTGCAGCGCCGGCGGGTAGAGCAGGCAATCGGACAGATCGACCTCGCGGCCGTCGGCGTCGCTCAGGCCCAGCGTCGGTTGCCCGATGCTGCCGCCGACCGCCATCTTGGCCTTGTTGCGGAAGCCGCTCGGCGCGCTGGCAACCGGCGGCAGCCAATCGATGTCCGGCCAGTCGGCGAATTGGGCGCGGATGGCGGCGTCCTTGTCGGCCAGTTGCCGCGCGTAGGGCGTGAGCAGTTCGCTGCAGGATCGGCATTCGCCGGCCAGGAAGTAGCGACAGTGCAGGCTCATCGCGATGCGCTCCGCGCCAGCCAGTGCGCCGCGCCATCGCCGGCGACGACGCCGCTGGCGAAGCAGGCGGTCAGCAGGTAGCCGCCGGTCGGTGCTTCCCAGTCCAGCATCTCGCCGCAGCAGAACACGCCGGGACGGGCGCGCCACATCAGGTTTTTGTCCAGCGCTTCCAGTTCGACGCCGCCGGCGCTGCTGATCGCCTCCTCGATCGGCCGCGCCGCACGCAAGGTGAGCGGCAGCGCCTTCAGCAGCGCGGCGAGTTGCGCCGGGTCTTGCAGTGTCGATTGCGCCGCGCCGGATTCGCGGATCAGCGCGGCGCGCACGCCGGACAGATGCAGCCGGCGGCGCAGGTGTTCGCTCAGCGAGCGACCGTTGCGCGGTGCCTCCAGCGCGGCGCGCACGCGCTCGGGCGTGTGTCCGGGCAACAGGTCCAGCCACACCGTCAGCGGGCCGGCGCGGGCGATGGCCTCGCGGATCGGTGCCGACAGCGCGTACAGCAGGCCGCCTTCCAGGCCATGTTCGGTCACCATCAGCTCGCCTTGGCGACTGAAGGATTCGCCATCGCCGGCGTCGAGGCTCAGCCGCACCGGTTTGATCGGCGCGCCGGCATGGCGCTGGCGGAAATGTGCGCTCCAGTCGACCTCGAAACCGCAGTTGGCCGGACGCAGCGGTGCCACCGGCGCGCCGGCGGCGGCCAGCCAGTCGACCCATTCGCCATCGGCACCGAGCCGCGCCCAGCTTCCCCCGCCCAGCGCCAGCACCACGGCGTCGGCACGCAGCAGCGCTTCGCTGCCGTCGGCGGCGGCGATGCGCAGGCGGCCCTGTCCGTCCCAGCCCAGGCAGCGGCGATTGACGTGGATGCGTACGCCCTGTTCGCGCAGCCGGCGCACCCAGCCGCGCAGCAGCGGCGCGGCGCGCAGGTCGTGCGGAAATACCCGTCCGGAGCTGCCGACGAAGGTTTCCACGCCCAGTTCCCGCGCCCACTGGCGCAGCGCATCGGCGTCGAAACGGCGCAGCCAGCGGCCGACCTCGGCGCGCCGCGCACCGTAACGCCGGACGAAGGATTCCAGCGGCTCGCCGTGGGTCAGATTGAGTCCGCCCTTGCCGGCGATCAGCAACTTGCGCCCGACCGAGCCCTTGGCCTCGTACAGGTCGACCTCGACGCCGGCAGCGCGCAGGCGTTCGGCGGCCATCAGGCCGGCCGGCCCGCCGCCGATCACGGCCGCGTGGTTGGGTTGCGCATGGGTCATCGCCGAATGCTCGCACGAGCGGCGGCCGCCGCGCAGCGTCCCGGCGATGCACAAGGCCCGTGGCGCGGCTGTTGACCGCCGCCACGGGCCTGTGCCGGGCTTGACGAGGCGCTAGTACGAGCCGGCCGTTGCGACGGCTCCTGTGCTGTCGACGGCCGGTTCGTTGACCCGCGCCGCCATCGACGCCAAGAAGCGCCACACGAACAGCAAGGTCACCGGCAACAGGCCGGGATAGCCGACCCAGGCCAGCACATAGGGCAGGGTGGGATCCCCGGACCGACCGTGCTCCTGCGCGCCGGGAAAGTACTTGACCTGGGTCAGACAAACCGCGAATCGGGCCGGATCGTGGGGTTGCGGCGGGCAGGTGCGGCGTGCTGCGCCGGTCGGCGGGAGATCCGCGATGCGGTCACGTCCGGGCGGTTTTGGCGTCGAAAGCCGTGCTTCCGGCATGGATTCGATGGCCTTGGCTGCGTACAGTGGCAGGCGGAAATCCACCCGTGGCGCAGTCAAACAAGGAGACGAGGATGTTCCAGCGCTTGGTCAACGTGTTCAAGGGGATGATGTCGCTGTTCGTGAAGGGCGTCGAGAAGCGCAATCCGGAGGCGCTGCTGGAACTGGAACAGGAGAACCTGCGCAAGCAGATCGCCAGTTTCAACCAGGGTCTGGCCGCCCACGCCGGCCTTGCCGAGCGCCTGATCAGCCAGGTGCGCAAGCTGGAGACGGAGGAAAAGGAGCTGCGCGCGCGCACCACCGCCCACCTGCGCGCCGGCAACAAGTCCGCCGCCGCACAGAGCGCCCTGCGCCTGCAGCAGATCAGCCGTGACCTGGAGGAGAACCGGCGGCAGATGGAGCAGGCCGACGAGACCTACAACAACCTGCTGAAGGCGCGCGATGTCGCGGTCAACGCCGCGCGCAGCAAGATCGAAAGCCTGAAGGGCGCGATCAACGACATGCGGATGAAGAACGCCATGGCCGAGATGACCGAGATGGCCTCGGGCATGGTCGGCAGCCTCGGCGGCTCCGGCGACACGCTCAACCGCCTGCACGAGATGGTCGAGGAAGAGCGCAACAAGGCCGCCGGCCGCGCCCGCGTCGCCCGTGACTCGATGGACATGAGCGAAGTCAACCTGAAGGAAGCGGAGATGAACGCGCTGGCCGATCAGGCGCTGGCCGATTTCGCCGCCGCCGAGGGCATCAGCCTGGGCGAGCCGGAGGCCGCGCCGGCACCGGTGTCGCGCAGCATGGGCGGCGAGCGCGCCGCCGACAGCGAATCGGCCTGAGGCGATCTCGATGGCATTGGCCGAGGACGCTCCGGCGTGGCTGCGCGAACTGGCCCTGGGCTACGAGAGCGGCGCCCACGGCCAGTTCATCCTGCACGGCAACGTGGCCGATCGCTTTCCGCTCGACGGCCGGCTGGTCGGCCTGGCCCGCTACATCGATTCGCAGTTGCTGGGTACCTTCGACCTGCTGTTTTCCTACGATCCGGGCAACGGCCTGCAATTGCTTCGCGGCGGCGAGCGCTTCGCGCAGTGGCCGGCGGCCAAGGAGATCGGGCCGTGGCCACGCGATCCGCGCGCCGCGGTGGAACTGGTCGGCCGCTACCTGCGCTATCGCGCCAACCTGCGCGCGCTCGGCCGCGAGGGCAGCGAGCACATCGCCATCATCCTGCGTGGTGCCGACCAGTTGCTCCCCGGCGGTCGCGCCGGTGATTTCGAGATCGCCAGCCTGGCCAGCCTGATCCGCGACTGGGCCGGCGAGCCGCCCTTCGTCGACCTCGCCTTCGCCAGCTTCCTGATTGCCGACAACCTCAACGATCTGCATCCGCAGGTCGCCTTCAATCCGCGCGTGGCGCGCATCCGCGTGCCGCTGCCGGATGCCGCCGTGCTGGCCCGCGCGCTGGCGCAGTTGCGCATCGATCATTCGACCGCCTTCGACGCCGGCAGCGGCGACGAGGCCGCCGCGCAGGCGCTGTCCGGGGTCAGCGTCAGCGCCTTGCAGAGCCTGGTCCGGATCAATGCCCACGAGCGCCGTGTGCTGGCCCCGGCGGACTGGGTGCGGGCGAAGAAGCAGATGCTGGAGTCCGACGCTTCCGGACTGGTCGAATTCATCGAATCGAACCGGACGCTGGACCACTACCACGCCCAGGAAGCGCTGAAGCGCTGGCTGCGTCAGGACATCGCGCTGTGGCAGGCATCGGATCTGCGCGCGCTGCCGATGGGGTATCTGTTCTGCGGCCCGGTCGGCACCGGCAAGACCTTCCTCGCCGAATGCCTGTCCGGCGAGGCCGGCGTGCCGGTGGTGAAGCTGAAGAACTTCCGCGACCGCTGGGTCGGCTCCAGCGAGGGCAACCTGGAGAAGATTTTCCGCCTGATCCGCGCGCTCGGCCGCTGCATCGTGTTCATCGACGAAGCCGACCAGACACTCGGCAAGCGCGACGCCGGCAGCGGCGATTCCGGCCTGTCCGGGCGCATCTACTCGATGATCGCGCAGGAAATGAGCCAGTCCGACAACCGTGGCCGGGTGATGTGGATCCTCGCCTCCTCGCGGCCCGACCTGATCGAAGTGGACCTCAAGCGCCCCGGCCGCATCGACGTGAAGATCCCGCTGCTGCCGACCACCACGGTGGCGGAAAGCGCGGCCCTGCTCGATGCGCTGCTCGACCGCTTCGATGTCTCGCCCGGCGCGCCGGCGCTGGCCACCTTGCCGCTGCCGGTGTTGCTGACGCCGGGCGCGGCCGAGGCACTGGCGGTGAAGGTGTACCGACAATCGCGCACCAGCGGGCTGCCGCCGCTGGAGGCGCTGGCCGCCTGCCTGCAGGGCTACCAGCCGCCGGTGCCGGCCGACGTGCTGGAGTTCCAGATGCGCATCGCCATCCGCGAAGCCACCGACATCGAGTTCGTGCCGGCTTCGCTGCGCCACTTCGCGGCGCAGGGCTGAGGGCGCGCCGGTGAGCGAGCGCAAGCCGTCCTATCTGTGGGCCGCCTTCAATGCCCGGCCGCTGGGCATGCCGATCCCGCCCAATTACTTCTACCTCGCCGCGATGGGGCTGCTCGGCGTGTTCGCCAGCCCCGGCTTCCTGGTCCTCGGCTTGGCCGGCGAACTTGCCTACCTGTGGGGCATGAGCCAGAGCAAGCGCTTCCGCAAGACCGTCGACGCGCGCCAGGACGCCGGCGACCCGACCGAACAGCGCTACCGCGACCTGCTGCTGTCGCTGTCCGCCGCGCAGCGCGCCCGGCAGGAACAGATCGAGGCGCGTGCGCGGGAGATCATGAATCTGCTCGGCCGCTCACCGCTGATGAGCGCCCATGCCGACTCGCTGGACCAGCTTGTCTGGCTGCATCTGCGCCTGCTCGGCGCGCGCCAGGCGCTGGGCCGGGTGGTGGAGACCGCGCGCGAGGACAGCGCCCGGCTGGCCGAACAGGAAGCGCAACTCGACGCCCGCCTCGCTGATCCCGGCATCGGCGAGGAACTGCGCCGCTCGCTGGAGCAGCAGAAAGCCGTCATCGACGCCCGCCAGGCCGCGCACGAGCAGGCCGCGCGCCGTCAGGAACACGTCGATGCGGAATTGCAGCGCATCGAGCAGCAGGTCGCGCTGATCCGCGAGCAGGCCCTGCTGGCCACCGACGAGGAGCGCATCGGTGCCTCGTTGAATGCGCTTACCGCCTTGTTCAACGAGGCCAACCGCTGGCTCACAGCCAGCGCGACCTGA
>JBAYTD010000101.1:0-11303 GCA_041675805.1 Lysobacteraceae bacterium
AGCTTCTGGCTCTGGCGGACTTGGAAGGCGGGCATGGCTTGGGTGAACGGGGGAGATGCAGCATTATCCCATATAATCAATGCGTTATCTAATATTCTCGGCTGGCGGAACACGGATTCAGGAGAGACAGAGTCATCACCTTCCACGGTGACCACATTTTTATGGCAAGAGGGTGCGGTCACACTTCTTGAGGTTGGTCAAGTAAACTTCTCTGAAATCATGCCGTTTATCGACAACAAGTTGACTCAGTTCAAAACCTGGTGGCGCAAACCGGCAACGCCTGCCGATCGATTTTTTTCTGTTTTGCTTGGAGCATGGGCTGGTCTTTGGATCGGGGTTATCGGCCGTCTGTTCGTGGGTGAAATGCCGGTTGGGCTGGGGGAGTTGTTTCGTGTTGCCGTCATCACGGCAGCGGTGCTGGGGTTTTGTGGGGCGGTTTTCCCGAAAACGGTGAGTTGCATTGCTTTCCCGTTTGCATTCCTGGGGGTTTCTGGTGGTTCGTGATTCATTTTCTTCGTTGTTGCTTTGCCGGGTGGATGGTGGCGACTGTCTTGCGCGCGTTCCGCTGCGACACGGTGCGTTTGGATGACCATGGGGATTTTGCATCTGGCAGCCGTGCTGGCCATCGCTTTGGGAGTGGCGCATTCACTGCTCGGTGAGCGTTACATCCTCGTTCGCTTGTTCCGCCGTGAGGATTTGCCAAAGCTCTTTGGCAGCGCGGACTTCACGATTCGGACCTTGCGCTTTGCCTGGCATATCACCACGGTGGCGTGGTTCGGTTTTGCGGCGTTGCTGGTGCATGCCGGCCGGAGTGATGGGTCGATGCCGGGCGCGCTCAGAATCATCGGGCTGACCTTTCTCGCGTCGGGTTTGCTGCCGCTTTTCATCACCCGTGGTCGGTATCTGTCCTGGGTGGTGTTGTTCGTGATCGGCGGGATTGCTTTTTGGGTTGGGGGATAGGGGGCTTTTCCGCGAAAGACGCGAGCGTGGCGCGGCTGACGAACCTCGCCACGAGGTCAGCGTTCGTGCGCGGTGCCGGCGCATCCCCGCCTTGTCCGACGCAGGTCACGTTGCTTTCAGCGTCGCGCGGCCACCGAGGCATATAGTCACCGGGCGAGTGGGCCGGGCAGGTTGGTTGCGACGCCGGTTCCGCTGCACTGCATGGGATGAGTGGTCTTGCAGTCCATCGGCGTCCGCTGGGGGCAGCGGTGCAGGCACAGGAGGTGAGTCGTGGCAATGGACAAGAAGCAGCAACTGATGGGCCTTGCGGTGTGGCTGGGCATCGTCTTCGTGGCGGCGGCCATCGGCGCGGTGGCGTCGGCGCAGGCGGGTTCGTTCTATGGCCAACTGGTGCGGCCGGAGTGGGCACCGCCGGCCAGTGTGTTCGGCCCGGTCTGGACGGTTCTTTACGCGCTGATGGGTATCGCCGCGTGGCTGGTCTGGCGGGTTGGCGGCTTTCGCCCCGCGCGGACGGCGTTGACGCTGTTCCTGGTGCAACTGGCGGTCAATGCACTATGGAGTTGGCTGTTCTTCGGCTGGCGGCTGGGCGGGCCGGCGTTCGTTGACATCATCGTGCTGTGGCCGCTGATCGTTGCCACCCTCATCGCTTTCTGGCGCATCCGGCCGCTGGCGGGTGCGTTGCTGATTCCGTACCTCTTGTGGGTGAGCTTTGCCGGCGCGCTCAACTATTCGGTGTGGCAGCTCAATCCGCAGTTGCTGGGATAACGCACGTCGCGGCGGACTGCTTCGTCAGCGTCCGCCATCGCCACTGCGGACGAACTGCCCGGTGCGCCTGCTGCTGTTGATGCCGCTGCCGACGGCGTCGAACGACCCACCCGTCAACGCGAAATGTTGTGGACTCCGGCTCCGGCTGTAATCGCGGGTGCCGATTGCCGTATGCAGGAATGCGCCGACACGGTGCCAGGGTGCTCCGGTTTGCGCACATTTCTACACTCAGGGAGTTCCGACATGACTATGCACCACACACTTCTTGCGCTTTCCCTCGCCCTGCTTGGCGGCAATGCGATGGCGACCTTCCCCGGTTCCGGTGCAATCGAGGCACGGCCGGACCCCGCCAACCGCATCGTCGGTCTGTGGACCACGACCGTCTACGTCACCCCCTGCCAGGGCGGCCCGGTCTTCACCATCAACGGTGCCAGTGTCTTCCACGCCGGCGGCACACTGGGCGAGACCAACACCTCGCCGACCACTGATCGTGGTCCCGGACAGGGAATCTGGCGCCACCTCCGGCGGGGGGAGTACAAGACCAAGTTCCGCTTCTTCACCTATCAGTCCGATGGCAGCCTGGACGCGATCCAGGAGATCGCCACCACGACGTTCCTCAACAACCGGGCCACGCAGTACGAGGCCACCGTCAGCGCACGCGTGCTCAATCCCGACGGCAGCCTGCGCTTCGAGCTGTGCGGCGAAGCCACCGGCGTCCGCGTCAACCTCGACTGAGTACAGTGAGCCATGGTCAGGCGCGCCCGACTGCCGCAACGGCAGCCGGGCGCTGCTGTGGCAGCGTGGGATTCGACAGATGTGATCCCCGCTACGCAACCCCCATCAGCCGCCTGTCGATCCGCCGAAACGCGCCTCAACGACGGCTTCGGCACGGCCAACGCGGCAGACCGATTGCTCAGCGTCCACCGCCGCCTCCGCCACCTCCACCACCGCCGGACGATCCGCCGCCGCCACTGCCGGACGAACTGCCCGGCGCGCTGGAAGCGGAGGCGATGCTGCTGTTGAGGCCGCTGCCGACGGCGTTGGCAAGGCTGCCGATGGAGTCGAACGAACCGCCGCGATACCAGGCGATGCCGGCAGTGGCCGCCGCCGCGGCCGCGGCACCGATGGCGAGGGTGAATTGCTTGCTCCAGGCTTCCTCGACATCCAGCGCGATGGCGTAGGGCAGGAGGCGCTGGTAGCGCTCGGCATCGAGCGGCGGCGGGGCGTTCGGGCCGGGCAGGTTTTTCAGTTCGTCGCGCTCGGCCACGCCGAGATAACGACGCAGGCCCTCGATCTCGTCCAGCAGCCGTCGGCCTTCCGCCGTGGGGGCGGGAATCAGCCTGGCGAAAACGATCAGGATGATGGCCATCAGGCCGCAGAGGCCGAGGATCGCCGGCAAACCGGACCCGTCGGCCAGCGCGAAGGCCAGCACGCCGAAGGCGATGGCGATCAGCAGGGCGATGCCGAAGCTGCCGCCGTTGCGGCGGTAATGGCTGCCCTTGAGGCGTTTGTCCAGGGCGTTGTAATGGGCCATCTTGGCACTTTGCAGGATGCGCTGGTTGGCCTCGTCGAAGACGAGCTTCTTGCGTGATTTCGGCAGCAGCCGCTTCAGCAGCACGGTGGCGGTGGACGGCGCGGCGGGTTCTGCGTCGGGTTCCGCGTCGAGCCGCGTGATCGACCACTGTTTGCGGCCTTCCAGCAACTTTTTGGCCAAGGACTTGAGGAGGCCGGGCACGGCGTCGATGGCCTCGTCCTGGTCTTCCGGGTTGCCGTGTTGCAGTTGCACGCGGCCATCGACGGCGAGCGCCAGCAGGTCGGCGGTGAGGCAGCGCGTGTCGTAGCCGCAGCGGTGCTTGAGGAAGCGCAGTTCCGCCGGAGTGCGCTGTTCGGGCGGATCGTAACGCACGACGATGGGACCGCCCTGCGGATCGCGGCCGATCTGCCACCAGCGCACGATGCAGTAGCCGAGCAGGACGAGGACGCCGAGCAGGGCCAGCAACAGGCCGAGGTTGTCCTTCAGCAGCCAGAACAGACGCTGGCCGCGAGTCGGCTCGGGCAACAGTCCCTTCGGAAAGGTCAGCACGATGGTGAAGCCGTGGCGCGGCGGCAGCGGCGCGGTGGCGCGCCAGTGCGCCAGGCCAGGCTCGGCGATGCTGGCGCTGTACTGCTGGCCTGTCGCGCCTTGCGGGCCGGTATAGCCTTCCGCGCTCATCTGCGCGACCGGCACGGCCTGCGGCAGGCGCACCTGCACCTGGGCGGCCTCGATGGGGAAATCCCAGTCGGTGCCGATGGCGTTCCAGTACAACTCGTCGTGCTCGGCGAAAAAGCCGATCTGGCGGGTGGTGCGATAGCGCAGGGTGTAGCGGATGTCGGCCGGCACGGGCAGGTAATCGTCGTTGCCGGTGTTGATGCGCAGGCCGTTGGAAAGGCTCTCGGTGAACCACGGCTCCGGCTCGCCGTCGCGCTCCACGCCGAGCACCTCCAGACCGACCACGACGCGATTGCCGGCGCGGTCGTCGTAGCGGGTGGGGAATTCGCGGTAGATGCCACGGCGGATGTTGACGCCCTCGACGCGCACGGTGATGTGTTCGGTCACTTCCACGCTGGCATCTGGCTGGACGGCGACGAGCACGGTGTAGTCGAGGATGCGCTCGTCGGCCAGCGCCGGTGCGGCGAGTGCGCAGAGCAGGATGGCCAGCCAGGCGGGCAAGCGGCGAATGGCATGGGCGAGGTTCATGGCAGACGTACCTCCACGGCAGTGCGGCTGCCGCCGTCGGACTGGAAAAATTCGCCGGCGGAAAATCCGCCGATGCGCGCGATCAGCAGGTCGGGCAGGCGACCGATGGTGTCGTTGTAGTCGCGCACCGCGCCGTTGTAGAAGCGCCGCGCGTACTGGAGCTGGTTTTCCACCGCCACCAGGTCGCGCTGCAATTGGGCGAAGTTCTCGCTGGCCTTGAGGTCAGGATAGGCTTCGCGCAGGGCCAGCAGGCGGCCCAGCGCGCGTTCCAGTTCCGATTCCACTGCGCCCAGCCGCGCCGGACCGCGCAGGTCCAGCGCACGGCTGCGCAATTCCGTTACCGCCTGCAACACGGCGCGCTCGTGGTCGGCATGGCCACCGACCGCACCGACCAGTTGCGGCACCAGATCGTGGCGGCGCGAGAGCTGCACGTCGATGTCGGCCCAGGCGGTGCGCATCTGGTTGCGCAGCCGCACCAGCCGGTTGAAGGCGATCAGCGCCCAGACCAGCACGACAGCGCCCAGCGCCAGCAGGATCCAGGTCATGCACAGCCTCCGAAGGGGGTTGAATCAGTCCGCCTGGTCGATGCGGGTCGTCGGTAGCGACTGTGGCGAATCTTGGCGCTGTTGGTGGGGTGAGTAAAGCAGGGGCCGAGTGTGGGGCGTGCTTGGAGGGGGCGGAGGAGGTCTGCCGGTTGTTGGGCGAGTGAAGCGCCCCCTCGTCAAGGGCAAAGACAACCAAACCTCAATCCAGCAACGCCGCCAGGGCAGGCTCCAGCAACGGGCGGCGCCAGCCGCCGAGGGCATCCGGCCACTGGCCTTCGGCGAGCAGGGCTTCGAGTTGTCGGCGCGAGGCGAGGGCGGTGTCGGGCAGGTCCAGTTTGGCGGCGACGCCGGCCACGGCCTGTTGTGCTGCCTTCAGGCGGTCCTTGTCCGCGCCCTCGAAGGCGCGTGCCAGCGGCATTGTCTGTTCGGTGTCGGTCAGCGGACCGGTCAAATGCTGCCAGAGTACGTCGCGCTGCGAGCGCGGGGCCTTCGGTGTGGCGTCCAGCAGGCGCTCGAAGTCCGCCTGCCGTGCCGGCGGTCGTTCCGCCAGGCGCTGGGCGAGGACGTTGTCGAGCACCCAGCCGCGTGGACGGTCGCTGCGCCGCGCCTGCGCCTCGCGCCAGCGCAGCAGTCGCCACAGGCGGACCTGGGCGGAACGGTTCATCCGCTGCGCCGGCCGGAAGGACAGATGCGGCCACGGATCGATGTCGTCGGCACCGGCGGTTTGCAGCAGGCGGGCGCTGTCCTCTTCGGCCCAGGACAATCGGCCCAGCGCTCGCAGTCGCTCGACCAGCACCACCTCGGCCTCGCCCAGATAGCGCACGTCATCGGCGGCGTAGCGGAGTTGGGCGGCGGACAGCGGGCGGCGCAGCCAGTCGGTGCGGGTTTCGGACTTGTCCAGGCTGACGTCGAGTGTCGCTTCGATCAGGCGCTGGTAGCTCAGGCCGCCGCCGATGCCGGCCAGGGTGGCGGCGATCTGGGTGTCGAACAGCGTCGTCGGGACGTGTCCGCAAGCGTGGCGCAGGGCTTCCAGGTCCTCGCTGGCGCTGTGCATGGTGACGCGCGGGCTGTGTTGCAGCAGGTCGGCGAGGGCCGGCACGGTGCCATCGGGCAGCGGGTCGACCAGGGCGACCGCGCCGTCGCTGGCGATCTGCGCGAGGCCCAGTTGCGGATAGAAGGTGCGCTCGCGGACGAACTCGGTATCCATCAGCAGCGGCGCGCCGCGTCGCCGGGCCGCCCAGCGGTCCAGTGCGTCGGGTTGGTCGATCCATTCGGCATCCATGCGGGCTTCCTGTCGTGGCTGGCGCGGCGCTTGCGCCGTGGCAAGCGGATAGCCTACCGTGCCCGGCGGGGGAGCGGGCCAGTCGCCAGGTGGCCAGGTCGGGCGCGGGTAGCTCGCCGCGCATGACAATTCACTGGAGATCATGTGCGTAAACCATTGTCAAAAATAGGTTTCAGCTCTACAGTCCTGCTGGCATTGCTGACCGCCTGCGGTGATGCGGAGCCACCCCCGACGGCGGCGACGGAGCCGTCGACGAGCATCGTCCCAAGTCCGGCGCAGGCCGAATCCGAGGATGTCGCGCCGGCCACGGAAGCGGAAAGCGCGGCGTTGCGCGAGCGCGTCGCCGAGGCAGTGGCACCGCCGCGCGAATGGACCGCCGAGCGCACCCGCGCCGACGCCGGGCACATCGCCCAGACGCTGGAACGCGCCGCCCTGGCCGCCGCCGAAGGGCGCATCGAGCAGGCCAACGAGGGCGCGCTGGCGCTGTATCTGTCGGTGCTCGACACCGAGCCGGGCAACGCCGAAGCGCGCCAGGGCATCGACCTGCTGATCGCCAGCCTGCGTCAGCGCGCCGGATTGGCGCTGATGCAAGGCCGTTTCGACGATGCCGCCCATCTCGCCGAGGTGCTCGAGGCCGTGGTTCCCGATGACGCTGTGGTCGCCGACATCCGGCGCAAGGCGCAGACGGGCAGGGAAGTCGATCATCTGCTGGCCGAGGGCCGGCGGCTGATCGGCGCGGGACAGCAGATCAGCCCGCGCGGCAACAACGCGCTCAACGTCTACCGCGAGGCGTTGCGCATCGACCCCGGCAATGCCCGTGTCGAGGCCGCACTGTCCGAACTGGAGCGGCATTTCCTCGACGCCGCGCTGAATGCCGCACAGGCCCGCGACTGGGACGACGCCGACCGCCGCTTGCGCCAGGCCAGTCGCGTGCTGGCCGCCTCCCCGGCGCAGCAGAACACCGCCGCACGCATCGTCGAGTTGCGCCACGAACACGCCGCACGCCTGCTGCAACAGGCCGACACCGCTCTGTTGCAGCGCGACGCCGACGCCGCCGAGCGCGTGCTGGAACAACTGGAGGCGCTGGGCGCGCAGACCGAAGGTATCGACCCGCTGCGCTCGCGCATCGAGAACGTGCGGCTGTACGGCGGCCGGCAACCCGGCCAGGTGTTCAGCGACCGCCTGAGTTCGGGCGAACCCGGCCCGGACATGGTGGTGATCCCGGCCGGCGGTTTCCGCATGGGCTCGCCGCGCGACGAAAGCGGACGCCAGGGCAACGAAGGCCCGCTGCACAGCGTCCGCTTCGAGCGTGGATTCGCCGCCGGGCGCAGCGAAGTCACCCTGGCGCAGTTCCGCGCCTTCGTCCGCGCCAGCGGCTACCGGCCGACCAGCCGCAGCCGTCGCGGCAGCACCGTCTACGATGAGAACAGCGGCAGCATGGTGGAGCGCGGCACCGCCACCTGGGAAAGCGACTACACCGGCAAGCGCGCCGATTCCGACGCCTTGCCGGTCATCCACATCGCCTGGCACGACGCCCACGCCTACGCGCAATGGCTGGCCAGCGAGACCGGGCAGGGCTACCGGCTGCTGAGCGAAACCGAGTTCGAATACCTGCTGCGCGCCGGCAGTCAGACCCGTTACCCCTGGGGCGATGGCGAGCCGCCGCACGTGCTCGGCAACCTGACCGGCGACGGCGACCGCTCGCCCAGCCAGCGCCATTGGGCCAACGCCTTCAAGTCCTACAGCGACGGCCATTGGGGCCCGGCCCCGGTGGCCACGTTCGAGGCCAATGCCTTCGGCCTGCACGACCTGGTCGGCAACGTCTCCGAATGGGTCGACGATTGCTGGCACGACAGCTACCAGCGCGCGCCCACCGACGGCAGCGCCTGGATCAACCCCGGCTGCAAGCAACGCGTGATTCGCGGTGCCTCCTGGGCCAGTTCCCCGGAGGAAGTGCGCAGCGCCTACCGCATCCGCGCCAACCCCGACACCACCAACGCCCGGGTCGGCTTCCGCGTCGCCCGCACGCTGTAGCGAGAGAGCAGGGGACCATGATGACCGACCCAGCGCGCATCCTGCTTTCCCTCGCCGCACTGACAGCCCTGTGCCTGACCGGCACCGCCAACGCCGAAGCCGACGACAACGCGATCCGCAAATGCGAAGCCGCGGACGGCGCGATCACCTATACCGCCGAGCGCTGCCCGCAAGGCACGACGGAAAAAAGCGCGCTGCCGGTGGAATGCTGCGCCACCCGATCCGACCATCGCCGCCTGCCGGCCGAGCCACCACCAAGACATCGCAAGCGCCACCAGTCGACAAGACCGCCGAGCCAGGACGACCTCAAGCGCCAACGCTGCAACGCCGCCCGCAAGGACTACGACACCTGGTGGAAAGCCACCCGCAAGAAATCCATCGCCGACCTGCGCAGCCGCGACGAGCGCGTCCGCGCCGCCTGCAAGGATGTGCGGCAGTGACTGGCTGGCGGCGCAGACGCTGCGTGGTGGAAGCTCGATCAGCGAGACATCCGGGCAGGTTTCTCCTCGCGCTCCATGGCTCTTTACGCGCGCCGCCCGGATGAGCAGGGCTTTGTCTGCGATGCTGCGACTCAGGAACCCGAACGCAGGGCGTAGCTGTTGGGTGCGACGTATTCGATCCAGCGGCCATCGCCACCGCTGCTCTCGAACTTGGCGCGGAGCCGATGCACCAGTTGTTTCAGCGCCTCACGATCAACTGCGTCACGATCAGCCCAGACGCGGGAAAGGATGCGCTCGGTGTCCACCGGGCGCGGTGACTGTCCGCCAAGGAGTCGCAAAAGCCGCCATTCGAGCGGCGACAACTTGAAGCGAGGCCCCTCGCCGATGCGTGCTTCGCTGCGCCCGGTATCCACGCTCAGCGGCCCGAAAACCAGCGACCCGCTGGGCTCAACATCGCTTCCGCGACGCAGCAGGGCACGCAGCCGGGCCAGCAAGGCGCGCGGGCTGAAGGGTTTGCGCAGGTAGTCGTCGGCACCCAGATCAAGGCCACGCACCTCATCTTCCTCGGCATCGCGAACGGTCAGCATCAGCACAGGCACATCGCTGCGCCGACGCAGTTCCGCCAGCACGCCGTAACCGTCGAGCGAGGGCAGGTTGACATCCAGCACGATCAGGTCAGCCGGCGCCTCGGCGAAGCGTCGCAGCGCCATCTGACCGTCGTAGGCAATATCGACCTCGTAGCCATCCTGGCGCAGAGCCAGCCGCAGCAGGCCGGCGAGTTCGACATCATCGTCAACGATGAGGACTTTCATGCAGCTTCCTCTTCAGCCAGCGGCAGTACGATGCCAAAGCGCGCACCGTTGCCGTGCCGTGGCGAGGCGAGCACCACTTCACCGCCATGCTTTTCCACCAGCGCTCGTACTATGGCCAGCCCAAGACCAGTCCCGCGCGCGCCCGGCTCCTCGTTCGGCATGCGGCGGAAAGGAGCGAACAGGTCGGCCTTGTTGGCCAGCGGCGGCAGGCCGGGGCCCTCGTCTTCGATCCACAGCGAAACATATTGATCGCCCCAGACGATCTCCAGCCAGACGCGGCTTTGGTCCGGGGCGAACTTGTTGGCGTTGGCGAGCAGGTTCACCACCACTTGCACCAGTCGCTGCGCATCACCGATCACCACGCGCTCCGTGCTGGGCAAAAGGGACACGATCTGCTGGTCGCGTTGATCCAGCAACGGTTGCATCAGCGCCAGCGCATCGCGCACCACGACGGGCAGGTCTATGCGCTCACGCCGCAGGCGCATTTCGCCGCTGTCCAGGCGCACGCTGTCGAGCAAGTTCTCTACCAGTTGCGAGAGTCGCAGCACGCCTCGGTACTGCGCATCGACCAGACGCCGGGCGTGGCTGTCGGCGCTTTCGAGCAGGTGCTCGCGCAGCAGTTCCACCGCCGCGACCTGTGCCGCGAGTGGGGTCTGGAATTCGTGGGCAAGGTTGGCGAGGATGGCATCGCGCATGCTGCGCGAGGCTTCGGCGGCGGTTTCCTGGCGCACGATCGCCACCTGACGCGCATGGGTGGCGAAGGCGCTGTGCATCACCATGTTGTGACTGTGGCCATCGCTCAGGAGCAGTTCTGCCATCTGGGCGACGCCATGCTGCCTCGCGCGCAACAGCGGACAGTCCTCGCCGCAGTGATTGGAATCCTCACCGTTTGCGTGCGGATGCAGCAGTTCGCCACAGTACTTGCCGACCACAGTCTGACCGTCGAACAGTTCCTGGAAGCGCTGATTGGCGTAGCGAATACGGCGTTCGCTGTCGATGACGACGATGCCTTCATCAACGCTGTCGAGCACGCCATCCAGTTCCTGCCGACGGGCGCGTTCACGCTCGGTGAGGTGGCGCAGATTCACCCGCATGCTTTCCAGGTTGCGCCGCAGGGCATCGGCTTCGGCCAGGGCATACTGCCGGTTGGGCAATTCTGCATCCAGGTTGCCAAAGCCGAGCCGGTACGAGCGTGCTGCAAGCTCGGCGAAGGGCTGACTGATGCGGCCGGCCAAGCGAGTGGAAAGCACCACACCCAGCACGGCGAGTACACCGACACCCAAGCTCAACAGACCAAACCAGGCAGCGATTTCACGATTCACCGCAGCCCTTGGCAAGCCGACCGCCAGTACGGCGCTGACATCGCCCTCACGGGTTCGCAACGACTCCAGCCGCAGGGCGGCAAACTCGGGAGCACTGCTGATCAATTCGCGCTCTCCCGTCGCCAGGACATGACGCAGGGCAGCCAGCGCCTGGCCGGCATCGGAGTTGGCGGACAGCAAGCGCTCAGGCGACCACAGTGTGACGGCGAGGCGGCTGTCACGGTCCGCGAGCAGCGTGCGCGAGGGCAATCGTTGCGCCAGCCACAGACGGACGCCGGGCAGATCCTCCACCTGCCCGGCGACCACCCGCCACGCGACCGCATCGGTGGGATCGAACTGAGGCCCCTCAATGCCGGGCTGGGGCGGCGCGGAGCCCGCCGCCACCAATACCATGCCGTCCTGTTCG
>JBAYTD010000102.1:0-11220 GCA_041675805.1 Lysobacteraceae bacterium
CTGGTTGGCCGGGTTGTCGTCGCCGGTCATCACCAGGATCGGCAACTGGCCCTTGCCGTAGCCGTAATCACCGCGCACCTGTTCGAGCAGGTCGGCACCGGTCAGCCCGCCCTTCAGGTAAACGTCGGTGAGCACGATGTCGGGGCCGGGGATGCGGCCCTGCGCCTTGGCCGTCTCCAGATGCGCCAGGGCGTCCTCGACGCTGCTGACGTGGGTCACCGACAGGCCGTGCTTCTCCATCATCCGCCGCGTCGCCATCGCCACCACGCGGCTGTCTTCGACGTACAGCACGTCACCGCCGCCGCTGGCGTCCGGGCGCACGTAGCCGTGGATGAAGGCGGCCAGCGCGGCGAAGCCCAGCGACTTGTCGAAGTAGTCGGTGACATCGTCGGTGAAACTGCGTTGCACCAGGCGCTCGTTGACATCGCCGGAGACGGCGATGATCGGGATGTAGGCCTGCGGCGCATGCTCGCGGATGTAGTGGGCCAGCTCCAGGCCGTCCATGTCGGGCAGGCGCAGCGCCATCGTCACCAGGTCGACGATGCCGCTTTGCAGCGCTTCCTTGGCCTCGGCCCCGGTCTCGCAGGAGATCACGGTGACGCCGGGCACGTCCTTGATCAGCAGTTGTTCGATCAGCCGGCGCACCACCTTGGAGCCGTCGACGACCATGATGCGCGGCGTTTCGGAAGTGATGTGGCGGGCGATGACGGTGGTGTTCATGCGGTTCCCTCGGCACGCGCGGCCAGGCGCAGATGGTGTCCCACGGCAAGCCGCGCGCCCAGCCAGCCGAGCGCCAGCGCGGCGAGCAGGGCGGCCAGGGCGACCGGCCAGGACAGTTCGGCCAGGCGGAAATCGCCGGCGTAGGCATCGACCAGCCGCGATACCGGGCCGGTCAGCGCATGACGCACCGCCAGCGCGACGGCCACGGCCAGCAACCCGGCCAGCAGCCCGTAACCCGCGCCCAGGTAGAGGAAAGGCCGGCGGACGTAGGCGTCGGAGGCACCGAGCAGACGCACCGTGGCGATCTCCGCGGCGCGATCCTGGATGTCCAGCCTGACCGTGTTTCCAATCACCAGCAGCACTCCCAGCCCGAGCAGCATTCCCGCGACCATGGCGGCGCGCCGTCCCAGTGTCAGCCAGGCGTCCAGCCGGCGTCGCCATTGCGCATCGTGCTGGACGAAATCGACCTCGTCGAAGGCGTCCAGGCGCGCCGCCAGGTCGCTGTCGCTGGCCGTCGGTGCGGGATCGACGAGCGCGACGTAGGGCAGGGGATTGTAGTCCAAAACGTCCAGCGTCCCGCCCAGCGCGTCGAGCTCGCGCAATGCCGCCAAGCCCTCCTCGGGCGTGCGCAGGACGATGCCGGAGACGTCGGCGTCGGCCTTGAGCTGCTGTGCCCAGGCGGCAACCGCCCCGGCATCGGCATCGACCTTGAGGAACACGCTGATCTCGCGCGACTCGCGCAGCGAGCCGGTGAAGCCCTGCATGTCCTCCAGCAGCATCGCCAGACACAGCGGCAGGGCCAGGGCGATGCCCATCACGCCGATGGTCAGCAGGGTCGAGGCCGGATGTCGGGCCAGCCGGCGCAGGCTGCCGCCGAGCGCGCGCAGGTGCGCCGCGCGCCAGGCGGCGAGCTCGGAATGCCGGCGCGGACGCGCGTCGCTCATGCCGCCACCTCGGTGCCGGGAATGTCGTCGATCAGGTGGCCGTGGTCGAGCACCAGCACGCGCCGGCGCATGCGCTTGACCAGATGCAGGTCGTGGCTGGCCACCAGCACCGCGGTGCCGCGCTCGGGCAGGGTGGAGAACAGCGTCATCACTTCCTCGGCCAGTTGCGGATCAAGGTTGCCGGTCGGCTCGTCGGCCAGCAGCAGGGCCGGACGGGCGACGATGGCGCGGGCAATGCCGACGCGCTGCTGCTCGCCGGTGGACAACTGGATCGGCAGGTCGCGCTGGCGACCGCCAAGGCCGAGCCGCTCCAGCACCTCGGCGACGCGACGGTCGATCTCGGCGCGCGGCAGGCCGGCGATCAGCAGCGGCAGGGCGACGTTGTCGCCGACGCCACGGTCGTGCAGCAGGCGATGGTCCTGGAACACCACGCCGACCCGCCGCCGATGGTCGGCGATGGCCTTGCCGCGCACCTGGCCGAGGTGGCGGCCGGCGAACAGCAGGCGTCCGTCGGTGGGCCGCTCGGCCAGGTGGATCAGCCGCAGCAGGGTGCTCTTGCCGGCCCCGGAATGGCCGGTCAGGAAGGCCATCTCGCCGGCGGCCAGCGCGAAGTCGACGCCGTCCAGCGCCGCCGCGCCGCCCGGATAGCGCTTGCCGACCGCCTCGAAGCGCAGCAGCTCGCTCATCGGTGCGGACTCGTGACGGGAAGGAGGCGCATTCGGTTCATCGGATCAGGCTGTTGAGGTCGAAGATCGGCAGCAGGATGGCCAGCACGATGAACAGCACCAGTCCGCCGACCAGCAGGATGACGCCCGGCCCCAGCACCGCCATCGCCACGCCGAGACTGGTGTCCAGTTCGCGCTGCTGGTGCTCGGCGGCCTCGGCGAGCATGGCGTCGAGCTTGCCGGAGGCTTCGCCGCTCTGGATCAGGCGCACCGCGATCGGCGGGAACTGCCGCGTTTCGGCCAGCGCGCGGGCAAAGCCCTGGCCCTCGCGCACGCGCACGCCGACCTGGGTCAGCGCCTGGCGCAACGGCAGCGCCTGCACCACCTGGGTGGCGATGCCCAGCGCTTCCAGCAGCGGCACCGCACTGGCGCTGAGCAGGGCCAGGGTGCGGGCGAAGCGCGCGGTATCGGCGGCGCGCAGCAACGGACCGAGCACCGGCAGGCGCAGCAGCAGTGCCTGCCAGGCGGCGCGCAGCCTTGGCCGGCGCAGGGCCAGCAGGGCCGCCGCCACGGCGACCACGACGACCAGCAGCAGCCAGCCGCCGTGGTCGCGCAACAGGTCGGAAATCGCGATCAGGGCGCGCGTTGCCCACGGCAGGTCGGCACCGGCGCGGGTGAACACGCCGGTCACCTGCGGCACCACGTAGACCATCAACCCGGTGACCACGGCGACGGCGACCACGCCGAGCAGGATCGGATAGGTCAGCGCCATCAGCACGCGCTGGCGCAGCGCATCGCGCGATTCGGCGTAATCGGCCAGCCGGCGCAGCACCTGGTCGAGCCGCCCGGCCGACTCGCCGGCCGCCACCGAGGCGCGATACAGCGGCGGGAACACGTCCGGATGCTCGGCCAGTGCCGCCGCCAGCGGACTGCCTTCCATCACCCGCGCGCGCAACGCGGTCACCAGCGCCTTCAGTCGGCCATCGCTGCCCTCGGCCAGCGCCGCCAGCGATTCGTCGATCGGCAGGCCGCTGCCGACCAGGGTGGAAAGCTGGCGCGCGAACAGCGCCAGTTGCGCGGCGCCCAGGCCGCGCGCGAATGGATTCGTCGCCGAACGCGCGCCCTCGCGCACCGGCTCCACCGACAGCGGATTGAGGCCGCGCTCGCGCAGGCTGCCGCGCGCCGCGCGCGGCGTATCCGCTTGCAGCACGCCGCGCTGGGTGCGACCGGAGGCGTCGAGCGCCTGAAACTCGAAGGCGGGCATGGCGCAAGTGTAAGAGCTTGCCGGGGGCAGTGGGCGGGCTCAGACTGTTGCGTCCTGCCAACACCCAAAGCCCCGCAATGCCCGAAGCACACGTTCTGGTCGTCGACGACGAGCCCGACATCCGCGACACCCTGCGCGACATCCTGGAGGACGAGGGCTATCGCGTCGAGGTCGCCGAACACGCCGCCGCCGCCCGCGCGGCACTGGCCCGCGCCGTGCCCGACGTGATCCTGCTCGACATCTGGATGCCGCAGACCGACGGCATCACCCTGCTGCGCGAATGGGTGCAGGGCGATGGCCTGCCCTGCCCGGTGGTGATGATGTCCGGCCACGGCACGGTGGAGACGGCGGTCGAGGCGACCCGCCTGGGTGCCTACGACTTCATCGAAAAACCGATCGCCCTGGCCAAGCTGCTGATCACCCTGGAGCGGGCGCTGGAAGCGCGGCAACTGCGGGCCAGCAACGCCGCGCTGCGCCGCCAGGCGCACCCGCTGGCCGAGCCGCTCGGCGAGTCGGCGGTGATGACGGCGCTGCGCGGCCAGTTGCTGCGCCTGGCCGCACATGCCGCGCCGGTGCTGCTGCGCGGCGAAACCGGCACCGGCAAGGAGGCACTGGCGCGCTGGCTGCATGCCAACAGTCCGCGTCGCGACGGTCCCTTCGTCACCCTTGCCGCCGGCACTATCGCCGACGGCCAGGCTGCCAACAGCCTGTTCGGCAGCGAGGACGGCGGCAGCGTGCAACCCGGCCTGCTGGAACAGGCGCAGGGCGGCACGCTGTATCTGGACGAGATCGCCGAACTCGGTGCCGACCTGCAACTGCGCCTGTCCAGCGTCATCGAGCGTGGCCAATTGCTGCGCACCGGCGGCCACCGCCCGGTGCCGCTGGACATGCGCCTGATCGCCGCCAGCGCGCTGGATCTGGATGCCGAGCGCGCCGCCGGCCGCCTGCGCGACGAACTCTATTTCCAGCTCGCCGTGTTGCCTATCCAGGTCCCGGCACTGCGCCAGCGCAGCGACGACCTGCCGTTGCTGCTCGACCACTTCGTCGGCCATTTTTCCGTCCGCGACGGCCTGCCGCCGCGACGCTTCCCGCCGGCCGCGCTGACCCGATTGATGGCCTACGACTGGCCCGGCAACCTGCGCGAACTGCGCAATCTGGTGCAGCGCCTGCTGGTGCTTGGCGGCGAGCCCGAGGTCGGCATCGACGAGATCGACGCCGCACTGGGCCTGCGCCCGGCTGCCCCGGCGCTGAGCACGCCAACGCCCGGCGTCGCCATCGACGGCGAACTGACCCTGCGCGAAGCCCGCGACGCCTTCGAGCGCGCCTACCTGCTGCGTCTGCTCGGCGAGGTCGGCGGCAGCGTCGGCAAACTGGCCAAGCGTGCCGGCATGGAGCGCACGCACCTGTACCGCAAGCTGCGCGATCTCGGCGTCGACATCCGCGCGGTGAAGGAATCCTGAGGCCGCGCAGCCCTGGCGAAGCGCGCTAGCCTTCGCGCCGTCGCCAGCGCCATCGGGGAGAACAGCATGTCGGCTTCGTCATCGCCGGAACACGCGGAACGGCCGTTCGTGCTGCCGTGCCGGACGCTCGACGCCGGCGCGCCGCTGCGCTGGCTGCGCGCCGGCTGGCAGGACTTGCGCCGAACGCCCGGCCTGAGCCTGCTGTTCGGCATCGTGATCACCGTACTCAGCATCGGCGTTTCCCTGCTGGCGTGGCAGCTCGGCCGCTTCGCCCTGCTGGCGACGCTGTTGTCCGGCTTCGTTTTCATCGCGCCCTTGCTCGGCGTCGGGCTTTACTGCGTCAGCCGCGAGCTGGGTGAGGGGCGGACGCCGCAACTGCGCGATTCCTTCGTGCTGGCGCGGCGCGTGGTCGGCCAGGCCGGCGTGTTCGCGCTCGGCCAGATGGTGATCCTGCTGCTGTGGTCGCGCGCCGGCATGATGATCAACGTGTTCTTTCCGATCACCCCGGGCGACCTGGGCGGGCTGATAGAGTTCCTGCTGATCGGCTCGGCGGTCGGCTCGGTATTCGCCGCGCTGACCTTCGCTACCGCCGTGTTCTCGCTGCCGATGATCGCCGACCGCGAGGTCGACATGGTCACCGCCTGCGTTTCCAGCGTGAACGCGGTGCTGCGCAACAAGGGCGTGCTGTTGCTGTGGGCGACGCTGATCGCCGCGCTCACCGCCATCGGCTTCGCCACCGCCTTCCTCGGCCTCGCCGTCATCATGCCGTGGCTGGCCTATGCCGCCTGGCATGGCTATCGCGAAACCGTCGACGCCTCGGCCTGGCCGGCGCTGGACTGAGCGCCGCGCGCGGTCTCGCCCTACACTGCCGCCGCCGCACCGATCCTTCCTTCACCGTCGCGAGGACACCACCATGAGTTTGATCGCCTGGGTCGAGATTCCCGTTGCCGATTTCGAGCGCGCGCTGCGCTTCTACACTGCCCTGCTGGACGCGCCCTTGCAGGTGATGGAGCTGGGCGACACGCGCATGGGCATGTTCCCCGGCGAGTGTGGCGGCGGGGCCATCGTGCAGGGCGAGGGCAATGTCCCCGGCGTGGACGGCGTTCGGGTGTACCTGTCCGGTGGCGATGATCTTTCCCCCATGCTCGCCCGCGTTGCCGCAGCCGGCGGCCAGATCGTGGTGCCGAAAACCGAAATCACGCCCGAGTTTGGCTATTTCGCCCTGTTCCATGACAGCGAGGGCAATTGCATCGGCCTGCATTCCTCCGGCTGAACCGCCGCGGCAACGCCGCCTGGCGCAAGGGCGTAAACTGCCGCCCTTTGGCGTTCCTGCGGGCCATGACCGACGCTTCCCGACTCTCCGCCGACCGCGGCCACCTCTGGCTGGGGGCGCTGGTTTTTCTGCTCACCCTGCTGGCGGCGGTCTGGTTCGTGCGCTTCGTGGTGGATACCGGCGACAGGCAGGAGCACGAGCGCATCCTGTCGCTGGCGCGGACCACGGCGGCGACGCTGGAATCGGCGCGGATCGCGGCGCTCGAAGGCAGCATGGCCGATGTCGGCAAGGCGGACTTCGACGCCGTGCGCGACGAGCTGCGCCGGGCCCGCGACGTGAATCCGGATTTCCGCTTCGTCTATCTGATGCGACCCTCGCCGGACGCGGCAGAACAGATGATGTTCCTGGCCGACGCCGAGTCGCCCGAATCGCCCGATTATTCCGCCCCCGGCGACCCCTACGACGGCCCTTCCGACGAGCTCTGGTTCGCTTGGCGCGAAGGTCTTGCCGTGGTCGAGCCGGCCTATGTCGATGACTGGGGCCACTGGGTGACCTCCGTCGCGCCGGTCCGCGACGCCGGCGGCACGGTGATCGCCGTGCTCGGCATGGACATGCGCGCCGACGCCTGGAACGCCACGCTGGCACGCTATCGCGCCTTCGCCATCGCCATCTCGGCCCTGGTGCTGCTGCTGGAGGCGGTGTTCCTGCTCGGTCTGCACCGACAGAAGGCCGGCGCGCGGCGGTTGGCGGATCTCAACGCCCGGCTGGCGCAGCAACTGCAAGCGCTGGAACAGGCACAGGCCGGACTGCGCCTGGCCGGCGTGGTCGTCCAGCACACCGGCGAAGCCATCGTGGTGCTCGACCAAGACCTGAAGGTGGTCAGCGCCAACCCCGGTTTCGCCCGCATCACCGGCCACGCGCAGGAGACGGTGACCGGGCACATGCTGCCGCTGTTCGGTCACAACGACGAGGACACGCTGGCGCAGATCCGCAGCCGCCTGCAACAGTCCGTGCACTGGGCCGGCATCCTGTGGGCGACCCGCGCCGATGGCGAGCGCTTTCCGATGGAAGCCAGCATCGACACCGTGCGCGACGCCGCCGGAGAACCGCCGCAGTACGTGATGGTGTTTCGCGACGTGACCGTGCAGAAGCGCCTGGAAGACCGCCTGCGCGAGCTGTCCACTACCGACGCGCTGACCCTGCTGGCCAACCGTCGCGGCCTCGACGAGGCGCTGGAGCGCGAGTGGCATCGCGCCATGCGCAACGGTCATCCGGTGTCGCTGCTGATGGTCGACATCGACTACTTCAAGCCCTTCAACGACCTTTACGGCCATCTGGCCGGCGACCGCTGCCTGCAACAGGTCGCCAGCGCACTGGCCGATGCCGCCAGTCGCGAGGGCGCGACCGTGGCCCGCTATGGCGGCGAGGAATTCGCGGTGATCCTGCCGCGCAGCGATGCCGCCGCCGCACGGACGCTGGCGGAAGTGCTGCGCCAGCGCGTCGAGGCGCTGGACATTCCCCATCGCGGCAATCCGGACGCCGGCCGGGTCACCATCAGCATCGGCATTTCGACCCGCATCGCGCCGCCCAGTTCGGACTTCGAGGACCTGATGCACAGCGCCGACCAGGCGCTGTACCAGGCCAAGCAGGGCGGCCGCAACATCGTCAACGCCGAAGTCTGAGCGCGGGCGTCAGCGCTCGGCCAGTGCCTGCTCCAGCAGGTCGGCCAGCCGCGCCGCCGCCAGCACGATGCGCTGCTCGGCCAGCGGCCGATGGCGGTCGAGATAGTCGGCCGGCAGCTTGCCCGGACGTGGCGGATAGATCGCCTCGGCATCCAGCAGCTTGCAGGATTCCTCGGCCCAGGCGCGCGGGTCGAGCGCGCCCGCAGGTGTCTGCGCCAGCCGTGGCGCGAGCCGCTGACGATAGGCGGCGAAGCCCAGCCCGGCGCTGGTCAGCAGGTCGAAATCCCAGACCGCATGCAGGTTGCTGCCCTTGCCGGCCAGGTTGACCTGGAAACGGTTGCCGCCACGGTCGTCGCGATGGCCGGCGTGCAGCGGCTGATGGATGTCGCCGACCAGATGGACGACGAACTTCAGCGCCTCCAGCCGCACCGGGACCGGATTGCCCTCATCGGCGAGCAGTTTGGCATGACGCGCCAGCGCGGCGACCACGCAATCGCCCCGCGGGCAGTCGCGCTGCGGCCGGTACTGGCAGCGGGCGTCGCGGAAATTGACGTAATGCAACGGCGCGGTGGCGCGGTAGGCCGGCAGGTCGCGCACGCTGTCGGCCCAGGCGGCGATGCCGGCGAGGGTGTCGGCACCCTGCTCGGTCGCCAGCAGGGCGTCGACCTGCGCCTGCGCGGCCGGCGACAGGCGCGACTGCGCCAGCTCGCCGACCAGGCGATGGCCGAACGCCGTCCACGCCTGCGCCGGCGTCGTCGCCAGGCACAGCCAGGCCAACAGCAGAAAGCCGGTCTTGCGCATCATCGAAGCCCATCGGGGAAACCGCCGACAGCCTAGCCGCCGGGCGCCGACGTGAACAGGCAGGCGCTGGCTGCCCGCCGATGTCCGCCGGCCCATGGAAAGCCGAATGCCGACGCGCCCGTCATCGGCGCTTCGACGGTTGCTATACTGCGCCGGCTTTGTCTCTTTTAAGCGGGCATTCACTTTTCTGGAGGGCTTCATGTTCGAGCAATACGGGCTTGCGCTTGCATTGGGCGCGGCGGCGCTGGCGATCATCTACGGTATCGTGTCGATCCGCTGGATCCTCGCCCAGCCGGCCGGCAACGAACGCATGCAGCAGATCGCGGCAGCGGTGCAGGAAGGTGCCAGCGCCTACCTGAAGCGCCAGTACACGACCATCGCCATCGTCGGCGTCGTGCTGTTCCTGGTCATCGGCTTCGTCCCGGTGCTGGGCTGGCCGACGGCGATCGGTTTCCTGATCGGCGCAGTGCTGTCCGGGCTGGCCGGCTTCATCGGCATGTTCGTCTCCGTGCGCGCCAACGTGCGCACCGCGCAGGCGGCCACGCTGGGCCTCAATCCCGCGCTCAACGTCAGCTTCAAGGGCGGCGCGATCACCGGCATGCTGGTGGTCGGCCTCGGCCTGCTCGGCGTGGCCGGCTACTTCTGGTTCGTCATCCGCGGCCAGGGCGAGTCGGCGAACACGCTGAAGGACGCGCTGACGCCGATGATCGGCCTCGCCTTCGGCTCCTCGCTGATCTCCATCTTCGCCCGTCTCGGCGGCGGCATCTTCACCAAGGGTGCCGACGTCGGTGCCGACCTGGTCGGCAAGGTCGAGGCCGGCATCCCCGAGGACGACCCGCGCAACCCGGCGGTGATCGCCGACAACGTCGGTGACAACGTCGGCGACTGCGCCGGCATGGCCGCCGACCTGTTCGAGACCTATGCCGTCACCGTGATCGCCGCCATGCTGATCGCCGGCATCGCCTATGCCACCTACGGCTGGGCCGGCGCGATCTATCCGCTGGCGCTGGGCGCGGTCTCGATCGTCGCCTCGATCATCGGCACCTTCTTCGTCAAGGCGCGCGAGGGCGGCAAGATCATGAACGCGCTGTATCGCGGACTGGGCGTGTCCGGCGTGCTCGCCGCCGTCGCCTTCTGGTTCGTCACCGACAACATGTTCAGCCGCGAAGTCGGCATGCCGCTGTTCTGGTGCGCGATCATCGGCCTGGTGCTGACCGCCGCCATGGTCGTCATCACCGAGTACTACACCGCCACCGAGTACGCGCCGGTGCGCGACGTCGCCAAGGCGTCGGAAACCGGCCACGGCACCAACGTCATTTCCGGCCTCGCCGTGTCGATGAAGTCGACCGCCGCGCCGGTGCTGGTGGTGGCCGCCGCGATCTGGGGCTGCTACGAGCTGGCCGGCCTGTTCGGCATCGCCATCGCCGCCGTCTCCATGCTGTCGATGGCCGGCATGATCGTCGCCCTGGACGCCTACGGCCCGATCACCGACAACGCCGGCGGCATCGCCGAGATGAGCGGCATGGATCCCGCCATCCGCGTCACCACCGACGCCCTCGACGCCGTCGGCAACACCACCAAGGCGGTCACCAAAGGCTATGCCATCGGCTCCGCCGGCCTGGCCGCGCTGGTGCTGTTCGCCGACTACGCGCACAAGCTGTCCGAGTCCGGCACCCAGGTGAACTTCAGCATCGACAACCCGGACGTGGTGATCGGCCTGTTGATCGGCGGCATGATCCCCTACCTGTTCGCCGCCTTCGCCATGCAGGCCGTGGGCCGTGCCGCCGGTGCCGTGGTCGAGGAAGTGCGCCGCCAGTTCCGCGACATCAAGGGCATCATGGAAGGCACCGGCAAGCCGCAGTACGACAAGGCCGTCGACCTGCTGACCCGTGCCGCGATCAAGGAAATGATCGTGCCCTCGCTGCTGCCGCTGATCATCCCGATCCTGGTCGGCGTGATCCTCGGTGCCGACGCCCTCGGCGGCCTGCTGATGGGCACCATCGTCACCGGCCTGTTCGTCGCCATTTCCATGTGCACCGGCGGCGGTGCCTGGGACAACGCCAAGAAGTACATCGAGGAAGGCAACCACGGCGGCAAGGGCAGCGAAGCGCACAAGGCCGCCGTCACCGGCGACACCGTGGGCGATCCGTACAAGGACACCGCCGGCCCGGCCATCAACCCGCTGATCAAGATCATCAACATCGTGGCCCTGTTGCTGGTGCCCTTGCTCTGATCGTCAGCACCTCGTTTTTCGAGCACAAACGCCCCGGCCAGCCCGGGGCGTTTTGTTTCGTGCGCCCGGCACGGGCGCACTCTTGGAGGTGCAAGTCCTCCCGTGAGCTGGCCACAGCGAGCGAAGTGAAGCGCAACTGCGTGAGGGTGACCGAGCGTGGGGAGGAAGCGTGGATCGA
>JBAYTD010000103.1:0-11069 GCA_041675805.1 Lysobacteraceae bacterium
GCCCTCTGCCTCCCCGCACTGACCGCCTGCGGCGCGCAAAGCCCGGATACACCGCCCACCGGCAGCGGCGCGGTGGATCGCATCATCGCCAAGGAAGTCGACAACGCACGCAAGCCCAATGCAGCGCGCGGCATCGCGATCCGACGCATCGGATTCAAGGAAATCTTCGCCGACACCGCCATTCAATACGGCGCGACGTTCAAGGACGGAAACCTCATTGATCTGGAACTGAGCGCCCACCGTCTTGAAGGCCAACAGATGCTCAAGAGCGGCGCACGCATGCAGAACCTTCCCATGACCCTGGGCGATGTGGACATGGATGCCAGCAAGGGAGATGGAGCACCCGGCATGGTACTTACCGGCGTGCCCGGCTACGAAGACGTTTCGATGCGGATGAATCAGGGCACGCTCAGCATCGTTGCCCTGCCCCTCGGACGCGACTCCTTCACCGGCCTTCCCGTCATCGAAGGCTTCGAGGTGAACTTCAAGGGTCGCTTCCTGGCCTTCTCCGAGGATCCCGGCAAGATCGTGGTCGATCCTGTCGAAAATCGCGGCGTGACCCTCTCCGGCTCCGTGCGTTATCACAAGGAGTGAGCCATGCGATCCCTCATCATTTCCACGCTGGCCGCAGGAGTGCTGTGTCTGGCCTCGCCCGGCGCACAAGCCGATTTCTCCTACTGGGTCAGAAATACCAACGACAGCGGCCCCGGATCGCTGCGCGAGGGCATCGTCACGGCGAACAATCAACCCGATGACAAGGTCAACATCAACTTTCTCTCAGACCATTACCCTCAGAACGGCACGATCCAGTTGCTCGATTCGCTCCCGGAGATAACGAAAAAAGACTTCGCCATCCGGGGCGGCGACAGAAATCCACGCATCCTTGGGCATGACGGCAGCACCACGGCCATCATGAATTTTTCCCACACCGTGGAACGCATTGACATCATCGGGATGCGTTTCGAAGGGGGGCGTAGCCACAGCAGTGGCGGATGCATTTCCGCTGGCCGCAGCAACCTCAATGATCCAAGGATGATCGTGACCATCGGGCAAAGCCAGTTCACCGATTGCCAGGCCATCGCTCAGGACAACAACAACACTGCCGGCGGTGCCATCATGGTGAGAAATGTCTATGCATCGCTGTCGGTTCAGGACACTCAGTTTTCCAACAATCGCGTCTTCAATGGCGCGACGGGAATGGCCAGTGGCGGGGGTGGTGCGATCGGCTTTGTCGGGGAATACCTGACCATCCGGAACAGCCGGTTCTTCAACAACCGGGCGGAAATGACCTTCGCCAATGGCGGTGCCATCAGCTCCGGTGCCAATCTGAAACAAATGGTGCTGCGCGGCAACCGCTTTGCCGAGAACCGTGCGACAGGAGGAACCCTGTCAAGCCACGGTGGTGCGATCTCGTCAGGCTGTTTTGAGGATTGCTCGATCTACCTCGATCAGAACTACTTCGACGGCAACCGCGCAGGGTACGGCGGCACGGCTTATCTTCGCCGAAGCAATGTCGGCGACAGGATCTCCGTGAACCTGCTGAACAACACTTTTCACTCCAGTCAGGCCACTGAGTCAGGCGGTGCCCTTCGCCTGGAGCACACCGTTCTGGAAATGTTCTTCAATACCTTCGAAGCCAACCGCGCCCCCTCTGGCGCACACTTGAGCGTTTCCTCATCGGCACTCGACTACATCTCTCACAACGTCCTGGGACACATCGGCGACGGCACGGACTGCCATATCGATGGCTCCACCGGCCCGGCGGCATATAGCACGTTCAATGCCTTCATCGCCTCCAGTTGCGCGCAGAAACTCCAGCCCGGTGCCACCCTGCTGGCTACCACTGCGCCATACGCGCTGGACGTGAGCCACGAAATGCCGGTGATCGCCTACGCGGCGGATGGGCCATTGACCGACACTGGCGCCACGGGGATTGACTGCCTGAGCCTCGATGCGCGCGGCAACCAGCGCCCACAGGATGGCAACGGCGACGGCATCGCCCGTTGCGACATCGGAGCCTATGAGCGGCCAAACCCTTGGCACATCTTCTCGGATGGCTTTGAGCCCTGAGAACCCGGGAACAAATTTTCCTGCGTCATCCCGGCGGCTTGACCAGCTTCGCTGTTGAAAGCCGCCGGGATGACGCACGGAGACTTGTTCAGAGGTTCACCGAGGACTTCAGGGCCGGCACATCGCCGGTCCGTATACTGGGCGGGACACACTTCACACAGCCCATGCAGGGGCGTGCCCCTGCCCAGCCACGGGAGTCCCACCCATGATCGATTCCTTCTCCACCCGCGACACCCTCACCATCGCAGGCAAGCAGTATCACTACGCCAGCCTGCCACGGCTCGGAAAGCGCTTCGAACTGGCGCGCCTGCCCTACGCCATGAAAATCCTGCTGGAGAACCTGCTACGCCACGAAGATGGGGTTTCCGTGCTGCCCGAGCACATCGCGGCGGTGGCGAGCTGGGATCCGGCAGCCGAACCATCCACCGAAATCGCCTTCATGCCCGCGCGTGTGGTGTTGCAGGATTTCACCGGCGTACCCTGCGTGGTGGATCTGGCCGCGATGCGTGATGCAGTGGTGAAGCTGGGCGGAAAACCCGAACAGATCAACCCGCAGATTCCTTCCGAGCTGGTGATCGACCATTCCGTGCAGGTGGACGTGTTCGGCAGGCCCGATGCGTTGGATCTCAACGGCCAGATCGAGTTCCAGCGCAACCGCGAGCGCTACGGCTTCCTGCGCTGGGGCCAGAAGGCGTTCGACAACTTCAAGGTGGTGCCGCCCAACACCGGCATCGTGCATCAGGTGAATCTGGAAAACCTCGCCCGCGTGGTGATGACCGAGGAGAAGGACGGCGAGCACTGGGCCTTCCCGGACACCGTGTTCGGCACCGACAGCCACACCACGATGATCAACGGCATCGGCGTGCTCGGCTGGGGCGTCGGCGGCATCGAGGCCGAGGCGGCGATGCTCGGCCAGCCCTCGTCGATGCTGATCCCACAGGTGGTCGGCTTCCGGCTGACCGGCAAGCTGCCGGAAGGTGCCACCGCCACCGATCTGGTGCTGACCGTCACCGAGATGCTGCGCAAGCACGGCGTGGTCGGCAAGTTCGTCGAATTTTTCGGCGACGGCTTGCAGCACCTGCCGCTGGCCGACCGTGCCACAATCGGCAACATGTCGCCCGAGTACGGCGCGACCTGCGGCATCTTCCCGATCGATGCCGAATCGCTGCGCTACCTGCGCCTGTCCGGCCGCGACGAGGCGCAGATCGTGCTGGTCGAAGCCTATGCCAAGGCGCAGGGCCTGTGGCACCAGCCGGGCGCGCCGGAGGCGCAATACAGCAGCGTGCTGCATCTGGACATGGGCAGCGTGCAGTCGTCGCTGGCCGGCCCCAAGCGACCGCAGGACCGCGTGCTGCTGGGCGACGTGCAGCGCAACTTCCACGACAACCTCGGCCCGCTGACGCGCCAGCGCGAGAACTCGCGCGACTGGCAGGTCAACCGTTTCGAGAAGGAAGGCGGCGGTCAGCCACAGGCCGAGCACCTTGCCGCCAAGCCGATCTCGAAAATCCGCATCGACGACGGCGAACACGAACTGACCGACGGCTCGGTGGTGATCGCCGCGATCACCTCCTGCACCAATACCTCCAACCCCGCGGTGATGCTCGGTGCCGGCCTGCTGGCGCGCAACGCCGTGGCCAAGGGCCTCAAGCCCGCGCCGTGGGTCAAGACCTCGCTCGGGCCGGGCTCGCGCGTGGTCACCGATTATCTGGACAAGGCCGGCGTGCTGGCCGAGCTGGAAAAGCTCGGCTTCTTCGTCGTCGGCTACGGCTGCACCACCTGCATCGGCAACTCCGGCCCGCTGCCCGATGCGGTGTCCAAGGGCATCGCCGAGAATGATCTGGCGGTCGCCTCGGTCCTCTCGGGCAACCGCAACTTCGAGGGCCGCATCCATGCCGAGGTGAAGATGAACTACCTCGCCTCACCGCCGCTGGTGGTGGCCTACGCGATCGCCGGCACGGTCGACATCGATCTGACCCGCGAACCGCTGGGCACCGGCAGCGACGGCCAGCCGGTGTTCCTGCGCGACATCTGGCCCAGCAACAAGGAAATCGGCGACTTCATCGCCCGCACCATCGGCCCGGAGATGTTCAAGCAGAACTACGCCGACGTGTTCAAGGGCGATACCCGCTGGAACACCATCGAGTCGCCGGATGGCAGGCTGTACGACTGGGACGGCGACTCCACCTACATCAAGAACCCGCCCTATTTCGACGGCATGACGATGCAGGTCGGCCGCATCGACGACCTGCGCGGGGCGCGGGTGATGGCGATCTTCGGCGACTCCATCACCACCGACCACATCTCGCCGGCCGGCAGCATCAAGGCCAGTTCCCCGGCCGGCCGCTTCCTGCAGTCGCGCGGCGTGCAGCCGGCCGACTTCAACTCCTACGGCAGCCGGCGCGGCAACGACGACGTGATGGTGCGCGGCACCTTCGCCAACATCCGCATCAAGAACCTGTTCTTCGGCGGCGAGGAAGGCGGCAACACGCTGTACTTCGGCAATCCGGGGGACCAGGGCGAGCCGGAAAAGATGTCGATCTACGACGCGGCGATGAAGTACCGCGCCGCCGGCGTGCCGACCGTGGTCTTCGCCGGACACGAATACGGCACCGGCTCCAGCCGCGACTGGGCCGCCAAGGGCACCAACCTGCTCGGCATCAAGGCGGTGATCGCGACCAGCTTCGAGCGCATCCATCGCTCCAACCTGGTCGGCTTCGGCGTGCTGCCGTTGCAGTTCAAACCCGGCGAGAGCGCACTCACGCACGGCCTAGACGGCACCGAGACCATCGACATCGTCGGCCTGGACGACGGCGAGGCACGCACCGCCACCGTCATCGCCCGCAAGCCCGACGGCAGCGAGAAACGCATCGAGGTCGACGTCCTGCTGCTGACACCGAAGGAAGTCGAATACTTCCGCCACGGCGGCGTCCTGCACTACGTGCTGCGCCAACTGGCCGCGCACAAGACGGCCTGAGGAAGGCGGGCGGGGCGGAAGTCCCGCCCGCCGCAGCGCGGCGGGCGTTCGGTGGCATCGCGCGGCAGTGCCGCGCAAGCGATGCCTCCTCACCCGCCACGGCGGCGTCCTGCACTACGTGCTGCGCCAACTGGCCTCGCACAAGACGGCCTGAGGAAGACTGGCGGGGCGGAAGCCCCGCCAAGCTGTTCGGGGCATCGAAGCCCCAAGCCGTGCCGACGCATGGAAGCACCCTCAAACCGTTCGTGCTGAGGTATCGAAGCAGGCACGGCCTGCGTCCAAGGGCATGGCAACCGCCCTTCGATACCTCAGAGCGAACGGCCTACGGCTTCGTGCGAGCGCGACATGGCCTCAACATCGCGTTCGTGCCGAGGCATCGAGGCCACAAACCGTTCGTGCTGAGGTATCGAAGCATGAACGGTTTGGTCTCCCTCAAGGCACAACAGTCCGCTTGCCGCGCCTGGCACGAAAATAGTTGCGCAGCATGTGCCCGGCCTCGTCGCCGAGCACGCCGCCGAGCACTTCGATGCGATGGTTGTGCCGCGAGTCGGACAGGAGGTCGAACACGCTGCCGGCGGCGCCGGTCTTGGGGTCGCTGGCGGCGTACACCAGCCGGCCGATGCGGGCGTGGATCATCGCCATCGCGCACATCGCGCAGGGCTCCAGGGTGACGTACAGCGTCGTCCCGACCAGCCGATGGTTGGCCAGCGCGCGCCCGGCTGCGCGCATGGCGACGATTTCCGCATGGGCGCTGGGATCATGTTCGCTCAGGTTGCGATTGCCGCCCTCGCCCAGCACCTGCCCATCCGCCGACACCAGCACCGCGCCGACCGGGATTTCGTCATCCTCGTCGCGCGCGCGCTGCGCCAGCGCCAGCGCATGGCGCATCCAGTGCTGGTCCGCCGCGTCGTCCATCATCGACTCCCGCCCGCGCCCTCAGAGCTTCCAGCCGACCAGGTTCCACGACCACAGCAATGCGGCGGCGAAGGCGAACACCACCGCTGCCAGGGTGTGGCGCAGAGTGCGCCAGAAGCCCCAGTCGCCGGAGCGCCAGGCCGATGGCAGGCTGACCAGACCGACCACGGCCAGCAGCATCAGCAACGGCGAGCCCCACAGAAGGGCGCTCAGCAAGGAGTCCGGATAGGCATAGAACATCGCCGTGGCATCATCGCGAATGCGCCACAGCACCGCCAAAAGGCCGATGCCGAACGCCAGCCAGCCGAGCGCCGACAGATACAGCCAGAGCGCCGCACGGCGTGCCTTCGGCGTCGCCCGCGAGCGACGGCCGCGCCGTAGCCAGGCCCCGGTCAGCACCAGCACTGCGGTCAGCCCGGCCAACACCAGTGCGGCCCACAGCGTGTCGGGATGACCCAGGGGGCCGACCCGTTCGGTCACCACATGGCCGAGCGCGCCGGCAAAGCCGATGACGCGCCCTCTGGCATCTTCCCGGAACACGATGCGGCCCTGCCCCTCCGCCTCACGGAACACCAAACCGCCTTCGGGCAGCCAGCGGCTGGCCTGTCCATCGCGATGGATGACCAGCGCGCCATCGGCGGTCGCACCGACCGTCAGCACGCCGCCGAGCAGGGCCTTTTCCGCCCGGCTGTAATTGCTGCGCTGGCTGCGATAACTGCCGGCGAAGCGCTGCGCGTCGAAGCCCGCCGGAATCGTCGGCAGCGCGTCGGCACGGGCGGCGGGGAAATAGCGCTCGATGACGCGACCGGCCAGTTCGGCGGCAAACTCGCGCCCGCTGTCGGTGTTGCTGGCGACGAACAGGCCGATGCCCAGTTCCGGCGCGAAGGCCAGGCCGGAGTGGAACCAGAACGTCGCCCCGCCATGGCCCAGCACCTCGTGGTGGCCCAGCCGGGTGCCGAAGAATCCGTAATGGAAACCGCCGACTGCCTCGGCATTGCGGAACAGCGGCGCATCGACGAGGCGTGCGTAGGCCGATTCATCGAGCACGCGCACGCCATCCAGCTCGCCGCCGCGCAACAGCATGCGCAGATAGCGGCCCATGTCCGCCGCCGTGCTCGATGCGCCACCGGCCGGCGCGGCGTGGGCCATGTGCTCGAAGGCCTGCGGCGCAAAGCCGCCGCCGCTGCGACGGAAGCCCTGCGACCAGCCGCCGGCCTCGGCACTGGCCTCGACGCGACGCGGATCGTCGGCGCGCAGGCCGGGCTCGCGGAAGGTGGTCGAGGCCATCGCCAGCGGCCCGAACAGTTCGCGCTCGGCCAGCGTCTCGAAATCGACCCCGGACACATGCGCCACCAGCGCCCCCAGCAGGGCCACCGAATAGTTGGAATACACCGCGCGCTGCCCCGGCGCGCGCACCCGCTTGGGCCGATGCAGGACGAGGTAATCATCCAGCCGCCCGACCCGGTCCGGATCGATCTGGAACAGATGACCGAGCGCGGAATCCTCGAATCCGGCGCTGTGCGTGAACAGATGGCGCAGCAGCACCGGCGGATAGCCGTCATCGGGCAGGTGCAGCGCAGCCGGCAGGTAATCGTTGACCGGGCGATCCAGATCCAGCTCGCCGGCATCGACCAGGTCCAGCGCCAACAGGTAGGTAAAAGTCTTCGACACCGACGCCAGGCGAAAGCGCGTCGCGCCCGGATCGACCGGCTTCGGCGGCGACAGCGAGGCCAGACCATAGCCGCGCAACAACAGGAAGCCGTCGCGATCCACCACCGCCACCGCGACCCCGGCAATGCCATCGCGACCCATCGCCTGCTCGACCAGGCCATCGACATAGGCGGAAAGATCGGCCGCATCGATGCCGGTCGCCGTGACACCCGGCGCAGCGTCGACGACGACCACCTCGTCCGCCGCCTCCCCGCTCACATCATCCACTCCCTGCGCCGCCACCGCGCCGACGAGGCAGAGCAGCCAGATCGCCAACAAGGCACGCAGCGCATCAGGCATGGCAAGGCTCCGCAGCGGAAAGCGACACCCTAACATTGATTCGGGAGCGTGCTGGATGGCGTGGCCTCGGACGCGTTTCAGGCGGGGCACTGCCCGCCACATCCATCGATCTATCCCACCACCTGCACCCGCAAGCCACTCGCTCGCCCGAAGCCCTTGTCTCCGGTAACAAACACATGCTCCGGACCGAGTTGCAGGCAACAGGCCGCGTGCAGGGCGTCCGGGGTTTTCAGGCCATGGCGGGCGCGGATGGCGGTGGCGAGGTCGATCACGTTGGCGTCGAGTTCGACGACGATCAGGTCGGAGCGGACGAAGAAGGCATCGTAACGGGCAAGCAGGGCGGTATCGCCGTCGCGTAGCGGCGCGACACGACATTCCAGCAGGGCGAGACGGCTGACCGCCAACCGCAGGTCGGGCGCGGCGGCTTCCCGGGCCTGCAATTGCGCGCGGACCTTGGCGGCGAGCCTTGGTGTGCCTTCGGTCAGGTAGATCAGCACGCTGGCGTCGAGGAAGGCGATCACCAGTCGCGTTCGCCGCGCAGACGGCGGTCGAGTTCGCGTTTTCCGTGCCGACCTTGCGCCGGGTGGGCCAGCAGCCATTGCAGCGCGGTCATGCCGGGCAGAGCCTCCTTGTGCGCCGCAAGCAGATGCCGATATTCGCTTTCCGACAGCACCACGCCGGCGGACTTGTTGTGCTTGAGCAGACGGATCGGACCGCGCTTCAGGCCGTCCTCGATGGCGGCGGCACCACGTCGCTTGAGTTCGGCGACGGTGAGGGTGTTGTCCAAGCGCGGCTCCGGGTTCGGCGACGGGATGGCCATTTTAGTACTGTAAACGGTACTTTTTCACCTTGCGCACCGACGGGCCGGGACTGCAAACCTGTCCGATGAGCACCGCGCTGCGGTTGTCGGCACAAACCGAAGCGGACACCGCTCACCCTTCGATACCCCAGGGCGAACGGGGAAAATTCGCGCGTCCGCCACCTACAACCAATTGATCTTCCTGAAATAAACATACAAGCCGGCAACGACGACGCTGACCCCGCCGATCAGGATGGCGTAGCTGTAACGGCCGGCCAGTTCCGGCATCGCCTGGAAGTTCATGCCGTACCAACTCGTCACCAGGGTCGGCGCGGCGAGCAGGGCGGCCCAGCCGGCGAGGCGCTTGACCACTTCGCCCTGTTTCAGCGTCACCAGCGCCTGATTCACGCTCAGCGCCGTGCCGAGCATGTCGCGCAGCACGTCGATGGTTTCGTTGGTGCGCAGCGAATGGTCGTGAACGTCGCGCAGGTACAGGCGCACGTCGTCGGGGATCAGCGCGCCGCTGCTGCGCATCAGTTGCGAGAGCACGTCCTGCATCGGCGTCACCGCGACGCGCATGTCGGTCAGCTCGCGCTTGAGGTCGTACAGGCGGGCGACGATGCGGCGGTCGAAGGTCTCCTTGACGATGTCCTTCTCCAGCGCCGACAGGGTCTGCTTGAAGCTGTTTACCAGCGGCAGATAGTCGTCGACGATGGCGTCGAGCACGGCGTACAGGGCATAGGACGGGCCGAGCGCGAGCAGCGCCGGTTCGCGCTCGACACGGGCCCGCGCCGGCGCGTAGGACAGCGACGCGCCATGGCGCACGCTGACCAGATAGCGCGGGCCGAGGAAGAGGTGGGTTTCGCCATAGGCGATGCGCTCGTCCACCTTTTGCGCGGTGCTGGCCACCAGGAACAGCGAGTTGCCGTAGCCCTCGACCTTGGGCCGCTGGTGCGCCTTGCGGGCATCCTCGATGGCCAGATCGTGCAGACCGAACTCGTCCTGCAACAGCGCCAGAACGGCGTCGTCCGGCTCGTACAGACCGATCCAGACGAAGCTGCCGTCGTCGATTTCCAGCGCCTCGCTGACATCCTCGATGTGGATGTCGCTGCGCCGGCCATCCGTCGCGTAGACCGCGCAATTGATGACGCCGGGCGGATTGGGGCGGGCGTTGTTCATGGCCGGCATCCTGCGCCAGCGCGCCGAGGACGGCAAGGCGTCCGCCGCCTCTGCGATCATGGCCGGCAACGATGGCGCAGGAGCGATTCGGCATGGCAACCGGCGATCTTTTCGACGCCACCCCGACCGGCGCGCGCCAGGCCATCGGCGCGCAGGCGTTCGCCTTGCGCGGCTTCGCCCTGCCGCAGGCGGAAGCGCTGCTGACCGCCATCGACGCCATCGTCGCGCGGGCACCGTTTCGCCACATGCTGACCCGCAACGGCTTCAGCCTGTCCGTGGCGATGACCAACTGCGGCGAACTGGGCTGGATCAGCGACCGCCGCGGGTACCGCTACAGCCGGATCGACCCGGACAGCGGCCTGCCCTGGCCGCCGCTGCCTGCACTGATCGCCGACCTGGCGCGGATGGCGGCGGACGCGGCCGGTTTCCCTGACTTCGCGCCGGATGCCTGCCTGATCAACCGCTATCTCCCCGGCGCACGGCTGTCGCTGCATCAGGATCGCGACGAGCGCGATTTCAGCGCCCCCATCGTCTCCATATCGCTGGGCCTGAGCGCCACCTTCCTGTTCGGCGGACTGACCCGCGCGCAGCGACCGGTCCGCGTGGCGCTGCACCATGGCGACGTGCTGGTCTGGGGCGGCGAAGACCGCCTGCGCCACCACGGCGTCCTGCCCCTGAAGGACGCCGTGCATCCACTGCTTGGCCGTCAGCGCATCAACCTGACCTTGCGCAGGGCGGGTTAGGAGGCGGGCTTTCGGCCCCTATCGGCACCGACCATGCCCGTCCAGTCAGCACGATGCTGCTCGCGCCACGCCTGCCCGTTTCGATGGTCCCGGATTCACCGATCCTTGGTATCCTTCCCCGGCTCGGCAGATCGCGGCATGCACCAGACCAGCGGACGGCCGCCCTTGCTTGCCCTGCCGCAACATGGCGAAAGTCCCCGGCGCTGACACCCGCATCGCACACCCGCCGGCAACAATCCGCAAGGCCTTGCAGCCCCGTAGCTCAGTTGGATAGAGCGTCCCCCTCCT
Organism: Lysobacteraceae bacterium; assembly: GCA_041675805.1. GTDB lineage: Bacteria > Pseudomonadota > Gammaproteobacteria > Xanthomonadales > Xanthomonadaceae > JANNWF01. The sequence continues at coordinate 10,979 of JBAYTD010000103.1, forward strand.
AAGGGGAAGGTCGCACGTTCGAATCGTGTCGGGGCTGCCATGAAATCAGCACGTTGCAGGTTCACAAACCGCACGTTTCGAGGCCGGGGAC
>JBAYTD010000104.1:0-10951 GCA_041675805.1 Lysobacteraceae bacterium
CGTAGCTCAGTTGGATAGAGCGTCCCCCTCCTAAGGGGAAGGTCGCACGTTCGAATCGTGTCGGGGCTGCCATGAAATCAGCACGTTGCAGGTTCACAAACCGCACGTTTCGAGGCCGGGGACGAAACGCCGGGGACGGTATCGGGACAGTTGATGCTGCGCTCGAAACCCGGACGCTTCGGCACAGAAACCCGCAGCTACGCGGGCTTGTCGTGCTTTCCGGATCTGCATTGGACGCCGTGGGATGCCGGGATGGTGGGGTGTGATGGGATCGAGCCATCTACCAACAGGTCGAAACTTCCCTTTATAATCAATAATTTTATTATAAAATAGGGCGTTATCTTTTCGAAGGTCAGGGCCGGCTTGGTGTAATGCATCGTTCAGGCAATAAAAACCCGCCAATTATGCGCGTCACCTGCCGAGGCAGGGCTAAGCGTGGCGGGTGTGTTGTGGCAAAGGTTACGGAAGTCCGTTATCAGCGACAAGCATTGGGCCGTCAAGCGTTCAGCCCCGGCCACCAGCGCGTGGCTTTTATCCCGCAGCACTGGCGGCCATCCAGTCCCAGGCTGGCACCATGTCATCCCAGTCGAAGGTGGCGCCCAGGCTCCCGTCGTCATTGACGACCCTGAGCTTGTCGCCGTCCTTGGTGACGAACATCACCTTGCCGTAGACCTTCGGTATGCGGCGCGACTTGCGGGAGGCGTCCTTGGTACTTTCCTTGGTTTCCACGAGTCGCGTCACTTGCGGCGCTCCCTCGGGATGCGAAAGGCAGATGACGAAGTCCGGGTAGAAGTAGTTGCGGTGTTCGCCACGTACCAGCCGCACCGACCAGGGTTTGCGATCCGGGTTGCGGTGCCACCAGATCACGGCCTCGTCGCGGTCCAGGGCTTCCACGAATGCGCGCTCCTCGTCGTTCAGCGCCATCGAAGCGTCGAAGCCCGATACGTGCCAGCGGCCGCCCTCGTACGTTGCGGTCGACTCGCCAAGCCTGGTCTGGGCGTCGATGTCCAGGCCATCGCGATCAGGCTGTAGCCGATCCTTGTGCGGCGGAATGACGCCATAGATGTTCTTGCGCGACGGTGCCAGCGGATGCTGCAGCGGGTACAGCAACGCATCTGGCAGCGGAGCCGCGTCGTTCACCGTGGCAAAGCGCGCCACGCTGTCCTGGACCAGCTCGGTCAAGGTCTGGGCCTCCCGGCGGATGACCCAGCAGGCGGCATCGCGGGAGAGCTGCATCAGGCGCTTCTCATCGTGGACAGGGTCACCGACTTCGGCCGGGGGCATTTCGACATCCGGCCGCAGCCGCGCGGCCAGCGTCGTCACGATGATGCGGACATCCTCATCCTCCACCTGCGGAATGCGCCGCAGGCAGCTCTCGGCCTCGCGCAGGAGGGCGCCCCGGTCAGTGATGATGGCCACCTCTTCCTCACGGCGATGGCCGGCCGTCAGCTCCGTGTGGACCTCTTTCTCGCGCAGCAAGTGGTAGGTGGCACGCACGGCACTGGCGATCAGATTGCCATCCATCGGCAGATCGATTGCCGCCTGTCGCGACACCTGAGCCATGTCCGCCAGCATCGGGCGGGTTTCCTGCTTGAGGCAGACCGGCACGGCGGCCGACCGCGTGCTGCGACGATACGGCTGCAGCCCCACGGCCTTCAGGGATTCGATCAACGCCTCTTCATCCGCCGGCAGCGCGGCGGCAGCGCCAGCGCCCGCTGCCACGACACGGTCCCACCCCATCAGGGTCGTGCCGGGATCGATTTCTGCAGTTCCGCCGGAGAACAGCCCTTCCTGCGCAGGCTCGCCGGGATCGCCCAGCTCCTTGACGGGCGCCCGTGAGGTCACGGCGTCCCGCGGCATCTCCTCGTAGGTCACCGGCATCTGCGGCGTCACCCGGTTGCTGAAAACCGTCGCGCCGGACGCCGTCTGCCGGGTCACCATGCGCTCGGTCTGGCCCTCCAGCTGACTCTTCACCGCACCGCTGGTATTCACGGCCGACTGGAACCCCTGCTGGGCCTCTGCGTCGGCCAGATAGACGTAGGCGGTATCCAGCTCCGGCGGAATCGGCAGGGGCTTGGGAAACGCCTTGCGGATGGCCGGCGCGACCCGCATCACGCGGCCTATAAACTGCATGGCGAAGTCGGCGTCGTTCACCGGCTTGGTCGATGCGAGCACGAATGCGCGCGGCGCATCGAAGCCGGTTCCTGCCGACTGCTTGAAGATCAGCACTTCCTTGCTCGTGTCGTTGGCGATGGCCGCCATCAGCACCGGGTCAGGATCGTCGGCCGAATGGGTTCCGATCACCGCGGGGGGCACCTTGCACAGCCGAACCAATTCCACCTGCGCTTCTTCGACCGCGTTCCTGCCATTGGCCACCTGCACCAGCAGCAAGGGTGTCAGATCAACGCCAGCGTCCTGCAACCGGCGCTTGAGCCACAGATGCTGCAGCCAGGCCTGGCGCAGCACGGTGCGCTTGAGGTCCGCCACGGTGGAGACGCTATGCCGCAGGTCGTAGACCACCGCCTCGATGTAACGCTTGTTGAGCCGGGCTTCGACCACGTCCGAACGGCTGACCACGAAGGCTTCGCGCGCACCCTTCCCTGCCTTGGCCAGGAACTCGTCCAGGCGCGCATCCCTGGGCGTCGCGGTCGCCATCACCAGGTAATCCGGCGCCAGCCAGTGCGCGAACTGCCCGAATTCGGTGCCGTGATCCAGGCCGATATGCGCCTCGTCCACCACCAGCCCGATCTTCAGGCCGCGCACGCGGGCCAGGGTCACGAACTCGTCCAGCGTCTGGCGCTCATCGTCGGCATCGCCGGCGTAACCGGCCCGGCGATCCTTCGCGCGAGCCACAGCCTGCGCGGTCGATAGCAGTACCGTGCCGGCCGTTGGCTCCTGGTTGCGTCCCTGCGCCAGCATGACCGGCGTCAGGCCCGGGGCATTGGCCAGCAAGGAGTCCTCGGTCTGCTGCACCAGGTTCACGAACGGCACGAACCACAGCCACAAGGTTGGTTGCGCAGCCGACACCTTGTCCAGCACGCCTGCGAGCATGAAGGTCTTGCCCGAACCGGTCGGCGCGCGAAGCAAACAGGGGGGCGAAGGCTGGCGCAGCAGGGCCGCTGCCATGTTGTCGATGATGCTGCGCTGGAACGCGGCGGGCACCAGCGCGCTGGACTGTGCGGCGGCGAGATTGAGCGAACTCATGCCGCACCTCCGGCCTGACCGTGGCGAAGTGCCTCATGCAAGCCGTAGCACGCCGCGTCCACGCCGTGGCTGGCCAGCGCCTCGGCCAGCGATTCGGGACGCTCGCTGTAGACGGCGATCCGCGCCACCCCGTTGGCCTGCGCCCAGTTACCCAGGACCTCGATGGAGGCAGGGTCCACGCGCGTACACAGCAGCACGTCGCAATCGTCGGCGCGGGCGATGAACTGCACCGCCTCCGCTACGGACGGGCGCAGCGCCTGGGTCAGGCGCAGGCTCAGCAGCGGATGGGCATGCGATGCGCCTGCCTCGAAGGGAATGTCGGCAGGCGCAATCTTGTCCAGCTGCAGATAGGCGAATTCGCCGCCCTGCACGGCGCTGTATCCGGTCTTGCCGGCATGGCCGGCGCTGACGCGGCGCATGCGTTCCGCGCAGACATCGCGGCAGATGTTCTTGTCGGGCTCCCTTGCCGTGGCTTCCGTGCTGGAGCACAGGATGTAGCGACGCCGGCCGTCGTCCTCGGCATTGAGTTCCAGCACCGCCCGCCCGGTCGTGCCCGAGCCGGCAAAGAAGTCCAGCACGATGTCGCCAGGCCTGGATGCCTGGGTCAGCAGCGCCCGGATCAGGGCGGATGGCTTCGGGTGCTGGAAGGCCTTGGATCCCAGCTCCGCCTTCACCTCGTCGGTGGCCACGCCACCGCGGGGGCTGCGCAGCACCTCGGGGGTCTCGTCCTCGTCTTCCGCGTCGAAGTCGACCTCCTCGTTCAACCCGGCGATCCAGCTTGAAAGCGGCGCAAGGCGCTCGCTTTCCGGCTTGCTGTCCCAGAAGTCCTTGCGGGACGGGCGGCCCGGCGCAATCGGCTTGCCAATCCAGAAGTCGAGGTCGGGCAGGTCTTCGCGCAGCAGTGGCGTCTTCTTCTTCGGGAGCACGGGGCCGTTTCCGGTACGGATGGCCTCCAGCAACGCCTCACGCGTCTCGAAGCGCAGCACCTCGTCCGGGCTGCAGCGCGGAAAATAGATCAGCCGCTGCGCAATCAACGCCTCGATGGTTTCACTGCGCAGCGCGGCCAGCGCGGCCTGCACTTGGTCTTCGGTGATCCCGTCCCGCCTCCGGATCTCCTGTTCGGATGCAAAACGCCAGACGCTGTCCGGATCGCAGGGATACCAGTAGCCTGTGTCCGGATCCTGGATCGGGTAGTAGGTGTTCTCTCGCTCGGTGTACGAGTGCGCCTTCGTGATCGGCCGTGGCGCCCAATCACCCCGCGCATCCCCATCCGGGTTCCGGAATTTGCGCCTGTCCGTCGCCCGGCCGTTGAATTGGAACTCCGGGTTGGCGTAGACCAGCACATGCTCGTGCACATGGCTGAAACGCTGGCCCAGGTCATTGCCGGTGTCCTTGGTACGCCAGGCCAGGCTGCCGACCCGTCGCCCGGGGAACACCTCGTCCATCAGGAGTTCCAGCCGCGCCCGGTTCTCGTCGTTGATCGACACGAGGATCACGCCGTCGGGCGTCAGCAGGTCACGGGCCAGCCGCAGCCGCTGGTACAGGAATTCCAGCCACTGCGAATGGCGCCAGCGGTCGTTGGCACCCACGTAGCGGTCGTTGTAGACCCAGTCCTTGTTGCCGGTGTTGTAGGGCGGGTCGATGTAGATCACCCGCACGCGTCCGGCATGGGTGGACTTGAGCAGGCGCAGGGCGTCGAAGTTGTCGCCCTCGATGATCAGGTTGCGGTGCGGCTCGCCAAGAGCCATCCCTTCCGGCCGATGGCTCAGCTCGGGGACCAGGCGCGGCAACACGACATCGGCATTGAGCGCCTCGTCGCGCGCGATGGCGTCGCTTTCCCAGTACAGCCCCAGCTTGCGCCTGGTCAGATGCTCCACCAGCAGCCGGCGTAGCTCCGGCGCGCCCAGTTCCTCCAGGCGGGCCATGAGGGATCGTGCGTTGGCGTTGGTCATGGCGGGCAAATGAGTTCGAGTGTCGGGTAGTAGGTGCGATACCGCTTCGCATCCCGCGTCAGGAGCGCCATGCCCTCTATAGCGGCATGGGCACCGATGTAGAAGTCGGGCAGCGGCGAAGTGCGCGCGCCCTTGGCGCGGCGGTACTGCAGGAAGGCTTTGCCGGCGAGGAAGCCGGCCTCCCACGGCAGTTCCAGACGGGTGAAGGCATCGGGCGACAGCGCCTCGTCCAGTTCCTCGATGCGCTCGAAGCCGACCGAAACCTCGGCGTAGATGATGGGATTGATGCACAGCTCGACCCCGTCAGCGCAGGCATCGAGCTGCGCCGCCGACCACTCGTACCAGTCCGGATCGTCCGTCAGCACGTCCAGCAGGACGTTGGCGTCCACCAGTACGCGTCCGGCTGCAGCCGGCGTCGCGGCGGGCGCGTCAGTCGCCACGGGTCAGCTGCATGATCTCGTCGGTGCCCATGCGCGCCGTCGCGCGGCCGCGCAGCCGCGCAGCCAAGCCGCCTCGGCGGGCCTTGGGCGGATGGGCGATGGTGGTTTCGGCCTCGCGCAGCGCGGCTTCGCGGACGAAGGTGGCCACCGGCAGGCCGTGCAGCTCGGCGGCGCGGCGCAGGCGGTTCTTGTCCTCGACGCTCAGGCGCAGGTCGAGACGGTCGGCAGCGGTGGTCATGTCGGCCCTCCTTGTACGGCAGCCTACCGTACCGGAATCCGAATCGCCAGCCGGCGCGAAGCGTTGGCGGAATTGGGCAGCTACCGGACCGTATCGCCCCTTCGCGAGTCCCGGTCGTGAAACCCGGCCGAGAAGGCCAGGTTTTACGGAATTCTTTTACGGAGCCCTGTCGGACGAGGCCAAAATACGCCGTAAACCGTTGATTGAATTGGTGGGCCGTGATGGGATCGAACCATCGACCAATGGATTAAAAGTCCACTGCTCTACCGCTGAGCTAACGGCCCGTCGAGGGGTGGCGCTGGTGCGCGGCGCGGGGAAAACGCGGTCGCGCAGTGTAGTCAGTGCTTCGCGCATCGACAAGGGCGCAGCGGCGCGCGTGGTGGCTGCGGCGGTGCCGCGGTGCGGCTCAGGTACGGGGGACGTAACGGGTCGGATCGGCGACGCCCGCGGCGTGGAAGCCTTCGGCGCGCAGGTGGCAGGCGTCGCAGTGGGCACAGGCACGGCCGCTTTCGTCGGCCTGGTAGCAGGACACGCTGAGGGCGAAGTCGACGCCCAGGCGCAGCCCTTCGCGGACGATGTCGGCCTTGCTCATCCGCATCAGCGGGGCATGTACGCGCAGGCGATGGCCTTCGGCACCGGCCTTGGTGGCGAGGTTGGCGGTGCGCTCGAAGGCGGCGATGAACTCGGGCCGGCAATCCGGATAGCCGGAATAGTCGACGGCGTTGACGCCGCAGAAAATGTCGTCGGCACCCAGCACCTCGGCCCAGCCGATGGCGACCGACAGCATGATGAGGTTGCGCGCCGGCACATAGGTGACGGGGATGCCGTCGCCGCCGTGCTCGGGCACGTCGATGTCGTCGGTCAGCGCCGAGCCGCCGATGCTGCGCAGGTCGACCTGCACGGTCTTGTGGGCGACCGCTTCGAGCGCCTGCGCGAGGTGCGCGGCGGCAGCCAGTTCCGCCGTGTGGCGCTGGCCGTAGGCGACGCTCAAGGCGTGGCACTGGAAGCCCTGTGCGCGGGCGATGGCGAGGGTGACGGCGGAATCCATGCCGCCGGACAGCAGGACGACGGCGCGGCGCGGCGCTGGGTTGTTCATGGGCGGGGACATCCTTCAGCGACCTGGCGTCTCGCCCCACAACTGCTTGTGCAACTGGGTCTGGAAGCGGACCGGCAGGCGGTCGGCGATGATCCATTCCGCCAGGCTGGCGGCGTCGAGTTGGCCGTGGCTGTGCGAGAACAGCACCTCGCAGCGCGCATGCAGGCCGCGTTCCAGCACCAGCGCGCGCGCCCATTCGTAATCGGCGCGGTCGCAGAGGACGAACTTGAGCTGGTCGTCCGGGCGCAGGGCGTCGAGCAGGGTCCAGACATTGCGGTCGACTTCGCCCGAGCCGGGCGTCTTGATGTCGATGACGCGCTGCACGCGCGGGTCCACCGCCGCCGGGTCGATGGCCCCGGAGGTTTCCAGCGAGACCGAGTAGCCGGCATCGCACAACCGTGTCAGCAGGCGCAGGCAGCGTTTCTGCGCCAGCGGTTCACCGCCGGTGACGCAGACATGGCGCACGCCGTGGCTGGCGACCTGTTCGAGGATGGCGTCGAGGGTCCACCACTGGCCGCCGTGGAAGGCGTAGGCGGTGTCGCAATACTGGCAACGCAGGGGGCAGCCGGTCAGACGCACGAACACCGTGGGCCAGCCGCTGGTGCGGGCCTCGCCCTGGATGGAGAGGAAGATTTCGGTCAGCTTCAGTCGCTCGCCGGCGGGGCTGGCGACGGATGGCGACGAAGTTGATGGTGCAAGGACGGACATGGGGACATCGAGCGGCGGGCGGCGGCCTGGGGCGCGCCGCCCGGGTCTCAGTTGCGGCCTTCCAGACGCAAGGCGCGCAAGCGGCCCTGGGCCAGTCGCGACACCGTGGTGTCGGGATAGCGCTGCACCACGTCGCCAAGGGTGGCCTCGGCCTCGCTCCACTGGCGCAGCTCGTACTGGCAGTAGCCGACCTTGAGCAGGGCGTCCGGTGCCTTGGCGCTGTCCGGGAAGGCCGACAGCAACTGGCGGAAGGCGTCGAGCGCGGTCGGGTAGTTCTGGGTGACGTAATAGCTTTCGCCCAGCCAGTACCAGGCATTGGGCGCGTAGGCACCGTTCGGATAACTGGCAAGGAAGGTCTGAAAGCGACGCGCGGACTCGGCGTAGCGGCCTTCCTTCAGCGCTTCGAAGGCGGATTCGTACAGCGGCCGCTCGCCGGCCGGATCGGCGGCGAATTCGGCGCTGGCCGGATCGATCTCGTCGACGGGCCGGGTCTGGCTGCCGCTGTCCAGCGGCGGGCGCACTTCGGGCGGTTCCTGGGCAAGGTCCGGCGTGCCGGGCTGCACGGAACCGGGATCGACAGCGGCCGGGGCAATGCCGCCGCCTTCGAGTTGGTTGAGACGGGAATCGAGGTCGATGTACTGGTCGCGGGCGCGTTTGCCGGCGGACTCGATCTCGAAGCCCTGTTGTTCGATGAGGGCGCGCAGGGATTGGATCTCCGCCTGCAGTTCATCGATGCGGTTGAGCAAGTCCAGTGTTTGCGCCGGCGTCTGGGTGGCATCCTGCCGGCTCTGCTGCTCCAGCCGATCGACCCGCTCGGCCAGGCTCAGCCGTCCCTGGGCCAGAACGGGAGACGCCGTGGCGGCCACGAGGGCCGCCACGACAAACCGCAAGGGTATCGACGCGACGCGCATCAGCGGGCCGTGTAGACGATCTCGACGCGGCGGTTCTGCTGCCAGGAGGTCTCGCTGGAGCCCAGCGCGACCGGACGCTCTTCGCCGTAGCTGACCACGGTGAGCTGGCTGGCAGCGCCGCCGCTGCCGATCAGCGCCTGGTTGACGGCATTGCCGCGCCGCTCGCCGAGGCCGAGGTTGTACTCGCGGCTGCCGCGCTCATCGGCGTGGCCTTCCAGGGTGATGCGGGCGGACGGACGGTCACGCAGGTACTTGGCGTGGCAGGCGATCTGCGCGGCGGCTTCGGAGCGCACGTTGGACTGGTCGAAGTCGAAGTAGATCACGCGCTGGCGCAGGCAGCTGTCGGTGTCGAGCGATTCCGGGGTGTAGCGGTCATCGACCGGCGCGGTCGGGGTGACCACCGGGGTCGGGGTCGGCTCGGGCGCAGTCTCGACGACCTGGGTCTTCTTGGTGCAGGCGGAAACGGCTAGGGCCGCGACGACGGCAAGCAGGATACGGGACGTGGTGTTCATGTTCGATAGACCTGTTATCAGTGGGTTTCGGGGTGTTTTTTATTGGGCACGCTTTCTGGGGTGTTGCGCTGGATCGGATCCGTCCGCCGCCCCCGTCAGCGCTGCCGGAACGGTGACCATGCGGGCTCCCGCACGTCGCCATCGGCGAACACCACTCGCTGCCGCGCGTTTCCATCGGCGGACACGGCATACAGCACGCCACGCGTTCCCTCCCGGGAGGCGTAGAGCACCATGCTGCCGTTGGGGGCGAAGCTCGGCGATTCGTCCAGGTTGCCCGGTGACAACACCGAAACCCGGCCGCTGTCGCCATAGGTTCTGTCAAATAGAGCGATACGATATACGTTTCCCGACCCCTGTGCCACAGCGATCTTCTTGCCATCGCAGCACAGGCTGGCGCGGGCGTTGTAGTCGCCCTGGAAAGTGACCCGCTGGGCTTCGCCGCCGGCTGCGGCAACGCGGTAGATCTGCGGCTTGCCGGAGCGGTCCGAGGTGAACAGGATCTCCCTGCCATCAGGCGACCACACCGGCTCGGTGTCGATGCCCCAGTGGCGGGTCAGTTGGGTCAGTTCGCGGCTGGCCAGGTCCATCACGTAGATTTCCGGGTTGCCGCTGCGCGACAGGGTCAGCGCCAGGCGGTTGCCGTCCGGCGAGAAGGCCGGCGCGCCGTTGATGCCACGGAAGCTGGCCACCGCCTCGCGGGCACCGCTGGCGATTTCCTGGATGTAGATGGAGGAATTGCCGCGCTCGAAGCTGACATAGGCCAGGCGGCGTCCGTCCGGGCTCCACGACGGCGACAGCAGCGGCTCGCGCGAGCGCACCACCGGCTGCGGGTTGTGGCCGTCGGAGTCGGCCACCATCAGGGCGTACTGGATGTTCTGCCCGCTGCCGGCGGCGGTGACGTAGGCGATGCGGGTCCAGAACGCGCCGCGCACGCCGAGGATGTTCTCGTAGATGTGGTCGGCGATCTGGTGCGCGACATCACGCAGGTTGCCGGAGCGGCCGGACAGCGCCAGGCGCAGGCGCGGCTCCTGCTTGGCGACATCGAGCAGTTCGAACTCGACCCGGTAGCCGCCCTCGGTGGCGTCGAGCACGCGGCCGACGACGAGGAAGTCCTGGCGCAGCAGGCGCCAGGTGGCGAAGTTGACATCGGCCATGCGCTGCGGGCGCTCGATGATGTCGCCCTCGGGCAGCGCGCGGAACGAGCCGGAGCGGTTCAGATCGGCGCGGATGACGGCGGCGATGTCGGTTTCCGGCAGGCCACCGACGCCGCTGTAATCCATCGGCACGACGGTGATCGGCAGCGCCGAAGGGTTGCCGTCGATGATGCTGATCTCCAGCCCCTGCGCGCGCGGCGCGAGCGGGAAGGCGAGCAGGCAAAGCCCGGCGAGGATCCACAACAGTCTCATTGGCAACGTTCCCTCGGATAGCAGAATGTGAAGTCGATCTGGCGCGTGAACACCGATTCGAAGCCCCGGTACGGCAGCGGCTGGGCCCGCAGCACCGCCGCTTCCATCGAGCGCTTGGTCAGATCGTCGGCATTGCACGGGGCAAGGATGTTGGCGGAAATCACCTCGCCGCCCGGGATCTGAATGATGCGGACCCTACACTGAACGGACACAACCGATTCCGGCCGCCGCCAGTTGTCGGTGACCACTTGCTGGATGGCAACGATGTAGCGGCCGGCGAGGCTGTCGTCGCGGCCGTGGTTGCCCTGCTGCGGCGTCGACGGCGCGCTGGGCGCGGGGTCGGGGGACGCCGCGCGGCGTTGATCTTCGATCTGCGCCAGGCGCTCGGCTTCCAGTCGGCGCTGGCGCTCGGCCGCTTCGCGCTGTTTGCGGATATCGGCCAATTCCTTCTCGCGCGCCGCCTGCTCGCGACGCAGCCGTTCGC
>JBAYTD010000105.1:0-10816 GCA_041675805.1 Lysobacteraceae bacterium
GCGTGATCCCCGGCGGTTCCTCGATGCCGGTGCTGCCGGGCGAGGTGATGATGGGCCTGACGATGGATTACGACGCGCTGCAGAAGGCCGGTTCCGGCCTCGGCTCGGGCGCCGTCATCGTCATGGACGAGACCACCTGCATGGTCCGCGCCTGCCGCCGCATCTCGCGTTTCTACTGGCAGGAAAGCTGTGGCCAGTGCACGCCGTGCCGCGAAGGCACCGGCTGGATGCACCGCATGCTGGACCGCATCTGCCGCTTCGAGGCCAGCCTCGACGACCTGCAGATGCTGCGCGCCGCCGCCGGCCAGATCGAAGGCCACACCATCTGCGCCTTCGGCGAGGCCGCCGCCTGGCCGGTGCAGGGCTTCCTGCGTCACTACTGGCATGAGTTCGAATACGCCATCGTCAACAAACGCTTCCACGTCGACGACGAACTGGCCGGCACCTTGGTGCGGGCGGTGGAGGTGGCGGCATGAAGCCGGGAATCGGGAATCGGGAATCGGGAATGGGCAAGGCGATTCGTCCGCTTCGGAGTTATGTGTCCTTGGGTATCACTGGTATGGCGACGGGTGTTGATCAGGTCGCGGCGGGAGCTTTTGCTTCCCGATTCCCGATTCCCGATTCTCCATTCCCGGCTCCGCAAGGAGCAACCCCATGAGCACCCAGCCAAGCAATCCCGCCACCCCGCCGGACCACGTCAACATCGAGATCGATGGCGTGGCGATGACGGCACCGAAGGGGTCGATGATCATCCAGGCGGCGGACAAGGCCGGGATCGCGATCCCGCGCTTCTGCTATCACGAGAAGCTGCCGATCGCCGCCAACTGCCGCATGTGCCTGGTCGACGTGGAGAAGTCGCCGAAGCCGGCACCGGCCTGTGCGACGCCGGTGATGGAGGGGATGAAGGTCTACACGCAGTCCAAGCGCGCGCTGGATTCACAGCGCAACGTGATGGAATTCCTGTTGATCAACCACCCGCTCGATTGCCCGATCTGCGATCAGGGCGGCGAGTGCGAGTTGCAGGACGTGGCGATGGGCTATGGCCGCTCGGTCAGCCGCTTCGTCGAGCGCAAGCGCGTGGTGCCGGATGAGAACCTTGGCCCGCTGGTCGCCAGCGACATGACCCGCTGCATCCAGTGCACGCGCTGCATCCGCTTCACCTCGGAAATCGCCGGCACCTACGAGCTGGGCGGCATGAGCCGGGGCGAGGATCTGCAAATCGGCACCTACATCGGCAAGGCCATCGAGAGCGAGCTGTCCGGCAACATCATCGATGTCTGCCCGGTCGGTGCGCTGACCAACAAGCCGTTCCGCTACCGCGCCCGCGCCTGGGAGCTGATCGCCCGCGAGTCGGTCGGCTATCACGACGCGCTCGGCTCCAACCTGTGGCTGCACACGCGCCGCGGCGAGGTGCTGCGCACGGTGCCCCGCGACAACGAGGCGCTCAACGAGAACTGGCTGTCCGACCGCGACCGCTACAGCCACACCGGCCTGCAATCCGACGACCGCGTGCTCGCGCCGATGCTGCGCGACGGCGACGGCTGGCGCGAGGCAAGCTGGGAGGAGGCGTTGACGGTCGCCGCCGAGACGCTGCGCGCGCAGCCCGGCGATGCCCTCGGCGTGCTGGCGCATCCGGCCACCTCGAACGAGGAAGGCGCGCTGCTGGCGCGGCTGGCCAAGGGTCTCGGCAGCCCGCATCTGGATCATCGCCTGCATGAGCTGGACTTCGCCGACGCGCCGGTCGCGCAGCCGTTCGAGGCCGACCTGGAAGCCATCCAAGCCGCCGACGCGATCCTGCTGATCGGCTGCAACCCGCGCCACGAAGCGCCGATCCTCGGCCACCGCGTGCGCCAGGCGTGGAAGGCGGATGCCCGCATCGCGGCGATCAACCCGGTCGATTTCGAGTTCAATTTCGGCCTGGCGCACAGCATCGTGGCCGCGCCGACGGCGATGATCGACAGCCTGCTGGCGTTGGCCCAGGCACTCGGCGAGGGCGGTTCGCAGACGCCGCCGGCCGGTCTTGCCGCAGCGATGGGTGCCGCCAGCGTCAGCGCCGACGTGTCCGCGCTGGCCGATACGCTGCGCGCTGCCGATCGCGTCGTGGTGATCCTCGGCGAGTCCGCGCTGTCGCACCCGAATGCGTCCTGGCTGCGCGAACTGGCGCGCCACGTTGTTTCCTGCGTCGGCGGCAGTCTGAACCTGCTGCCGCAGGGTGCCAACGCGGTCGGTCTGGCGCGTCATGGCGTGCTGCCGGCCGGGCTGGATGCCCGCGCCCAGTTCGAACAGCCGCGCGCCGCCTATCTGCTGTACGGCATCGAGCCGGAACTGGACTTCGCCGATGGCGCGCTGGCCGCGCGGGCGCTGGCCCAGGCCAGCGTCGTCGCCTGCGCCGCCCACGCTTCCCCGGCGCTGAAGTCGCTGGCCAGGGTGATCCTGCCGATCGGCCTGTTGCCGGAGATCGACGCCAGTCTGACCAATGCGCTGGGTCAGATGCAGACGGTCGCCGCCGCGGCCAAGCTGCCCGGCCAGGCGCGCGCCGGCTGGCGCGTGCTGCGCGTGCTCGGCGCGGAACTGGGTCTGGACGGCTTCGCCTTCGACAATCTGGATGAACTGCGCGCGACGCTGACACCGGCCGCACCGACATCGGGGCAGGGCCGTTCCGCTCGCGTCGAGGCCGGCAGCGGCCTGCAACGCGTCGCCACCACGCCGATCTACCGCAGCGACGCCGTGGTCCGCCGCGCCGCGCCGCTGGCCGCGCATCCGCTGAACCGCGAGCCGGTCGCCGCACTGCATCCCGAGGACGCCCAGGCGCTGGGCCTGGCCGCCGGCGCGGTGGTGCGCATCGACGATGGCCGCGGCAACGCCGTGCTGCCGGTCGTGCTGTCGGCCCGGGTCGCCCGCGGCAGCGTGTGGATCGAACGCGCCCACGTCGCCACCGCGCCGCTGGCCACCGCCGGCAGTTCCCTGATCCTGGTCCGGAGCTGATCCATGGATACCTTGCTCCTGCTGCTCTGGACCCTGGTCAAGATCCTCGCCATCGCCGTGCCGCTGATCGTCCTGGTGGCGTTCTTCGTGCTGTGGGAACGCAAGGTGATCGGCTGGATGCACTCGCGCCACGGCCCGACCTATGTCGGCAAGGGCATCCTGCAGGCCTTCGCCGACACCTTCAAGCTGCTGTTGAAGGAAGTGATGGTGCCGGCCAATGCCAATGGCGTGCTGTTCCGACTGGCCCCGCTGCTCGCCCTGGCCCCGGCCTTCGCCGCCTGGGCGGTGGTGCCGTTCCAGGACGGCATGGCGCTGTCCAACGCCAACGCCGGCCTGCTGTACCTGCTGGCGATGACCTCGATGGGCGTGTACGGCATCCTGCTCGCCGGCTGGGCTTCCAACTCCAAGTACGCCTTCCTCGGTGCCATGCGTTCGGCCGCCCAGGTGGTCAGCTACGAGATCGCCATGGGCTTCGCCCTGGTCGGCGTGCTGGTCGCCGCCGGCAGCATGAACATCACCGACATCGTCAACGCGCAGGCCGGCAATTCCGGCCTGTTCGAGTGGTTCTGGCTGCCGCTGCTGCCGCTGTTCGTGATCTATTTCATCTCCGGCGTGGCGGAGACCAACCGCGCGCCGTTCGATGTCGCCGAGGGCGAGTCGGAGATCGTCGCCGGCTTCCACGTCGAGTATTCCGGATCGGCCTTCGCCATCTTCTTCCTGGCCGAATACGCCAACATGATCCTGATCAGCTTCCTCACCGCCCTGCTGTTCCTGGGCGGCTGGCTCAGCCCGTTCCAGGGCTGGGGCTGGGGTCTGCTCAGCGAGCCGAGCATGTTCTGGCTGTTTGCCAAGGCCTTCGTGTTCGCCTTCATGTTCCTGTGGTTCCGCGCCACCTTCCCGCGTTACCGCTACGACCAGATCATGCGCCTGGGCTGGAAGGTGTTCATTCCCATCACCATCGTCTGGATCCTTGCCGCCGCATGGTTTGTCCATGCCGGCTGGTTCGTGGCCGGCGCCTGAGGGGGGAGACCGATGAAGCGCGCAGTCAAATACATCAAGAGCCTGTTCCTGCTGGAGTTGCTGGCCGGCATGGCGTTGACCTGGCGTTACCTGTGGGCACCCAAGGTCACCATCCATTATCCGCAGGAGCGCATCCCGCAATCGCCACGCTTCCGCGGCCTGCATGCGCTGCGCCGCTACGCCAACGGCGAAGAGCGCTGCATCGCCTGCAAGTTGTGCGAGGCGGTCTGCCCGGCGCTGGCGATCACCATCGACTCCGAACCGCGCGAGGACGGCAGCCGGCGCACCACGCGCTACGAGATCGACCTGTTCAAGTGCATCTACTGCGGGTTCTGCGAGGAATCCTGCCCGGTGGACTCCATCGTCGAGACGCACATCCACGAATACCACTTCGAGCAACGCGGCGAGAACATCGTCGGCAAGGCCAAGCTGCTGGCCATCGGCGACCGCTTCGAGGCCGAGATCGCCGAGCGCAAGGCGTTCGACGCCGCGTACCGCTAACGGCACAGGACTTCGACCCGATGAGCTTCCACCTCTTGGCCTTCTATTTCTTCGCCGCCGTCACCGCCGGCGCGGCGCTGGCGGTGATCAGCGTCCGCAACATGGTGCACGCGGCGCTGTGTCTGGTGTTGACCTTCTTCTCCTGCGCCTGCGTCTGGCTGCTGGCCGAGGCCGAGTTCCTCGCCATCGCCCTGGTACTGGTCTACGTCGGCGCGGTGATGGTGCTGTTCCTGTTCGTGGTGATGATGCTGGACCTGCGCGAGCACGACACCCGCGAGGGCTTCGCCCGCTATCTGCCGGTGGGCATCGTGGTGGCCCTGCTGATGGTGGCCGAGATGCTGACCCTGATCGGCCTGCAACGCTTCGACCAGGCACTGCCGACGGCCGACCCGGCGCAGGCCGCCGGCAGCAACATCGCCTGGCTGGGCACGGCGGTGTTCACCGACTACCTCTATCCGTTCGAACTGGCGGCGGTGATCCTCACCGTGGCCATCATCGCCGCCATCGCGCTGACCCTGCGCCGGCGTGAGGGCGTCAAGCATCAGGACCCCAGTCGACAGGTCAAGGTCAAGCGCGCCGACCGCATCCGCATCATCAAGATGAAAGCCGAGAAGCCGGAGGTCGAATCGTGATTTCCCTGGGTCATTACCTTGCCCTGGGTGCCGTGCTGTTCAGCATCGCGGTGGCCGGCATCTTCATCAACCGCAAGAACGTGATCGTCCTGCTGATGGCCATCGAACTGATGCTGCTGGCGGTGAACATCAACTTCATCGCCTTCTCGCGTTACCTCGGTGATGTCAACGGACAGGTGTTCGTGTTCTTCATCCTCACCGTCGCCGCCGCCGAAGCGGCAATCGGCCTGGCCATCCTGGTCGGCCTGTTCCGCAACCGCGCGACGATCAATGTCGGCGAACTCGACAGCCTGAGCGGATAACAACGTGATCGAGCAATCCACTCTCCTCACTATCGCGCTGGCCCCGCTGCTGGGTGCCCTCCTGGCCGGCCTGTTCGGCCGCCAGATCGGTCGCGCCGGCGCGCACTGGGCCACCATCCTGGGTGTCGCGCTGTCCTGCGCGCTGTCCTGCAAGGTGCTCTGGCAACTCGTCGCCGGCGGTGCGCCGATCTACAACGAGAACGTCTACACCTGGTTCGAGATCGGTGCCTATTCCGCCCACGTCGGCTTCCTGGTGGACCGGCTCACCGCGATGATGATGGTGGTGGTCACCTTCGTTTCCCTGCTGGTGCACGTCTACACCATCGGCTACATGAAGGACGACCCCGGCTACCAGCGCTTCTTCGCCTACATCAGCCTGTTCACCTTCTCCATGCTGATGCTGGTGATGAGCAACAACTTCATGCAGTTGTTCTTCGGCTGGGAGGCGGTGGGCCTGGTCTCGTACCTCCTGATCGGCTTCTGGTTCAAGCGGCCGACGGCGATCTTCGCCAACATGAAGGCGTTCCTGGTCAACCGCTTCGGCGACTTCGGCTTCCTGATCGGCATCGCCGCCGTGGTCTACTGGCTGGGCTCGCTGGACTACGCCACCGTGTTCGCCGCCGCGCCGCAGATCGAACACCTGCGCTTCTCGCCGTGGGGCGAGACCACCTGGTCGGTGCCGACCTTCATCTGCATCTGCCTGTTCATCGGCGCGATGGGCAAGTCGGCGCAGGTGCCGCTGCACGTCTGGCTGCCGGACTCGATGGAAGGCCCGACGCCGATCTCGGCGCTGATCCATGCGGCGACCATGGTCACCGCCGGCATCTTCATGGTCGCCCGGATGTCGCCGCTGTTCGAGCTTTCCGAAACGGCGCTGTCCTTCGTGCTGTTCATCGGTGCCACCACGGCCTTCTTCACCGGCCTGATCGGCATCGTGCAGAACGACATCAAGCGCGTGGTCGCCTATTCCACCCTGTCCCAGCTCGGCTACATGACCGTGGCGCTGGGCGTGTCGGCGTACTCGGCGGCGGTGTTCCACCTGATGACGCACGCCTTCTTCAAGGCGCTGCTGTTCCTCGCCGCCGGCTCGGTGATCATCGGCATGCACCACGAGCAGGACATGCGCAGGATGGGCGGACTGCGCAAATACATGCCGATCACCTTCTGGACCACCGTGATCGGCACCCTGGCCCTGGTCGGCACGCCGTTCTTCAGCGGCTTCTATTCCAAGGACGTGATCATCGAGGCGGCCGGATTCGCGGCGGCCGGGCAGGGCGGATGGATCCGCCATTACGCCTACTGGTCGGTGCTGCTGGGAGCCTTCGTCACCTCGTTCTACAGCTTCCGCCTGCTGTACCTGACGTACTTCGGCGAGGAGCGTTTCCGCCACGTCGAGCACGCCGCGCACGATGACGACGGCCACGGCCACCACGGCGCGCACGAGCCACACGAATCGCCGTGGGTGGTCACCCTGCCGCTGATCCTGCTGGCGATCCCGTCCATCGTCATCGGCTATTTCACCGTCGGCCCGATGCTGTTCGGCACCGACGCCAGCGGGCAGAGTGCCGTCACCAGCTTCTTCGACGGTGCCATCCACGTGCTGGCCGCGCACGACAGCGTCGCCGCGGTCAAGGACGCACTCTGGCACGGTGCCACCGCCTTCGCCCTGCACGGCCTGGTCGCTCCGGCGTTCTGGCTGGCGCTGGCGGGCTTCGCGCTGGCCACCGTCATGTACTGGTGGAAGCCCGAACTCGCCGCCCGCGCGCGCCGCGCATTCGCCCTGCCGGTGCGCATCCTGGAGAACAAGTACGGCTTCGACGACCTCTACCAGGCGGTGTTCGCCCGCGGCGGCGTCGCCCTCGGGCGTGCCTTCTGGCGCGGCGGTGATGCGGCGCTGATCGACGGCGTCATCGTCGACGGCTCGGCCAGTGTGATCGACCGCCTCGCCGGCATCGTCCGTCGCCTCCAGTCCGGCATGCTCTACCACTACGCCTTCACGATGATCGTTGGATTGATCGTGCTGCTCGGCGTGCTGGTCTGGGCGTTGCGTTGATAAACAGATAACGAGAACGATCCGATGGCGTCTAACTGGCCCCTGTTGAGCCTGCTGATCTGGTTGCCCATCGTCGGCGGCTTCATTGCGCTGGCGGTCGGCCGCGAGCGACCCGGCATGGCGCGCGGCTTCGCCCTGCTGGTCGCGCTGGCGACCTTCGCGCTGAGCATTCCTCTTTACACTGGCCTTGATCTCGCCCGTGCCGACATGCAGTTCGTCGAGTCGCTGGCCTGGATCCCGGCCTACGGCATCCGCTACGCGCTCGGCGTCGACGGCATCTCGGTGGCGCTGATCGTGCTGACCACGTTCACCACGGTGCTGGTGCTGATCGGTGCCTGGCGCGCCATCGAGGATCGCGTCAACCAGTACGTGGCCGCCTTCCTGATTCTCGAAGGCATGATGATCGGCGTGTTCGCGGCGATGGACGCGATGCTGTTCTACGTGTTCTTCGAGGGCATGC
Organism: Lysobacteraceae bacterium; assembly: GCA_041675805.1. GTDB lineage: Bacteria > Pseudomonadota > Gammaproteobacteria > Xanthomonadales > Xanthomonadaceae > JANNWF01. The sequence goes on from JBAYTD010000105.1 coordinate 7,954, forward strand.
TGATCCCGATGTTCATCATCATCGGCGTCTGGGGCGGCCCGCGTCGGGTGTATGCGTCGATCAAGTTCTTCCTCTACACCTTCCTCGGCTCGGTGTTCATGCTGGTCGGCCTGATCTACCTGTACCTGAAGGGCGGGAGCTGGCAACTGGCCGATCTCTACGCATTGCCGCTCACCGCCACCGAGCAGATGTGGCTGTTCTTCGCCTTCTTCATCGCCTTCGCGGTGAAGGTGCCGATGTTCCCGGTGCATACCTGGCTGCCCGATGCCCACGTCGAGGCACCGACCGGCGGCTCGGTGATCCTGGCCGCGATCATGCTGAAGATCGGTGGCTACGGTTTCATCCGCTTCGCCCTGCCGATCGTCCCCGACGCCGGCCACGACTGGGCCTGGCTGCTGATCGCGCTGTCCCTGGTGGCGGTGATCTACGTCGGCATGGTGGCGCTGGTGCAGGCCGACATGAAGAAGCTGATCGCCTATTCGTCGATCTCGCACATGGGCTTCGTCACCCTGGGCTGCTTCGTCGCCTTCGCCCTGGTGCGCGATAGCGGGCGCGGCGACGCCGGCGAACTGGCGCTGCAGGGCGCGATGGTGCAGATGGTCTCGCACGGTTTCGTGTCCGGTGCCATGTTCTCCTGCGTCGGCGTGCTCTACGACCGCATGCACAGCCGCATGATCAAGGACTACGGCGGCGTCGCCAACACCATGCCGTGGTTTGCCGCCTTCTTCGTGCTGTTCGCGATGGCCAACTCCGGTCTGCCGGGCACCTCCGGCTTCGTCGGCGAGTTCATGGTCATCCTGGCTTCCTTCCAGCACACCCCGATCGTGGCGGTACTGGCGGCGCTGGCGCTGATCATCGGCGCTTCCTACACGCTGTGGCTGGTGAAGCGGGTGATCTACGGCGAAGTGGGCAACGCCAACGTCGCCGCGCTGAAGGACATCGACAGCCGCGAAGCCCTGGTGCTGGGCGCGTTCGCCGCCGGCGTGCTGTTCTTCGGCATCTATCCCAAGCCGCTGACCGACCTGATGGATGCCTCCATCGCCAACCTCGCGCTGCAGCTTGCCGCCAGCAAGCTCCCGCTGTGATCCGGACGACCAAGCGATGACGACGGCCGATTTCCTCCCGATGCTGCCCGAGCTGTTCCTGCTCGCCGGCACCTGCGCCCTGCTGCTGGCGGACCTGTTCATCCCCGCCCACCGCCGTGGGCTGACCCACTTCCTCGCCCTGGCGATCCTGCTCGGCACCCTGGTGCTGGGCCTGCGCGACGCCTCGGCGACGCCGCTGTCCGCCTTCGGCGGCATGTTCATCCGCGACATGCCCGGCGACATCCTCAAGGCCTTCAGCCTGGTCTTGGCCGGCGCGGCGATGATCTACGCGCGGCCGTACCTGCGCGACCGTGGCCTGTTCCAGGGCGAGTTCCATCTGCTCTGCCTGTTCGCCGTGCTCGGCATGATGGTGCTGATCTCGGCCGGCAACCTGATCACCGTCTACCTCGGGCTGGAACTGCTGGCGCTGTCCTCCTATGCCCTGGTCGCCCTGCACCGCGACAACGGCCAGGCCTCGGAAGCGGCGATGAAGTACTTCGTCCTCGGCACCCTGGCCTCGGGCATGCTGCTGTACGGCATGTCGATGGTGTACGGCGTCACCGGCAGCCTCGATCTGGCGACGATCCACGCCGCCAGCAGCGAATTGGGCGACAACCGTGGCCTGATGCTGTTCGGCGTCGCCTTCATGATCGTCGGCATCGCCTTCAAGCTGGGCGCGGCACCCTTCCACATGTGGCTGCCGGACGTCTACCACGGCGCGCCGACGGCGATCACCCTGTTCATCGGCTCGGCCCCCAAGCTGGCCGCCTTCGCCATGGCCTGGCGCCTGCTCGATGGCGGTGCCGGCGAGTTCTCGCAGTGGTGGCGCGAGGCCATCGTCTGGCTGGCCGTGGTTTCGCTGGTGGTCGGCAACGTCATCGCCATCGCGCAGACCAACATCAAGCGCATGCTGGCCTATTCGACGATCTCGCACATCGGCTTCCTGTTCCTCGGCCTGAGCAACCCCAGTGCCGGCGGCTATGCGGCGGCGCTGTTCTACGTGATCAGCTACGCGCTGATGGCGGCCGGTGCCTTCGGCGCGGTGATCCTGCTCTCGCGCAAGGGCTACGAGGCGGAGAACATCACCGACTTCGCCGGCCTGGCGCGCCGTCATCCCTGGCACGGCTTCATGATCCTGCTGCTGATGGCCTCGCTGGCCGGCCTGCCGCCTTTGCTCGGCTTCTGGGCCAAGCTGGCCGTGCTGCAGGCGGTGATCGACGGCGGCATGCTGTGGGCGGCCATCGTCGGCATCGTGTTCGCGGTGATCGGCGCGTACTACTACCTGCGCGTCATCAAGGTCATGTTCTTCGACCCGGTGGACGAGTCCGGCAAGGCCGGCGTGGTCGATGACACGCAATTGCACTGGCTGCTGTCCGCCAACGCCCTGCTGATGCTGGTGCTGGGCGTGTTCGCCGGCCCCTTGCAGGGCTGGTGCGCACGCGCCTTCGGCCTGGCCTGACGCCACCGCGACGCGGTCGGACGCTCGAAAGGCGCGTGCTAGCATCGCGCCTCCCCGAATCTGCACAGGCGCCGGCATGCGCGGACACGCCATCCTCTCCCACGGCTTGGAAAGCGGCCCGCTGGCGACCAAGGTCAGCGCGCTGGCTCGTGTCGCCGAGTCGCTGGGCTGGAGCACCGAGCGCCCGGACTATCGTGACATCGACGCCAGCCGCGACGTGCGCGAAGTCGACGCGCGGCTGGATCGCCTGCGCCAGCGCTGCCTGGCCGCGCCGCGCCCGCTGGTGCTGGCTGGATCGAGCATGGGGGCCTTCATCTCC
>JBAYTD010000106.1:0-10695 GCA_041675805.1 Lysobacteraceae bacterium
CCAGCACCAGGTCCACCTGCGCCGCCTCGCAGCATTGTCCGATCAGCGCCAGGCCGGCGTGGGAGGTCAGGTCGAGCTTCTGGTTCTGGCGGACTTGGAAGGCGGGCATGGCTTGGGTGAACGGGGGAGATGCAGCATTATCCCATATAATCAATGCGTTATCTAATATTCTCGGCTGGCGGAACACGGATTCAGGTGTCCCTTTTCCAGAACGATGCCAAGAAACGCGGCGCAGAGCGTGCGATTTTCGTGACGCTGGGCCGTTACTCCAAAGCCGCGCGGGAAGAAGCGCTGGATGGAACACCCACGGTCGATCTGATCGACGGCGACCATCTGACGAATCTCATCCGCGAAAAGGAACTCGGCGTCAGCATGCAGCCCGTCGTGAACTCCAAGTGGTTTGATCGATTCGACGTGACACAACCCACCCAACCCAGGCGCAAAACCGGCAAACGCGGATGATGCCCCCGGACGATCCGGGTTGATCATCGCGGCATGGACCACCGCGCAAACAAGCGCACCAGCCGTTTGCGGAGACTTCCCCGTCCACTACACCGCTCATTCACCAAGGCGGGCGCGCAGGCGTTGCGCCAGGGCGTGCAGTTGTTCGCGCGGTGCGGGCGGGGGCGGTTTGCCGGGGGCGATGCCGGGATAGATTTGCAGCAGTCCATCGTCGGGGCGGCGGGTCAGCAGGTGCAGATGCACGTGCGGCACTTCCTGGAAGGCGGCGTCGCCATTGGATTGCCAGAGGCTGTAACTGTCGCCGTACTCGGCTTTCAGCGCGGCGGCGACGCGGGCGGCCAGGCGCAGCAGGTCGCCGGCCTCGGCGTCGTCGGTCAGCGCGTCGAGGGTTTCGACGTGGCGGCGCGGGATGACCAGGACGTGCGCGCCGCCGTTCGCTTCATGCGGCTGGCGCAGGTCGCAGAACGCCAGGCTGCGCGGGCTTTGCGCGACCAGGCTGGCCGGCAGGCGTCCGGCCAGGATGTCGCAGAACGCGCAGTCCGACACCGACTCACCAGGTTCCGCTGTTCGGCATCGAGGCCCAGGGTTCGGCCGGGGGCAGTGCTTCGCCGGCTTGCAGCAGTTCGATGGAGATGGCGTCGGGCGAGCGCACGAAGGCCATGCGGCCGTCGCGCGGCGGACGCAGGATGGTGACGCCATGGCGTTGCAGGCGCTCACAGGCGGCATAGATGTCGTCCACGGCATAGGCGATGTGGCCGAAATTGCGTGCCGAGCCGTAATCCTCGTCGTCGTGATTCCAGGTCAGCTCGACTTCCGCCTCGGGTTGGCCGGGTGCGCTCAGGTAGACCAGGGTGAAGCGCCCCTGCGGATTGTCCAGGCGGCGCGTTTCGACAAGGCCGAGGGCGTCGCAATAGAAGGCCAGCGAGGCGTCGAGGTCGCGCACGCGGACCATGGTGTGCAGGTATTTCATGGCGATGCCTTCAGTCGAGGAAGAAATCCGGCAGCAGCGGCTGGCCGGGCTGCACGGCGTAGCGGTCGAAGTCGGTGACGCCGCGCTGGCGCAGCAGTTCCTCGTCGACCAGGAACTGGCCGGTCAACTGGCGCGATGGTGTGGTCAGGACGGCGTGGGCGGCATCGGCCATGATCTCCGGCGTGCGCGCGCGGTTCGGATCGACGCCGGGGATCATGTTCAGCGCGTCGGTGCGGATCACCGTCTTCGGCCACAGCGCGTTGACGGCGATGCCCTGCTGACGGAACTCCTCGGCCTGGCCCAGCACCAGCAGGCTCATGTTGTATTTGGCGATGGTGTAGGCGACGTGCGGGCCGAACCACTTGGGCGCGAGATTGATCGGCGGCGACAGCGTCAGGATGTGCGGATTGGCCGACGCCAGCAGATGCGGCAGGCAGGCGCGGGCGCAGAGGAAGCTGCCGCGAGCGTTGACCTGGTGCATCAGGTCCCAGCGCTTCATCGGTGTGCCGGCAGTGCCGTGCAGCCAGATGGCGCTGGCGTTGTTGACCAGGATGTCGATGCCGCCGAAGCGCTCGACCGCCGCTGCCACGGCAGCCTCGACCTCGGCCTCTTCGCGGATGTCGCACTTCAGCGCCAGCGCCTCGCCGCCGGCCGCCACGACCGCCTCCGCTGCGCTGTGGATGGTGCCGGGCAGCTTGGGATTGGGCACGCTGGATTTGGCCGCGATGACGATCCGCGCACCGTCGCGCGCCGCGCGCAGGGCGATGGCCAGGCCGATGCCGCGCGAGGCACCGGTGATGAACAGGGTCTTGCCGCGCAGATCACTCATGTTGGACTCCATGGCCGAAGGAAGCGGACAACGATAACCGAGCGCGGTGGTGGGCGGAGCGGGGCGACGCACGGGATGTGGGGAAAGCCAAGCGGTTTCGGGCCACTGACCTCATCTCTGCACGAATGGCTGACGGCCCTTCAGGCCTCGGACGCCGGCCAGCGGACAGGCAAGCCGCTCAATGCGGCTCGATGCCGCGCAGACGGGCGACCTCGTCGATGCCGGGCGCGCTGGTTTGGCCGAAACGGCTGCGCAGGTAGCCGACCACGGCGGCGACTTCGGCGTCGTCCAGGGTCTGGGCGAAGGGCGGCATCGAATACGGCAGCGGGTTACCCGGCGTCACCGGGGCGATGGCACCGCCGAGCACCACCTTGATCGCGTTGGCCGGCGTCGGCGCGGTCACCGCCACCGAGCCGCGCAGCGGCGGATGCACGCCGTCGCGGCCTTCGCCGGTGTCGCCGTGGCAGTCGACGCAATGCCGCGCGTACAGTTCCTCGCCGCCCGCCAGCGGCCGCCGCCAGTTGCCCGGGCGCGGGGTCGGTTGCGATGCCGGCTCGCGGTGCAAAAGGTAGGCCGACATCGCTCCGGCGTCGTCGGCGCTCAGCCAGGCGAGGCCGGCGAACACGGTCTCCGCCATCGGGCCGTAGGCGACGCCGTGGCGGGACGTGCCGCTGCGCAGATAGGCGGCAAGTTCGTCGACGGAAAACCGCGCCAGGCTGACGCGGTCCAGCGCCGGTGCGTACCAGTCGCTGCCGGTCATCAGCGCGCCGGCGAGTTGGGCGTCGCGCTGCGGGCTGCCGTAGCGGCCGCGCGGGCTGTGGCACATGCCGCAATGGCCGATGGTGTCGACCAGGTAGCGCCCGCGCGCCAGCGGCGGCGGCAGTTCCGGCTGCGGCGACGGCGTCGGTCGATGGTAGAGCATGCGCCAGCCCAGCGCGGCTCCGGGAAGGTTGGCCGGAAAGCGCATCCGCTCGGCCTGGCGCGGGCGCGGGACCGGGTCCAGCGAGGACAGGAAGGCGAAGATCGCGTCGATGTCGGCCTCGTCCATCCGCGCGTAATGCTCGTAGGGAAAGACCGGCCACTGGATGCCGCTGGGGCTGACGCCGTGACGCATGGCGTGGCGGAAGGTGGCCAGCGACCAGTTGCCGAGGCCGCTGTCGGGATCGGGGGTCAGGTTGGGCGCGAAGAGGTCGCCGTAAGGCGTGGAAAAGCGCTTGCCACCGGCGAACTCCGGCCCGCCGCGAGCGCTGTGACAGGTGGCGCAGCCGCCGATCCGCGCCAGGTACTCGCCGCGCGAGCGGGTCGCCTCGTCGACCGCCGCGCCGGCGTCGCGGCTGACCTGCGGCAGGCGATACGCGATCATGCCGCCGTGCGCGTTGAACAGCATCAGCGCGGCTCCGGCGGCCAGCGCCAGCACAGGCAGCAGGATCAACAGCGCCGGCAGCAGCAGGCGGCGGATCATGGCGTCGGCCCCTGCGCCGCTGCGCCGCCGCAGGGCAGTGGCAGGTCCAGACTGCCGGCCGGCAGCGGTTGGCCGTCACTGGGCGGCGTGTGCCGCGACAGCCAGGTGGCGACGCTGCGCAGGTCGGTATCGGCGAGGCCACGCGCCACGTGGGCCATGCAGTCCGGCTCGGCACCACGGCGCACGTCGACGCGCCAGGCACCAAGCTGGGCGATCAGGTAATCGACCGGCAGGCCGACCAGGGCCGGGATGCCGGGCTCCATGCCGGTCAGCGCCTGTCCGTGGCAGGCGACGCAGGCCGGCAATTCGCGCCCCGGATCGCCTTCGTAGACCAGTTGCTCGGCGCGCCGGCGCAGCGCCGGATCCATCGCCACGGCGGGCTCGACGGCCTTCACCTGCGGCGGCTGCGCGGCGTAGAAATCGGCGATCCGGCGCAGATAACCGTCATCGGTGAAGCGCAGCAGCCAGCTCATCTGGGCGTAGTGGCGGCGGCCGTCGCGGAAGCCGCGCAACTGGTCGAACAGATAACCGGCCGGCTTGCCGGACAGATGCGGGTAATACTCCGCGCCGCGCCGGCCCTCGCCGTTCTCGCCATGGCAGATGGCGCAGGCGGCGAGGCGCTCGGCCATCGCCGCCTCGTCGGCATCGACCGCGTCCGCCGGGTTGCCCTCGGCCTGTGCCAACGCAACCGGCGACGCACCGACGCAGAGCAGCGCCAGCAGCAACAGGCAACGCACGACGGGCAGGCGCGGCGAGGGGAAAGTCAGCACGGAACCGGCATCGGATCGAAGGGAAAGGGCACGATACGCCGCCACTGCGCGAGGCGACAGCACCAGGCCTGAACCCGCCGCAGCGGGCCAGGCGCGGGGCGAATCAGAACGCCATGTCGAAGGCGACGTCGCCGCTGACGCCGACCTGGTAGGCGCTGACCCGGCGCTCGAAGAAGTTGGTCAGCTCCTGCACGTCCTGCAACTCCATGAACGGCAGCGGGTTGCGCACGTTGTAGATCTTTTCCATGCCGAGCTTGGCGAAGTGCTGGTCGGCGCAATGTTGCAGGTACTGGCGCATGTCGCGGGTGGAGATGCCGGCAACGCCGCCGGACAGCACGTCCTCGGCGAACTGCACCTCGCACTCGATGGCCTCGGCCAGCATGTCGTAGACCTGCTGCTGCATCGTCTCGTCGAACAGGTCCGGCTCTTCCTCGCGCACCGTGCGCACCGACTCGAAGGCGAACTCCATGTGGCAGCTCTCGTCGCGGAACACCCAGTTGGTGCCGCTGGCCAGGCCGGGCAGCAGGCCGCGCGAGCGGAAGTAATAGACATAGGCGAAGGCGGCAAAGAAGAACAGGCCCTCGATGCAGGCGGCGAAGCAGATCTGGTTGAGCAGGAACTGGCGGCGCTGGTTGCGGGTTTCGATGCGCTTGAGGTTCTGGATGGAGTCGATCCACTTGAAGCAGAAGTCGGCCTTCTTCTTGATGCTGGGGATGTTTTCCACCGCCGCGAACGCCTTGACGCGCTCGGCCGGGTCGGGCAGGTAGTTGTCCAGCAGGGTCAGGTAGAACTGCACGTGCAGCGCTTCCTCGTACAACTGCCGCGACAGGTACATGCGCGCCTCGGGCGCGTTCAGGTGCTGGTACAGGTTCAGCACCAGGTTGTTGGAGACGATCGAATCGCCGGTGGCGAAGAAGGCCACCAGACGGTGGATCAGGTGACGGTCGGCCGGCGACATCTTGTCGTGCAGGTCGGAGATGTCGATCTGGAAGTTGATCTCCTCCACCGTCCAGGTGTTCTTGATCGCGTTGCGATACATCTCGTAGAACTGCGGATAGCGCATCGGGCGCAGGGTCAGCTCGAAGCCGGGATCAAGCAGCATTTGTTGGTTGCGTGCGGACATGGTTCCTCTCTGTTTCAGCCTTCTCCGGCCAGGGGAGAAGTCGGCGCGCAGCGCCGGATGGAAGCGTCGCGAGGGCGGCGCGTCCCGCCGCGCCCTCGCCCCGGCTCCTCCCCGACGGGAGAGGAGCCTCGTTCGTCGTTACTGGCAGGCCTCGCAGGATTCCGGGTTTTCCAGCGAGCAGGCGACCGCCTGCGCGGGGGCGTACTTGCCCACCGTGGTCTTGGCGATCTTGGTGGCCGGGCGCGAGCGCAGGTAGTAGGTGGTCTTCAGGCCCTGCTTCCAGGCGTACATGTACATCGAGGACAGCGAGCCGATGTTCGGGCTCTCCTGGAACAGGTTCAGCGAGGCGGACTGGTCGATGAAGGCACCGCGGTCGGCGGCCATGTCGACCAGCGAGCGCATCGGCAGTTCCCAGGCGGTGCGATAGACCTCGCGCAGGGTGGCCGGGATCTGCTCGATGCCCTGGATGGAACCCTCGGCCAGCTTGATCTCGTCGCGCATGTCGGCGGTCCACATGCCGAGCTTCTTCAGTTCTTCCACCAGGTACTTGTTGATCTGGATGAAGTCGCCGGACAGCGTCTCGCGCTTGAACAGGTTGGACACCTGCGGCTCGATGCACTCGTAGCAGCCGGCGATGGAGGCGATGGTGGCGGTCGGCGCGATGGCGATCAGCAGCGAGTTGCGCAGGCCGTGCTCCTTGATCCGCGCGCGCAGTTCGTCCCAGCGCGCGCCGTCCTCGGGCGTGACGCCCCAGGCGTCGAACTGCAATTCGCCCTGGGCGGCGCGGGTGTCGGCAAAGGACGGATGGCGGCCGCGCTCGTGGGCCAGCTCGCAGGAAGTATCGAGGGCGTGGTAGTAGATCGTCTCGGCGATCTTCTTCGAGATAGCGCGCGCGCCCTCGCTGTCGAACGGCAGGCGCAGCTTGAAGAACACGTCCTGCAGGCCCATGCAGCCCAGCCCGACCGGACGCCAGCGCAGGTTGCCGCGGCGCGCGGTTTCGATCGGGTAGAAGTTGAGGTCGATGACGCGGTCGAGCTGGCGTACCGCCAGGTTGACGGTCTCGGCCAGCTTGTCGTAGTCGAACTCGCCGTGCTCGTTGAAGTGGTGCGCCAGGTTGATCGAACCGAGGTTGCACACCGCCGTCTCGTCGTTGGAGGTGACTTCGAGGATTTCGGTGCACAGGTTGGACAGGTGGATGACGTTGCCGGCCTTGGCGGTCTGGTTGCTGGCGGCGTTGCACTTGTCCTTGAAGGTCATCCAGCCGTTGCCGGTCTCGGCCAGGGTGCGCATCATGCGGGCGTAGAGCTTGCGCGCCGGCAGCTTGCGCATCGCCTTGCCCTGCGCCTCGGCCTGCTCGTAGGCGCGCTCGAAGGCTTCGCCGTACAGGTCGGTGAGCTGCGGCACCACGCGCGGGTCGAACAGCGACCACTCGGCGTCGGCCTCGACCCGGCGCATGAACAGGTCGGGGATCCAGTTGGCGATGTTGAGGTTGTGCGTGCGCCGCGCCTCGTCGCCGGTGTTGTCGCGCAGTTCGAGGAAGTCCTCGATGTCGGCGTGCCAGGTCTCCAGGTAGACGCAGGCCGCACCCTTGCGCTTGCCGCCCTGGTTAACCGCCGCGACCGAGGAATCCAGCGTCTTCAGCCACGGCACGATGCCGTTGGAGTGGCCGTTGGTGGACTTGATCAGCGAGCCGCGCGAGCGCACGCGGGTGTAGGCGACGCCGATGCCGCCGGAAAACTTCGACAACTGGGCGATGTCGCCGTATTTCTGGTAGATCGATTCCAGCGTGTCCTGCGGCGAGTCGAGCAGGAAGCAGGACGACAACTGCTCGTGCGTGGTGCCGGCGTTGAACAGGGTCGGCGAGCTGGGCAGGTAGTCCAGGTTGCCCAGCCGCTGGTACAGCGCCAGCGCCTCGGCCACGTCCTCGGACAGCGCGCAGGAGATGCGCAGGAAGAACTGCTGCGGCGTCTCGATCACCTTGCGCGTGTGCGGGTGGCGCAGCAGGTAGCGGTCGTACAGGGTGCGCAGGCCGAAATAGTCGAAGCGCAGGTCCAGCGCCGGGTCCAGCGCATCGTTGAACTTGCGTGCGTTGGTCTGCACGAAGTCGAGCAGGCGCTCGTTGATCAGGCCGACTTCGTGGCCGCGGCTGATCGACTGCGAGAAGGCGTAGATCTCCTGTCCGGCGACTTCCTTGGCGATGTAGCCGGCCAGAAGGCGCGCCGCCAGGCGGCTGTATTCCGGCTCCTCGGTGGTCAGCATGGCGGCGGTGCGGATCGACAGCTCGTCCAGTTCGCGCGTGGTGGCACCGTTGTAGAGGCCGGAGATGGTGCGCGTGGCGACGCGCATCGGATCGACCGCGTACAGGCCCTCGCAGCAGCGCTGCACGGCACGCACGATCTTGGAGACGTCGACCAGTTCCTGCCGGCCGCTGCGCTTGGTCACCCGCATCTGGTTGGGCGAGAACGGAGCGGTCAGCGCGAAATCGCCCTGCATCTGCGCGGCGGCGGCCGGCGCGCGGACCGGCGCGGCCCCTGGGACGGCATCGACATGCTCCTGGCGCAGGCCTGCATCGGTGGTGATTTCGCTGCTCATCGGGCTCCCTCTCCTGAGTTGATTCTGTGGCGCTGGGCCCGCGCCCCCTGCGACGGGCCTCCGGCCTTGCCGCGGCGTGTCAAGACGCTGGCACGGCAGCCATCGGCGGCGGATTGGGCGGGCGCTGGCGACGCTCGCCGGTGTCCCGACGCCGAACCGCAAGCATAGGGGATGCTACCCCTTGCCACAACATCTTGTGCCGGCAATGCAGGATGCAACCCAAATGCTGTGGTTGCAGCAATTGCCCGCGAATGGCGCGCAAAGCCTTGTCCTGCCTGCCTGGATGGCCGATGGCGGGCGCTGCTGACGGGCGCTGCGCGGAGGCCGCGCCGGTCATCGACCGCTCAGGGACTGCCCAGATCGGCGAGGATCGGGCAGTCGGGGCGGTCATCGCCGGCGCAGCAGGCGATCAGGGTATTCAGGGCGGCGGCCATCTGGCCCAACTCGTCGATCCGCCGCCGCAGGTCGGCGAGATGGCGCTGGGCCAGTTGCCGGACATCGGCGCTGCGCCGCGAGCGATCCCGCCACAGACCGAGCAGGTCGTTGATCTCGGCCACCGCGAAACCGAGGTCGCGGGCGCGGCGGATGAAGCGCAGCATGTGGACATCGGTAGCGGAATAGACGCGGTAGCCGGCGGCGCTGCGTAGTGCCGGCGGGATCAGCCCGACACCCTCGTAGTAGCGGATCATCTTGGCCGAGACGCCCGAGGCCCGCGCCGCCTGGCCGATGTTCATGCGCCCTCCGTGATGCCGCCCAGCGGCGGACGGAAGCGCCGCAGGCGCAGCGCGTTGCCGAGCACGAACACGCTCGACAGCGCCATCGCGGCGGCGGCGAGGATCGGCGAGAGCAGGATGCCGAAGGCCGGATACAGCACGCCGGCGGCGACCGGGATCAGCGCGGTGTTGTAGGCGAAGGCCCAGAACAGGTTCTGCCGGATGTTGCCGAGCGTCGCCTTGGACAGGACGATGGCATTGGGCACGCCCTGCAGGCTGCCGGACATCAGCACCACGTCGGCGGCCTCCATGGCGATGTCGGTACCGCTGCCGATGGCGAGGCCGACGTCGGCCTCGGCCAGCGCCGGGGCGTCGTTGATGCCGTCGCCGACAAAGGCCAGCCGGCCATGCTCGGCCTTGAGCCGGCGCACCGCCTCGACCTTGCCGGCCGGCAGCACCTCGGCGACCACCTCGTCGATGCCCAGCCGGGCGGCGATGGCCTGCGCGGTGCGGGCGTTGTCGCCGGTGATCATCGCCACCTTCAGGCCCAGTTCGTGCAGTGCGGCGATGGCCAGCGGCGTGTCGGCCTTGATCGGATCGGCCACGGCGATGATCGCCGCCAGCCGGCCGTCGACGGCGGCGTACAGCGGCGACTTGCCCTCGCCGCCAAGGCGCGCGGCGGTGTCGGCGAAGATGGCCACGTCGAGGCCCAGCGCGCGCATGAAGCGATCCGCACCGACCTCGACCCGCGCCCCGCCCACCTCGGCGCGCACGCCCATGCCGGTGACCGACTCGAATCCCTGCGCGGCGGTGATCGCCAGGCCCTCGCGTTCGGCCGCCTCGACGATGGCGCGGGCGATCGGATGTTCGGAGCGCGCCTCCACCGCCGCCACCTGCGCCAGCGTCATGCCGCGGGCGAAGCCGTCGGCCAGTTCCAGATCGGTCAGCGCCGGCCGGCCTTCGGTCAGCGTGCCGGTCTTGTCGACCGCGACCACGCGCGCGTCCTTCAAGAGTTGAAGCGCTTCGCCCTTGCGGAACAGCACGCCCATCTCGGCACCGCGGCCGGTGCCGACCATGATCGAGGTCGGCGTCGCCAGACCCATCGCGCAGGGGCAGGCGATGATCAGCACCGCCACCGCATTGACCAGGGCATAGGTCAGCGCCGGCTGCGGGCCGAACACCAGCCAGACGAGGAAGGTCAGCAGCGCCGCGCCCATCACCGCCGGCACGAACCACAGCGTCACCTTGTCCACCACCGCCTGGATCGGCAGCTTGGAGCCCTGCGCCTGCTCCACCAGGCGGATGATCTGCGCCAGCACGGTCTGCCCGCCCACCGCCCTGGCGCGCAGCGTGAACGCGCCCTGCTGGTTGACCGTGCCGCCGACCACCTGGCTGCCGGGCGTCTTCTCCACCGCCGCCGGCTCGCCGGTGATCATCGACTCGTCGACGTAGCTGCGGCCCTCGAACACCTCGCCGTCGACCGGCACGCGCTCGCCGGGGCGCACCTCGACCTCGTCACCGACCCGCACGGCGTCGATCGGGATGTCGACCACGCCGCCCGGGCGGCGCACGCGGGCGTGCTTGGCGCGCAGCCCGACCAGGCGCTGGATCGCCTGCGAGGTGCGGCCCTTGGCGCGCGCCTCCAGGTAGCGGCCGAACAGGATCAGCACGACGATCACCGCCGCCGCCTCGTAATAGACGTGGACCGTGCCCGGCGGCAGCAGGCCGGGGGCGAAGGTGGCGACCACGGAGAAGGCGTAGGCCGCCGCCGTGC
>JBAYTD010000107.1:0-10457 GCA_041675805.1 Lysobacteraceae bacterium
AGGCCGGCGGCGGCGAGGTAGGCGGCGCAGACCAAACCGTTGTGGCCGCCGCCGATGATCAGCGCGTCATGCTGTGTCTTCATGGGCACGGTCGGCTTGCCCATGGCCATCTCAGCCGGCCTCCGGCCTCATGTACGGGAACAGCAGCACGTCGCGGATCGAGTCGCTGCCGGTCAGCAGCATCACCAGGCGGTCGATGCCGATGCCGAGACCGCCGGTCGGGGCCATGCCGTATTCCAGCGCGCGGATGTAGTCGGCGTCGTAGTGCATGGCCTCGTCGTCGCCGCCGTCCTTGGCCTCGACCTGGGCGCGGAAGCGGGCCGCCTGATCCTCCGGGTCGTTCAGCTCGGAAAAGCCGTTGGCGAGTTCCTTGCCGTTGATGAACAGTTCGAAGCGGTCGGTGAAGCCCGGCTCGCTGTCGGACTCGCGCGCCAGCGGCGAGACTTCCACCGGGTGCTGGGTGATGAAGGTCGGCTGGATCAGGGTGTGTTCGACCGTCGCCTCGAAGATTTCCAGCAGCAGACGGCCCCAGCCCCAGGACGGCTTGATCCTTATCTTCAGGCGCTCGCAATGACGCGCCAGCGCCTCGCGGTCGGTGCAATCGGCGCTGCTGATTTCCGGATTGTGATGGCGTACCGCCTCGTCCATGCGCCAGCGGCGGAAGGCCGGGCCAAGGTCGATCTGTGCGCCTTCCCAGTCCACCTGCGTGCTGCCGAGCACTTCCTGCGCGGTGTCGCGGATGACGCCTTCGGTCAGGTCCATGATCTCGTTGTAGGTGGCGTAGGCTTCGTACAACTCCAACATGGTGAACTCGGGGTTGTGCCGGGTGGACACGCCCTCGTTGCGGAAGTTGCGGTTGATCTCGTAGACGCGCTCCAGCCCGCCGACGACCAGCCGCTTCAGATACAGCTCCGGCGCGACGCGCAAATAAAGGTCGATGTCCAGCGCGTTGTGGTGGGTGACGAAGGGTCGCGCGCTGGCGCCGCCGGGGATGATCTGCATCATCGGCGTTTCCACTTCGAGGAAGCGCCGCGCATCGAGCCAGTTGCGCATGGCGCGGACGATGCGGCTGCGCTTGATGAACACCTCGCGCGCCTGCGGCGTGACGATCAGGTCGACATAGCGCTGGCGATAGCGCTGCTCGACATCGGCCAGACCGTGCCATTTGTCCGGCAGCGGACGCAGCGATTTCACCAACAGGCGCAGACTGGCGGCGCGGATCGACAGTTCGCCGGTGCGCGTGCGCGTCAGCGTGCCCTCGACGGCGAGGATGTCGCCGACATCCCAGCCCTTGAAGGCGTCGTAGACCTCGCCCAGCGCATTGGCCTGGAGGAAAATCTGGATGTCGCCGGACTCGTCGCGGATCTGCGCGAACGCCGCCTTGCCCATCACCCGCTTGGCCATCAGGCGGCCGGCGACGGCGACCGTGCGCGCCTCGGCGTCCAATGCCGCAGCGCTCCAGCGCTCGGCGTCGGCAAACTCGGCTTGCAGATCGCCGGCGTAGTGCGCGCGGCGGAAGTCGTTGGGAAAGGCGGGGCCACCCTGACCGCGCAGGGCGGCCAGCTTGGCGCGGCGCTCGGCGATCAGGCGGTTCTCGTCGGCGGGCGTGGGCGTGGGCGTGGCGGTCTGGTCGGTCATTGGCTTGAGGGCTGAGATTGGGGATTGGTTATTGGGGATTGGTTGACGAGCCGGGATTCGAGATTCGTGATTTGAGATTCGTGAAAGCTATGGAAATCGCAAGTTTTTCGCTTTTGCCAATAACCAATCCCCAATCACGAATCCCGCCCCTCAAGCATCAATACGTTTGGAGCCTGCTTCCAGGCCGGCCTTCAGGCTGGCTTCGACGAACTCGTCGAGGTCGCCGTCGAGGACGTTTTGCGTATCGCTGCGCTCGATGCCGGTGCGCAGATCCTTGATGCGGCTCTGGTCGAGCACGTAATTGCGGATCTGGCTGCCCCAGCCGATGTCGGACTTGCCCGCCTCCACGCGCTCCTTCTCGGCGTTGCGCTTCTGGATTTCCAGTTCGTACAGGCGCGCCTTCAGCATCTTCATCGCACGGTCGCGGTTGGCGTGCTGGCTGCGTTCGGTCTGGCAGGCGACCACGACGCCGCTGGGAACGTGGGTGATGCGCACCGCCGACTCGGTCTTGTTGACGTGCTGGCCGCCGGCACCGGAGGAGCGGTAGACGTCGGTCCTCAGGTCGGCCGGGTTGATCTCGATGTCGATGTCGTCGTCGACTTCCGGCGAGACGAACACCGAGGTGAAACTGGTATGGCGGCGGTTGTCGGAGTCGAAGGGCGACTTGCGCACCAGCCGGTGCACGCCCGTTTCCGTCTTCAGCCAGCCGTAGGCGAACTCTCCCTCGACACGGAAGGTGGCCGACTTGATGCCGGCGACATCGCCGCCGCTGGCCTCCATCAATTCCACCTTCCAGTCGCGCGATTCGGCCCAGCGCAGGTACATGCGCAGCAGCATTTCGGCCCAGTCCTGCGCCTCGGTGCCGCCGGCGCCGGCCTGGATGTCGACGAAGGCGTTGGCGTTGTCCATCTTGCCGGAGAACATGCGGCGGAACTCCAGCGCCTCGACGCCCCTGGCGCAGCGCTCCACATCTTCCACCACCGCCTGCGCGGTCTCCTCGTCGTTCTCCGCCTCGGCCAGTTCGAGCAGTTCCTCCGCGCCGGCAAGGCCCTCGCTCAGCTCGCGGATGCCGACGACGACGCGCTCCAGCGCGGCGCGCTCGCGTCCCAGCCCCTGGGCGCGCTCGGCATTGTTCCAGATTGACGGGTCTTCCAGTTCGCGGCTGACTTCTTCCAGACGTTCGACCTGACGGTCGTAGTCAAAGATACCTCCGAAGCGCAGTCAGACGACCGCTCAGATCATCGATGCGCGAATGGATCGGATTGGTTTCGATCATGATGGTTTTGCTGCAGTGCAAAAGGTTGGGAAGGATAGCAAATCAGGGGCGGACGGCGGGGCCGCGCCGGGCCTGGGTGGCGCTCGCGGATGGCCGCTGCGCCGAACCCCTCAGATGTTGCTCTGGTCGGCCGGCAAGGCGCAGTCGAACGGATCGCCGGCGCTTGCTTCTTGCGCCGGGATGTCGGCGACATCGACGCCGAAACAGGTCATCGACAGCGAGCCGTAGGCGTAGCCATCGGCCAGGACGGTAGGGTTGGACCCGGTCTGCGCGGCGAAGCCGGCGATATAGAGCATCGGCAGGAAGTGATCCGGCGTCGGTGCGGCGCGCAGGTAATCGACATGCTGTTGCAGGACGGCGGCGTCGCCGGGGCGCTGCGTCAGCAAGGCCACAGCGTCCTCGTTGAAGGCGCGCGCCCAGTCGAAGGCGGCGTCCGGCTGCTTCCAGTCCATCAGGCGCAGGTTGTGGACGATGTTGCCGCTGCCCATCAGCAACACGCCGCGCTCGCGCAGCGCGGCCAGCCGCGCGCCCAGCGCCAGGTGGTACTCGGCCGGTTTGGCGGCGTTGATCGACAGTTGCACCACCGGGATGTCGGCGGCGGGGAAGGCATGCACCAGCACCGACCAGGTGCCGTGGTCGAGGCCCCAACTGTCGTGGTCGGCACCGACCCGATCCGGACGCACCGCCTCGGCGATCTCGCCGACCAGATCGGGCAGGCCGGGTGCCGGGTACTGCACCTCGAACAGCGCCTTCGGAAAGCCGTAGAAGTCGTGGATCGTGCGCGGCCGCGCCATCGCGGTGACGGCGGTGGCGTTGATGTACCAGTGCGCCGATACCATCAGGATGGCGCGCGGTCGCGGCAGGGCCGCGCCGATGGCGCGCCAGGCGGCGGTATGGCGATTGTGCTCCAGTGCGTTCATCGGGCTGCCGTGGCCGAGGAACACGGCTGGCATGCGGGCGTCCGGTTTCATCCTGGTTCTCCGTGGGCGGCCGGGGATGTCGCTTTCCTCATCCCCGGCCGGCGAAACCCTGCCAGGAAAGCCCGAACGGGTCGGCCCGTTCAGCGCCGCCCTGGTTCCACCGGGTGATCTTGTTGCCGGCTTTGTCGGTGAAAGCGCCGATGACGATCATGATAAGGTCAATGAACGCCCGGATGCCCAGCCCGCCCAGCGTAAGACCAACTGGGCCACGCCGCTGCCGACAAGCGCAAAGCCCCGATCCACGCCCCACGCATCGCGTTACGCTATCGCGCACATGGCAGGCGGCGACGGGCAGCGGTGAGCGAGCCGAGACCGTCCTGCGCAAGGCGCTGAAAGCCGCACCGCCGTGCCGCATCCCATCCCCTGAAACCCCGGAACGCCGACCCATGCCCGATTCCTCCGCCTCCCACGTCTGCCTGCTGATCGACTTCGAAAACCTGGTGCTCGGCCTGAAAAACATGGTGCAGGACGATCTCGCCGACGAACTGGACGTCGGCCTGTTGTTCCGTCTGGCCGAGGAACACGGCCAAGTCGTGCTGGCCAATGCCTACGCCGACTGGCGCAACTCGAACTTCAACCAGTTCCAGATCGACCTCGACCGCCAGGGCATCGACCTCATCCACGTGCTCGGGCGCGGCTACAAGAACGCGGTGGACGTGAAACTGGCGGTCGATGCGATCGAAACGCTGTGGACGCTGCCGCACATACGGACCTTCGTCATCGTCTCCGGCGACCGCGATTTCATCCACATCCTCAAGACCCTGCGCCGCCACGGCAAGAAGATCGTCGGCGTCGCGCCGGACGTTTCCGCGAGCGAGGATTTCGCCGCGCTGTGCGACAGCTTCGTGAAGTATTCCGCACTGAAGCGCACCTATTCTGATGCCGGCGATGCCGTGGCGGAAGATGCGCCGGAAGATCAGGGCCGGCTGGAGGGCGCGCTGACGGCGCTGCTATCCAAACACCACGTGCAGGGCATCAAGGGCGCGACGCTCAAACAGTTGCTCAAGCGTGAACTGGGGCAGACCTTCGACGAAAGCGAATACGGCTACGCCAAGTTCTCCGAACTGCTGCTCTCGCTGCCGCACATCGCGCGCATCGACGCGCAGGCGCATGGCGACATCGTGGTGTTCCCGGCCGGTGAGGATGCGCCGGCGCGCCCGCCGGGCTTCGTGCTGCGCCGTGTCGCCTCGCCCGCTGCGTACGGCGCGGGCGAGGCGGACACCGTGGAAAGCCGCCTGCGCGACTACCATTTCCTGCCCGATACCGATCGCCGCCGCGCCCTGCTGCGGCGGATCTTCGAGACCATGCAGGCTGCCGAAACCTTCCATCAGGACGACATCGCCCGCCTGCTGGTGGAAAACGATCCCGACTTCCGCCTCTCCGGCGCGACGCTTTCCAAATACTTCGCCGTGCTTTACCAGTCCCGCGCCTTCTTCGTCCTGCCCAACCAGGAAGGCCTGCCGGTACGCCAGCGCAAGCTGCAACTCAAACCCGCCTTCACCACCGCAGAGGACGCGATCAGCGCCTACGAATACAGCATTGCGCTGAAAGTGTGCACGGTGGACAAGGACATGGACGCGCTCACCCTGTGCAGCGTGCTGGGGCTGGATGCGGCCAAGCCGGAAGACGCCTCGTACTGCATCGAACTGCACAAGCGGGCGCGAGCGCAGTCGGCCTGATCGCCGACCGACGGGGATGCCGCTTCACGCCTTCGGCGGGCGACGATCCCTTGCCACCGGCAACCGCCAGCCACGCCGGATCGCCAGCACGCGCAGGCCGATGCAGAGGACGGCACCGCCGATGGCGGTCGGTGCCGCCGGCCAGCCGAGCACATGGCCGAGCACCACCAGCAAGGCACCGGCCAGCGCCGCGACGGCGTACAGCTCGCGCAGCAGGATGGCCGGAATCTGCGCGACCAGCAGATCGCGCACCACGCCGCCGCCGACGCCCGACAGAACGCCCAGCATCACCGCACCCATCGGCCCCATCCCGTAGGTGATCGCCTTGCCGGCACCGAGCACGGCGAACAGGCCCAAGCCGACGGCGTCGAAAAACTGCACCGGATTGCGCAATTTCTCCACCACGGCGGCGTTGTAGAAGGTCAACACGCCGGCGAAAGCGGACACCGCCGCGTAGCGCCAATCGACCAGGGCAACCGGCGGCGTCGCCGGCAACAACACGTCGCGCAGGATGCCGCCCGACGTGGCGGCAGCGAACGACAGCACCATCACGCCGAAGAAATCCAGCCGATGCCGCACCGCGACCAGGCCGCCGCTGATGGCGAAGGCGAAGGTGCCGATGAAGTCGAGCAGGGCAATGAAGTGCAGCGTGGTCACGGGCTTCTCGGGGGTTGGGGAGCAGTTGCAGTTGCAGTTCCAGATGCCAGTTCCAGTTCCAGAAGAGCCGGATAGCGCAGGCTTTGCTGTCTGGCTTCTGGAACTGGCATCTGGAACTGCTTCCCAATCAAGGCCTCGGCTCCGACATCCTGCCGATGCGCGGCGGCAGCGGGATGAATTCGGCATCGTCGAGGTCAGGCAGTTTCATTCGCCCGGCGGCCCAGTCGGCGCGGGCCTGTTCGATGCGCTCCCTGGAGGAGGATACGAAGTTCCAGTCGATATAGCGCGGGCCCACCGGTTCGCCGCCCAACGCCATGACCACGGCGTCGCTGCGGGCGGCGATGTCGACCGACGTGCCGGCGCGCAGCAGGGCCAGGCTGCCGACTTCGACGCGCTGGCCGGCGATCTCCACTTCGCCGCTGACGACGTAGACGGCGCGCTCGGGATACTCGGCCGGCAACGCCACGCGGGCACCGGCGCGCAGCCGCCAATGCACATAGAACTGCGGCGAGTCAATGGCCACCGGCGAGCGCAGGCCGGCCAGGCTGCCGGCGATCAGCCGCCCGCTTGCGCCGCCTTCGTCGAACATCGGCAACGCCGCGCTAGCGTAGTGCCAGAAGCCCGGCTCGCGCTCCTCGTGCCGATCCGGCAGCGCCACCCAGGCCTGCACGCCATCGAGCGGCCCGCCTTCGGCGCGCAGGCGCTCGAAGCGCTCGGAATGGGTGATGCCGCGCCCGGCGGTCATCCAGTTGACCTCGCCGGGATGGATCGGCTGCTCGAAGCCGAGGCTGTCGCGATGGGTGATCTCGCCGTCGAACAGGTAGGTGATGGTCGACAGGCCGATGTGCGGATGCGGCAACACGTCGGCCTCAGGCGGCAGGCCGGGGGCGATCCGCTTCGGGCCCATGCGGTCGAAGAAAATGTACGGGCCGACCATCCGCCGCTGCGAGGACGGCAGCACGCGGCCGACCTCGAACGCGCCCAGATCGCGCGAGCGCTGCGCAATGACAAGTTCGATCACGCCAACCCTCCGATGACGCGCCGGGCGGCCGGCGCGCTGGATCATCATGTCGGCCGACAGCGGGCCGGCCGTCGCGACGCTGTTTCAGTTTCCGCGCGGCAGCACCGTCAGCACGCGCTCGATGAACTGATGGAATTCCTTCAGGTAGCCAGCGAGGAACTTCGCCGTGCCGGCGTCGGCGATCTCGCCGGCGTCGTTGAGGAAGCCGTCCTTGAACTGGATGTAGGCCTCCGGCGAGTTCATCTGCGGCGAGTTGAGGAAGCCGAGAATGCTGCGCAGGTGCTGCTGGCCCACGGCGGTGCCGATCGCGCCCGGCGAGGTGCCGATCACGCCGGAAGGGATATTGGCGAAGGAATTGGTGCCCCAGGGACGGCTGGCCCAGTCGATGGCGTTCTTCAGCGGACCGGGAATGGAGCGGTTGTATTCCGGCGTGATGATGAGGATGGCGTCGGAATCCTCGATGGCCTTCTTGAACTTGCGCCCGGCCTCGGGATAGTCGGCATCGTGTTCGTAGTTGTACAGCGGCAGGTCCTTGAACGAGATCTCGTGGAACTTGAGCTGCTCGGGGGCCAGCTTGAACAGCGCGTTGGCGAGTTTGCGGTTGATCGACTCCCTGGACAGGCTGCCGATCAGGTATCCGACGTTGTAGGTCTTCATTGTTCTCTCCCGGATGTTGGCGTCGGCACCCCTGCGAATGCCGATGATGGGCCGCTCGCCAAGGCAGACACGGACGGCATGTCGATGGTAAGCCCGGCGGGCGGCTCCGGTGTGACCGGATCGTTGCCTGCGTTACCCTGCCCGGCAAGCATTGCGCATGCAGCGGGAGAAAGCGATGGGCCTGTTGGTCGATGGAACCTGGCAAGACAAGTGGTACGACACCTCCGGCGACGGCTCCTTCAAGCGCGAGGAAGCCAGCTTCCGCGACTGGCTGAGCGCCGCCGGCGGCCGCGGCCCGGACGGCCAGCGCGGCCATCGCGCGGAAGCCGGCCGCTACCGTCTCTACGTCAGCTACGCCTGCCCTTGGGCGCACCGCACCCTGATCGTCCGCGCGCTGAAAGGACTGGAGGAACTGCTGCCGATCTCCGTGGTGCACTGGCGGATGCTGGAAAACGGCTGGACCTTCGCCGAAGGCCCCGGCGTCAGCGCCGAGCCGGTGATGGGCGCGCAATACCTGCATCAACTCTATGCCCGCGCCCGCCCCGGCATGACCGGCCGGGTGACCGTGCCGATGCTCTGGGACCAGCACACCGACAGCATCGTCAACAACGAATCCTCCGAGCTGATCCGCATGCTCAACCACGCCTTCGACGACCTCGGCGCGCAGCCGGGCGATTTCTGCCCCGAACCGCTGCGCGCGGAGATCGACGCCATCAATGCGCGGATCTACCCGAACGTCAACAACGGCGTCTACCGGGCCGGCTTCGCCACCACGCAGGAAGCCTACGAAGAAGCCGTGCGGCCGCTGTTCGACACCCTCGACTGGCTGGAAACGCATCTGACCACCCGCGCCTGGCTGGTCGGCGACCAGCTCACCGAGGCCGACATCCGCCTGTTCACCACCCTGGTGCGCTTCGACGCCGTCTACCACGGCCACTTCAAGTGCAACCTGAGGCGCATCGCCGACTACCCGGCGCTGAGCGCCTTCACCGCCTTGATGATGGTGGTTCCGGGCGTCGCCGAGACGGTCCATTTCGATCACATCAAGCGGCATTACTACGAGAGCCACCGCAGCATCAACCCGACCGGCATCGTCCCGCTCGGCCCGCTGCAACCGTACTGACGCGGCGCGCCTGCCCGCCGCCCGAAGCGCCCTCGGCTTGCCCTCGACGACCGGCCCGACCACACTTCGGCCGCCCGCTGTGGGCGTCATCGTCCTTCCACTGATCGAAACGAGGTCAACCACCCATCATGCGCAACGCCCTGTTCCTGCCCGTGCTGCTGTCCTGCTCCCTGCTCGCCGCCTGCCAGAACGGCCAACCGTCCGCCCCCGCCGCCAATGAGGAAAGCACCGCGCCGCAGGCGACAACGGATCGACTCGGTGCCCTGTCCAGCGCCTGCCAGATCGTCCCCGAACAGGACATCCGGCTGATGTTCAACATCGACGCCGACACGGCGTTGCAGATCGAGGAAGGCGGCGGCGCGTTCCCGTCCTGTTCCTACCAGTGGGGCAAGGATCTGGTCACGCGCATCCTCCATGTCGGCGGGCAGGAGATCGAAGTGCACGAACCGGCCAAACTGATGATCGTCGTCGCCCATGGCGTGTCCGCCGACGGCTTCGAGCAGTCCACATCGGTCTACAAGGACGCCGAAGACCTGCCCGGCCCGGGCGAGCGCGCGCGCTGGGGCGCGGCGATGTCGCAACTCAGCTTCCTCAGCGGCGACAAGCTGTTCCACCTCAACGTAAAGACCAGTTCCAGCCCGGAACAGAACCGGGTGATGTCGGTACACCTCGCCCACGAAGTGCTGCGCCGCATCTGACGCGACCGGCCGGCAGATCGACGCCGCCGGCCGTTCAATCCGACACCGACAACCATGCCGTGACCCGGCGTAACACCGCCTCCGCGCGCACGCGGGAAATCCCGCGCCACATGGAGCAAGCGCAGCAAGCTGCGCTTTGCAGTTGGCGATGGAACGCCGGGAAGCCGGCAGAGCCCCGGTTGACCCGATGCAGTACCTGATCGCCGTCGCAGGCACGGGAGCGCCGGAATCAGAAACTTTCCGTTGCGAGTCCGGACGCCCCGGCGAAGACCCTCCCGCGACCGGCGGTGTCTGGTGCCGACCCGAGCTGCGCCGATCACGCTTATCCTGTCCCCGGACCGGCTGTTCGCGGCCGCATCCTCGCCCCGGCGCGCGGCGTCGGGTTTCGCGTCCTTGCAGGAGGTGCCGCCATGACATCCGTGCTTGCCAAACGCTGCGCCGGCCTGATCCTTGCCGGCCTGATTTTCGCCGGGCTGACCAGCGCGACGCTGGCCAACGAGGCCGAGCCGCCGCCGCCCGAACGCAATCCGCTGGAACTGCCGACGCTGATCGTCGCCACGCCGGCCGAGGGCTTCCAGTTGGCCCTGAAGCTGGCCCGGCTGGGCGTGTCGCAGACCCAGCACGACCGTGCCGTGCTCAAGGAAGGCCGCAAGCGCTACGCCAACGATCCGGCCCAGCTCATCCAGGCGTCGCAGACGGTCGCCATCCATTTCCAGACGGTGGCACAG
>JBAYTD010000108.1:0-10362 GCA_041675805.1 Lysobacteraceae bacterium
CCGAAACCGCCCCGTCGAGCGGTGAATCGGGGGAAACACCAAGTCGCCCGCCGAAAGGGCAAGCGAATTTTTCAAAAAGCGCATCGCAAGGATGGGGTGTGGGTGGGTGGCACGGATTCAGGTAGATGAGACAAAGTAATGTCCACGTTTGAACGCAGTGGATCGTCATCAGGCCTGAGCCAAGAGGCCATCACAAGACATGCCGGAAGAATGAGTACGCTCCCCTTCGACGATCTGCTGCGGCAGGCAGCTGCGCTGGCCGGTGATCCGTTTTTCAGGCAGGCCCTCGTGCGTTGCATGGACGGGTCGGATGCACGCATCGAGCAGGCTGACCGCCTGACAGTTGGCATCCATCCGGACGACCAGATGTTTCTCCACTCCCTGCACGCGCATCAGGATTCCGGGGCCGCGCTCAGCCAGTATTTCAACATCGGCGTGCAGCAGTACCGCAGTGTCCGGCAGGCGGTGGAAACGCTGTTCGGCGAACGGGCCGATACCGTCACCATCCTGGATTTTGCCTGTGGCTTTGGTCGACTGCTGCGCTTTCTGACGCTGGACTGGCCGAAGGCATCGATCACCGGCTCAGAAATTCAGCCCGAGGCGCTGGATTTTGTCTCTGCCGCGCTTGGTGTCCACACCCTGCCGTCCACCGCGCATCCGGACAATTTTGAGGTCGCACAGTGCTTCGACGTGATCTGGGTCGCCTCGCTGTTTTCGCACCTACCCGATGAACTGTTTGGCCCCTGGCTGGCGCGCCTACTTTCCCTGCTGAACCCTGGCGGAGTGCTTTGCTTCAGCGTCCGCGGCGAGTCGCAGTTCGCGGGCGGGCGGATCGCCGAGGCCGAAGGTATCCTGTATCAACAGGACAGCGAATTGTCACCACTGGACAAGCGCCTGTATGGCACCGCCTACGTGACCGATGGCTACGTCCGCGCGCGGCTTGCAGAAGCGGCTGGTGCGGCGACGCGGCATGTGCGTCTGCCGAGGGCGCTGGCCAACGAGCAGGACCTGTACGTGGTGTCGGCGGACGGACGCCGCGATCCCGCCGTGCTCGCCGGCAGCTTCCTGCGCGGCCCTTGGGGCTGGGTGGACGTCCGGCGGCGCGAGGCCGATGGCAGTGTGTATCTGGAAGGTTGGGCGGCCAGCCTGGACGAGGAAGTGCGGCTGGACTGCGTAGAGGTCACGCTGGCCGGCACGGCCCACGAAGTACCGATCAACATCCCGCGGCCGGACGTGGCCGAGGCTTTCCAGGCACCCCACATGCTGTGCTCCGGCTGGCGTCTGCGGGTTCCGTCCGGCACGGGGGGCGTGCCGTTGCGCATCCAAGTCATGGCGCACACGCCACGCGGTGCCGCACTGCTGTATTACGGCCTGCTGTCGTGAGGACTAAGCTGCCTGCGAGGTGTCTTTCGCTGCTTCGTTGCGTCTGTTGATCTGACCCGGTAGCTGATCCGGCGCGTGTCATCCAATCCCACGCAGCCGCGTGAGGGGATTGATGACACGCCCCGGATGCTGCGCTGCGGTTTGACCCGCCCCGGAGCCTGCTTCAGCATCGAAGCGGGCATGTGCCCATCATTCTGGGGATAGCGACATGGAAATTTCCTTGCAGTCCTTGATCATCACCCTGCTGATCGGCGGCGTCGCCGGCTGGTTGGCCGGCCTGGTGATGAAGGGACGCGGTTTCGGCATTCTCGGCAATATCGTGGTCGGCATCGTCGGTGCATTCGTCGGCAGTTTCGTGCTTGGATTTTTGGGCGTGGCGATCGGCGGCGGCATCGTCGGCGCGATCCTCAATGCCTTCATCGGCGCGGTGATCCTGCTGTTCCTGATCAGCCTGATCAAACGAGCCTGACCGGGCGAGTGCGGAGCGCATCGAAGCCCGCCGGCCAGGCCGCGTCCGGGCCTGGCCGGCGGCAGTGCCGCCTCAGTTTCCGGCTGTCGGTGCCGCGTCGGCGGCGTCGACCAGGGTCCGCAGCAGTGGCCAGAGGTGCTCGGCGAGGCGCGGCTGCGCGCTGGCGGCGGGGTGCAGGTTGTCGTCGAGGAAGGCGTCGCGTTCGCTGACGATGGGCGCGAGCAGGAACGGTTCCAGCGGCAATTCGTGGCGCGCGGCGAGGTCGGCGTACATCGCGATGAAGCCGCGCGTGTAGTCCGGACCGTAATTGGGCGGGATCTGCATGCCGATCAGACCGACCCGGGCTCCGGCGTCCTGTGCGGCGCGGATCATCTTGTCCAGGTTGTCGCCGGCAATTTCCAGCGGCAGGCCGCGCAGGCCGTCGTTGGCACCGAGTTCGATCAGCACGGCGGACGGCGCGTGGCGGGCCAGTTCGCCGGCGATGCGCGCCGCGCCGCCGCTGGTGGTTTCGCCGCTGATGCTGGCGTTGACGATGCGCCAGCCGGGCCGCTCGCGTTGCAGGCGCTGGTCGAGCAGGTGGACCCAGCCCTGTTCGGTGGCGAGGCCGTAGGCGGCGGACAGCGAGTCGCCCATCACCAGCAGGCGTTTGTCGTCGGCCTGGGCCGCTGCTGTCGCAGCGAGCAGGCAGGCGAACATGAACCATCCCGCCGCCCGCTGCAGAGAGCGGGACCAGAGCGACTTGCGGTGAACCTGTTGCATGCGTTGAACTCCAAGGATGCCCGCCGACAAGGATGCCGACCCTTCATGGACAACCCGACCCCCGTACACACCGCCGCGCCGCCGGAGCGCGCCATCGCGATGCTGGAAGCCGAGCACCTGGGCAAGCAGGTCGCCTTGCCGGACGGAACCTTGACCATTCTGGACGATGTGAGTTTCCGCATCGACGCCGGCGAGGCGGTCGCGGTGGTCGGCGCTTCAGGCAGCGGCAAGTCGACCTTGCTGGCCTTGCTGGCCGGGCTCGACGTGCCCAGCAGCGGCGAGGTTCGGCTGGCCGGCGCGGCGCTGTCGCGGCTGGACGAGGATGGCCGGGCGCGGGTCCGCGCGGCCTCGGTGGGTTTCGTCTTCCAGTCGTTCCAGTTGCTGCCCTCGCTGACCGCGCTGGAGAACGTGATGCTGCCGCTGGAACTGGCCGGCCATGATGATCCGGCCCCAGCCGCGCGCGGCATTCTCGGTCGGGTCGGGCTGAGCGACCGGCTGGGGCATTATCCGCGCCAGTTGTCCGGCGGCGAGCAGCAGCGCGTGGCGCTGGCGCGCGCCTTCGTGACCAATCCGCGCGTGCTGTTTGCCGACGAGCCGACCGGCAACCTCGATACCCGCACCGGGCAGACCATCGCCGACCTGCTGTTCGAGCTGAACACGCAAAGCGGGGCCACCCTGGTGCTGGTGACGCACGACGAGCGGCTGGCGGCGCGCTGCGGACGCCGCTTGCGTCTGGTCGGCGGACGGCTGGCGTCATGAGGCTGGGGATCGGCTGGCGGCTCGGCCTGCGCATGCTGCGCCGCGACCTGGCGGCGGGCGAGGTCAGCATCCTGCTGGCAGCGCTGGTGCTGTCGGTCTGCGCCGTGGCCAGCATCGGTTTTCTGACCGACCGCGCCGGTCGGGCGCTGGACATCGAGGCCAATCGCCTGCTCGGCGGCGACGCCGTGCTGCGCGCCGATGCGCCGATCGGCGAGGCACCGCGCCTGCTGGCGCGCGAACTGGGCCTGGCCAGCACCGAGACGCTGAGCTTTCCGAGCATGCTCGGCGTCGGCGATGCGTTGAAACTGTCCGATCTGCGGGCGATGGCCGAGGGCTTTCCGCTGCGCGGCGGCTTTCGCCTGACCGATGCGGCGGACGCGCCGGCCTACGATGCCACCGGCATTCCGCCGCGCGGCACGCTGTGGCTAAGCCGCGCCGGTGCGGAAACGCTGGGCGCGCGGGTCGGCGATCTGGTCCAGGTCGGCGAGACCCGCCTGCGCCTGGCCGCCCTGGTGGTGCAGGAGCCGGACGCGGCGCTGGACTATTTCAATGTCGCGCCGAAGGCGTATTTCCATCTCGACGACCTGCCGGCAACCGGGCTGGTGCAGTTCGGCAGCCGCATCCGCTACCGTCTGGTGGTGGCCGGCGAGGCCGACGCCGTCGATGCCTGGGTGTCGGCGCAGCGCGAGGATCTGGCCCGCGGCCAGCGCATCGAAACCATCGCCGAGGCGCGGCCGGAAGTGCGCTCGGCGCTGGAGCGTGCCGACCGTTTTCTTGGCCTGGCCGCCCTGGTGTCGGTGGTGCTGGCCGGCATCGCGGTGGCGATGGCGGCGCGCCGGCATGCCGAACGCCATCTCGATGGCTGCGCGGTGATGCGCTGCCTCGGCGCGGATCGCGCCATGGTGCTGCGCATCCACGGCGGCGAACTGCTGGCGCTGGGTCTGCTCGGCTCGGCGCTTGGCCTGGTTCTGGCCTGGCTGCTGCAGTGGGCGCTGGGCGACTGGTTGGCGCTGCGCCTGGGCATGGCCATTCCCGGTGCCGGCTGGATGCCCGCAGTGCACGGGCTGGGCGTCGGTTTCTGCGTGTTGCTGGCGTTCGCGCTGCCGCCGATCCTGGCCTTGCGCAAGACCCCGGCGATGCGCGTGCTGCGTCGCGACATCGGCGCTTTCGAGCCCGGTGCGGCGCTCAGCATGGCGGCCGGGCTGGTCGGGTTGGCCGGGCTGCTGTGGTGGAAGGCCGGCTCGGCCAGCCTTGGCGGCGTGGTGCTCGGCGGCGTGGCGGCGACGCTGCTGGTGCTGGCCCTGCTCGGCCATGCGCTGATCCATCTATTGCGCGCTGTGCGCGGACGGCTGCGCGGGCCGTGGCGCTACGGCCTTGCCAATGTCACCCGGCGCGCCCGCTCCAGCGTGATCCAGATCACCGCGCTCGGGCTCGGCCTGATGGCCGTGTTGCTGCTGACCCTGGTGCGCACCGACTTGATCGAACGCTGGCAGGCGGCATTGCCGGACGATGCGCCCAACCGCTTCCTCGTCAACATCCAGCCCGACCAGCTCGACGCCGTGCGCGCGCGGCTGGAAGCGGGCGGGGTCATTGCACCGGAACTGCCGGCGATGGTGCGCGCGCGGCTGGTCAGCGTGAACGGCGAGCCGGTGCGTGGCAGCGATTACACGGAGCGCGGCGACCGTGCCCGGCGCATGGCCGAGCGCGAGTTCAACCTGTCCACCGCCAGCGCCCTGCGCGAGGGCGACAACGAGGTCGTCGGCGGACGTTTCTGGTCGGCCGATGCGCCGGCCGAGGACATCGAACTGTCGGTGGAGGAGCGTTTCGCCGAAACGCTGGGCTGGAAGCTCGGCGACCGGGTCGGCTTCGACCTTGCCGGCACGCCGCTGGAGGGGCGCATCACCAGCCTGCGCCGGGTCGACTGGGAAAGCTTCCGCCCCAACTTCTTCGTCCTGGTGTCGCCGGCCGGTCTGCGCGACATGGCGGCCAGCCATATCGGCGCGATCCGCGTTCCGGCCGACAATCCGCGCCTGACCGACCAATTGGTACGCGAGTTTCCGACCCTGTCCGTGGTCGATATCGACGCCGTGCTGGCGCAGGTGCGCAATACCGCCGACCAGGTCGCGACGGCGGTGGAATACGTGTTCTATTTCACCCTTGCCGCCGGCCTGCTGGTATTGCTGGCGGCGATGGCGGCGAGCCAGGACGAGCGCCTGCGCGAAGGCTCGGTGATGCGCGTGCTCGGTGCCAGCAGCCGGCAATTGCGCTGGGCCCAGCTCAGTGAATTCGTCGTCATCGGTGTGATCGCCGGATTGACTGCGGCACTGGCCGCCACCCTGGTCGCCGGGGCCATCGCGCTGGAGGTTTTCGACCTGCCCTGGCATCCGGATTGGCGGCTGGCCGCATGGGGAGCACTGGCCGGCGCGTTGGCGGTGGGCGTGACCGGCCTGCTGATGACGCGCCAGGTGGTTTCCGCGCCGCCTGCACAGACCCTGCGTGCGCTCTGACGGCTGCGCGCGCAACGGGTTTTCAGCGCCTGCCGACGGCGTTGAAACAGTGATCGCATTGAAAAAAAAAGTTCGCTACACTGGATTTGCTGTCATTGCAATGGGGCGTGGTCACACGACGCGGCGCAACACAGCAAGCGAACGGCCTGGCCACAGGCTAAAACAACACGATCAGAGTTTCCGAGGAGCGTTTCATGTCCGACCGTCAGACCGGAACCGTCAAGTGGTTCAACGATGCCAAGGGATTCGGCTTCATCAGCCGCGACAACGGTGACGATGTCTTCGTTCACTTCCGCGCCATCCAGGGCACCGGCTTCCGGTCGCTTGCCGAAGGCGACAAGGTCAGCTTCAAGGTTGTGCAGGGCCAGAAGGGCCTGCAGGCCGATGAGGTGCAAAAGGTCTGATCCGCCCTCGTTGCAGGACAGCTTCAGATCGAACCAGCAAACCCCGCTCCGGCGGGGTTTGCCGGTTTTGCGGCTAGTTGAAATCGCGGTGGCAGGCCTGGCAGGCACCGCCGAGCTCGCCCAGCTGTTCGCCCAGCGCCGCGCAGTCCGCCGCCGGATTGGCCAGCGCGCGGTCGGCGACCTCGCGCAGCGCGTCGCTGTAGCGCAGGAACAGGGCGTCGTCGATGCCGGTCGGCACGAAGGCCGGCTGCAGATCGTCGGCCAGCCTGCGCACGGCGACGAAGTGCCGCTGCGCGCCGTCCGCCTCGCACTGGCCGTTGGCGACCTGGCGGCGGATCTCGCCGCTGTGGTGGCCGAGCACGGCCATCACGCCGCGCGGAAAGGCATTGGCGCGCTGCGCCGCGTTCATCGCAGCGAGGGTGCACAGCGCGCCGACGAGGATGCCGACGAGGATCAGCAGGACATGACGCATGCGGGGTTTCCTGGCAATGACGGGCGCGGCGGCCGGGCCTGATGGCGTACCATCGCCGGCCGTTCCGCCATGTCGCAAGGATACGATGGACGCTTCGCCCCTGCTCGACCGCTTCGCCGGCATCGACCGCCTGTATGGTGCCGGATCGGTGCGCCGCCTGGCGGCCTGTCGCGTCGCCGTGGTCGGCATCGGCGGTGTCGGCTCGTGGGCGGTGGAGGCGCTGGCGCGCAGTGCGGTCGGCCACCTGACCTTGATCGACGCCGACGAACTGTGCGTGAGCAATACCAATCGCCAGTTGCCGGCGCTGGCCGGGCAGTACGGGCGGATCAAGGTCGAGGCGATGGCCGAGCGCTGCCGGGCGATCAACCCGCAGATCGAGGTGGAAGCGCTGGCGGAGTTCCTTGGGCCGGCCTCGCTGGAGCGCCATCTGGATCGCGGCTTCGACCTGGTGCTGGATGCCTGCGACAGCTTCCGCACCAAGGTCGAGACCATCGCCTGGTGTCGGCGGCGCAAGCTGCCGCTGCTGGTGGTCGGCTCGGCCGGCGGGCGCAGCGACCCGACCCAGGTTCGCGTGCGCGACCTCAGCCGTACCGAACACGACGCCCTGCTCGCCCTGGTGCGCAAGAAGCTGCGCGCCGAGTTCGGCTTTCCGCGCAATCCCTCGCGCTATTTCGGCGTGCCGGCGGTGTATTCGCTGGAGAACGTGCGCTATCCGCAGGCCGATGGCAGCGTCTGTGGCAACCGTCCGGCACTGGGGCCGGATGCGGCGCTGAAACTGGATTGCGGCATGGGCCTGGGTGCCGCCACGCATGTCACCGGCGCGTTCGCCTTCGCGGCGGTCGGCAAGGCGCTGTCGATGCTGCTGGCGCGCCCGCCCGACGCTTAAAGCGTCTTATCGCGATAGCGGCACAGGTCGCGCAGCACGCAGTGCGGGCAGTCCGGCTTGCGTGCCTTGCAGACATAGCGTCCGTGCAGGATCAGCCAGTGATGGGCGTCCTGGCGGAACTCGGCGGGCACCCGCTTCAGCAGCCCTTTTTCCACTGCCAGCGGCGTCTTGCCGGGGGCCAGGCCGGTGCGGTTGGCGACGCGGAAGATGTGCGTGTCGACAGCGATGGCGGGCTCGCCGAAGGCGGTGTTGAGCACCACGTTGGCGGTCTTGCGGCCGACCCCGGGCAGCGTCTCCAGCGCCTCGCGCTGACGTGGCACTTCGCCCTGGTGTTGGTCGATCAGGATGCGGCAGGTGGCGATGATGTTCTTCGCCTTGGCATTGAACAGGCCGATGCTGGCGATGTGACGCTTCAGTCCCTCCTCGCCGAGATCGAGGATCGCCTGCGGTGTGTTGGCGATGGGGAACAGCCGCGCGGTGGCCTTGTTGACGCCGACATCGGTGGCCTGCGCCGACAGGATCACCGCGATCAGCAATTCGAACGCATTGGCGTAGACCAGTTCCGTGGTCGGTGACGGGTTCAGCTCGCGCAGGCGGCGGAACAGCTCGACGCGCTCGGCGGCCTTCATCGCCGGCTCCGCAGGGTCGGCGCGACGCCGCTCACAGTCGCGGCCACAGCCAGGCCAGCGCCTGCAACGCGAACAGCGCGTAGAGGCCGGCGAGGGCGTCGTCGAGCATCGTGCCGAAGCCGCCGTGCAGGCGGCGGTCGGCCCAGGACACCGGCCACGGCTTGGCGATGTCGAAGACGCGGAACAGGGCGAAGCCGAGCAGCCACCAGGCCCAATGCGGCGGTGCCAGCAGCAGGGTGAGCCACAGGCCGAGCCACTCGTCGATGACGATCAGGCCGGGATCCTCGCGGCGCAGCGCGTCGATCACCCGTTGCGCCGCCCAGGTGCCGACCGCGAAGATGCCGACCAGCACGGCGAGATAGGCCGGCAGCGGCAGGCCGCGCAGGCACAGCCACCAGATCAGCAGGGCGGCGAGGCTGCCGACGGTGCCGGGGGCGCGCGGCGCAAGGCCGGAGCCGAGGCCGTTGGCGATCCACCAGGCCGGCTTGCGATGCAGGTTCATCGGCGCTCGAAATGGTCGTAGCCGGCGCGCGCCAGCGGCAGCGGGCGGCCTTCGGCATCGAGCACGCGGCAGCCGGATCCGGCGACGATGCGACCGATGCGGGCGGGCGCCACGTCGAACTCGCCGAGGCGGGCGGCAAGGGCGGCTTCCTGCGCCGCCGGCACGCTGAAGCAGAGCTCGTAATCGTCGCCGCCGGCCAGTTGCCAGTCGAGCCGGCGCGGATCGTCTAGGGCGCGCAGGGCGGGCGAGATCGGCAAGTCGGCGATGCACAACTCGGCACCGACACCGCTGGCGACGAGCAGGTGGCCGAGGTCGGCGATCAGGCCGTCGGAAATGTCGATGCATGCGCTGGCGATACCACGCAGCGCCCGGCCCAGCGCCAGTCGTGGCGTCGGCCGGTGCAGGCGCTCGCGCAGCGCGGCGGGGGCGGCGTCGCCCAGTGCCAGCGCGGCGGCGGCGTCGCCGGTGGTGCCGCTGATCCAGACGCCATCACCGACCCCGGCACCGTCGCGGCGCAGGGCCTGATCGGCCGGCACGAAGCCGATCACGGTGAGCGAAATGGACAGGGGTCCGTGCGTGGTGTCGCCGCCGACCACGGCGACGCCCTGGGCCGTCGCCAGCGCCAGCAGGCCGTCGAGAAAGCCGTCCAGCCAGGCGGCGTCGGGTGTCGGCAGGCTCAGCGACAGGGTCGCCCAGGCCGGCGTCGCCGCCATCGCGGCAAGATCGCTGAGATTGACCGCCAGCGCCTTCCAGCCGAGATCGGCGGGCACCACGTCGGCGCTGAAATGCACGCCGAGGTTGAGCGTGTCGGTGCTCACTGCCAGCGCCTGTCCTGCCGGCGGCTGCAACAGCGCGGCGTCGTCGCCGATGCCGAGCAGCACGTCGTCGCGGCCCGCGGCACGGGCGCGGATGCGCTCGATCAGGGCGAACTCGGACAGACCCATCGCGGCCTCAGCGACGGCGGTTGGCCTCGACTTCCACCCCGCGCCACTGCGCGCAGGCGCGGTCGAGCACGCCGTTGACGTAGCTGTGGCCGTGGTCGGCACCGAAGCGCTTGGCGGTCTCGATGGCCTCGTTGATGACCACCCGATAGGGCACGTCCGGCCGGTGCAGCAACTCGTAGGCGGCCAGCCGCAGCACGCCGCGCTCGATCGGGTCGATCTGCTCGACCTCGCGGTCGGTGAACCGGGTCAGCGCGGTGTCGATGCCGGCCAGGTTGGCCTCCAGACCTAGCAGCAGATCCTCGAAGTAGGCGAGGTCGGCCACTTCCATTTCCTGCTCGTGGGCGAACTGGCCGATGATGCCGCGCATCGGTCCGCCGCTGACCTGCCAGGCATACACCGCCTGCAGGGCGCGTCGGCGCGCGCGCGAACGGGCGACCGGGTCGATTCCGTCGGTACGGCGTGGCTTCATCGCAGTTGGCGTCCCAGGTCGATCATTTCCAATGCCGCCAGCGCGGCCTCCTCGCCCTTGTTGCCGAGCGCGCCGTCGGCGCGCGCCTTGGCGTCCTCGTGGCGTTCCACCGCCAGCACGCCGTTGGCGACCGGCAGGGCGTACTCCAGCGCCACCTGCGCCAGCCCGGCCGAGCAGCC
>JBAYTD010000109.1:0-10137 GCA_041675805.1 Lysobacteraceae bacterium
GAAAAGGAACGCGGCATCACCATCCTGGCCAAGAACACCGCGATCAACTGGCGCGGCAACCGCATCAACATCGTCGATACCCCCGGCCACGCCGATTTCGGCGGCGAGGTCGAGCGCGTGCTGTCGATGGTCGACTCGGTGCTGCTGCTGGTCGACGCCATGGACGGGCCGATGCCGCAGACCCGTTTCGTGACGCAGAAGGCGTTCGCGATGGGCTTCAAGCCGATCGTGGTGGTGAACAAGGTCGACCGCCCGGGCGCGCGGCCGGAGTGGGTCGTCGAGCAGGTCTGGGATCTGTTCGACCGCCTCGGTGCCACCGCCGAACAAATGGACTTCCCGATCATCTACGCCTCCGGCCTGAACGGCTACGCCGGGCTGACCGACGATGTCCGCTCGGGCGACATGACGCCGCTGTACGAGGCCATCATGCAGCATGTTCCGGCCCCGCCGGTGGACCCTGACGGGGCGTTCCAGATGCGCATCAGCCAACTCGATTACAACAACTTCGTCGGCGTGATCGGCATCGGCCGCATCCAGCGCGGCACGCTGAAGAAGAACATGCCGGTGGCGGTGATCGACCGCCAGGGCAGGAAGCGCCAGGGCAAGGTGTTGCAGGTGCTGGGCTTCATGGGCCTGGAGCGGATCGAGCAGGAAAGCGCCGAAGCGGGCGACATCATCGCCATCTCCGGCATCGCCGACCTGACCATCTCCGACACCGTCTGCGCGCTGGACAAGCCGGAGGCGCTGCCGCCGCTGACCGTGGACGAGCCGACCATTTCGATGACCTTCCAGGTCAACAACTCGCCGTTCGCCGGCAACAAGGATCTGTCCGGCGGCAAGTTCCTGACCAGCCGCCAGCTCAAGGATCGGCTGGAGCGCGAGACCGTGCACAACGTGGCGCTGAAGGTGGAACAGCTCGAGGATGCCGACAAGTTCCTCGTCTCCGGTCGCGGCGAACTGCACCTGTCGGTGCTGATCGAGAACATGCGCCGCGAAGGCTTCGAACTGGCCGTGTCGCGCCCGGAAGTCATCATCAAGGAGATCGACGGCCAGTTGATGGAGCCGATCGAACAACTGGTCGTCGACGTGGAAGAAATCCACCAGGGCGGCGTGATGGAAAAACTCGGCAGCCGCAAGGGCCAGCTCAAGAACATGGAATCCGACGGCAAGGGCCGGGTGCGGCTGGAGTACCAGATCCCGGCGCGTGGCCTGATCGGCTTCCAGAACGAATTCAAGACGCTGACCCAGGGTTCCGGCCTGCTGTTCCACGTCTTCGACCATTACGGCCCGAAGGAACAGGGCCCCATCGCCAAGCGCATCAACGGCGTGATGATCGCCAACGCCGCCGGTGCCACCCCGGCCTATTCGCTCGGCCCCTTGCAGGAACGCGGCAAGCTGTTCGCCGCCGAAGGCGACCAGGTCTACGAAGGCCAACTGGTCGGCATCCATTCCAAGGACAACGACCTCACCGTCAACGCCATCAAGCCCAAGCCGCTGACCAACATGCGCGCCTCGGGCAAGGACGACGCCATCCAGTTGACCCCGGCGATCAAGTTCTCGCTGGAACAGGCGCTGGATTTCATCGACGACGACGAACTGGTCGAGATCACGCCGAAGGAAATCCGCCTGCGCAAGAAACACCTGACCGAAAACGACCGCAAGCGGGCCTCACGCGCGGCGTGAAGCCAGCCGCTCAACGGCCCGGCTGAATGCCCTGGCGTGCAAAAGCGCGCCGGTCGCAGCGGAGCGTGCAACATGGCATGCTCGCCACGTTTTTTCCGTACAATGTACGGAATGACCCATCACGAGGCCCGCCATGTCCATCGCCGCTGACCGTATCGAAGTCCGCCTGCCGCCGGAAGAAAAAGGCTTGCTGACGCGCGCTGCGCAAATCGAAGGCGTGAAACTGAGCCAGTTTCTGCTTGGGCCCGCACTGCGGCGCGCGCGCAAGGTGATCGCGCAGGCAGAGCGGATCGAGACCACGGTACAGGATTACCGCCACGTACTCGATGCCTTGGCGCACCCGCCATCGCCTACCCCCGAATTGATCGCCGCAATGCGCGATTACGAGGCCGCTGGCATTGCATGGCGGCCATAGTGGCGCTGACTGTCTCCACACTCGACAAAACCCTGCACGCCCGTTCGGATTTCCATTGCGGCCAACCGGCGCTCGATGACTTCCTCAAGACGCAGGCGGCAAAACACCAGACGCAGCGCCTGTCCCGCACCTTCGTGCTTGCCGACTCGGCAGCGTTGCATCACATCCTGGGGTTCTACAGCCTGAGCAACTGCCAGATCGCGCGCGCCGACCTGCCGGAGTCAGAAGCCAGATCCCTGCCCCGACATCCCGTCCCGGCGGTGTTGCTGGCGCGCCTTGCGGTGGACGTTCGCCATCAGGGCAAGCGTTACGGCCATTGGCTGTTGATGGATGCACTCAAGCGGTGTGCCTTGATTGGCCGCGAAAGCGGCGTCTATGCGCTGGTAGTGGACGCCAAGGATGAGGCAGCAGCCACGTTCTACCGGCGTTTCGGCTTTGCCGCCTTTACTGGAAATGGCCTGAGCCTGTATCTGCCGTTGGCCACGGCGTTGCGCGCCCTGTCTTGAGTGCCGGCATCATGCGGGGCATCCATCCGTCCAGGATGGGACAAAGGTGACGAAGCCACAGCCGTTGGTTACGCTCGCCGCCGGCCCTCGGCGGTCGGTTTCACCTTTTTTGCACTCTGCGGTCCGGACAGTACGCGCATGTCTGCTCCCACTCTTTCCAGTCCGGGCGCGCTGCGCCGGGCGTGGACCGCCTTCGCGCGCTGGTTCGACACCGGCGTGGAGGAGGTCGATGACGGCAACGCCGACCACATCGACTGGATCCGCGTGCTGCCCTTCGTCGGCATGCACCTGGCCTGCCTGGGCGTGTTCTGGGTTGGCGTTTCGCCGGTTGCACTGGTCACGGCGGCGGCGCTGTATGCGCTGCGGATGTTCGCCATCACCGGGTTTTACCACCGCTATTTCTCGCACAAGGCATTCAAGACTTCGCGGCCGGTGCAGTTCGCCTTCGCCGTGCTCGGTGCCAGCAGCGTGCAGCGCGGGCCGCTGTGGTGGGCGGCGCATCATCGCAACCACCATCGTCACTCCGATGGCGAGCAGGACATCCATTCCCCGCTTCGGCGCGGCTTCTGGTGGAGCCATATGGGCTGGTTCCTGACGCCGCGCGGCTTTCGCACCGACTGGTCGGTGATCCCCGACCTGCGCCGGTTCCCGGAGCTGCGCTGGCTGGATCGTTTCGACATGCTGGCACCGGCGCTGCTGGCGGCGGCCCTGTTCGCCTGCGGTGCCTGGCTGGAGCGTGTCCATCCGCAGTGGGGAACCAGCGGGCCGCAAATGCTGGTCTGGGGCTTCTTCGTCTCCACCGTGGTGCTGTTCCACGTCACCTTCTGCATCAATTCGCTGGCCCATCGCCGCGGCTCGCGGCGCTTCGACACCGCCGACGACAGCCGCAACAACTGGCTGCTGGCGCTGCTGACCTTCGGCGAGGGCTGGCACAACAACCATCACCATTTCCCCGGCTCGGCGCGACAGGGGTTCCGCTGGTGGGAAATCGACATCACCTATGGCCTGCTGCGGCTGATGTCGTGGACCGGGTTGGTCTGGGGCCTGCGCCCGGCACCGGCCAACCTGCGCCGGGCCGGGCGCTGAGATGCGCATCGCCGTCGTCGGCTCGGGCATCGCCGGCCTTGCCAGCGCCTGGCTTTTGTCGCCGCATCACGAGGTGACGCTGTTCGAGGCGCAGGCGCGGCTGGGCGGTCACACGCATACCCACGCGGTGCATCACGAGGGCCGCGACTTCGCGGTCGACAGCGGCTTCATCGTCTTCAATCCGACCTGTTATCCGCTGCTCTGCCGGCTGTTCGAGGAGCTGCGGGTCGAGACGCAGCCGACCACGATGAGCTTTTCCGTCCAGCACGCCGGCAGCGGGCTGGAATACAACGCCGGGACGCTGGACGGTCTGTTCTGCCAGCGTCGCAATCTGCTCTCGCCGCGTTTTCTCGGCATGGTGCGCGGCATCCTGCGCTTCTATCGCGAGTCGCCGGCACTGCTGCAGGGCGAAGGCCCCGGTCCGACGCTGGGCGATTACCTGGGCGAACACGGCTACAGCCGCGGTTTCATCGAGGATCACATCGTGCCGATGGCCTGCGCGCTGTGGTCCTCGCCGGCGCAGCAGATCCTGCGCTTTCCGGCCCGTTACCTGGTCCAGTTCATGGCCAACCACCGCATGCTCCAGGTCAACGAGCGACCGCCATGGCGCGTGGTGGGCGGCGGCTCCTCACGCTACGTCGAGGCGATGCAGGCGCGCTGGAACGTCCTGGTACGCCTGAACGCGCCGGTGCTGGCGATCCGTCGCGACCAGGCCGGCGTGCTGATCGACAGTCCGGGCCGGACGGCGGAGCGCTTCGACCGCGTGGTCATCGCCTGCCACGGCGACGACGCCCTGCGCCTGCTGGCCGATCCGGACCCGGCCGAGCGCGAGATACTCGGTGCCATCGCCTATCAGCGCAACGAAACCGTGCTGCACACCGATGCCACGGTGCTGCCCCGCCAGCGCAAGGCCTGGGCGGCATGGAACGCCCATGTTCCGGCCGAGGCCGATACGCCGTGCACGGTCAGCTACTGCATGAACCTGCTGCAGGGACTGTCCAGTCGCGATCCCTTCATCGTCACCCTCAACCGCAGTGCGGCCATCGACCCGGCGCGGATCATCGCCAGGATGGACTACGCGCACCCGGTCTACAGCCACGCCAGCGTCGCCGCGCAGGCCCGCCGCGGAGAGATCAGCGGCCGTCGCCACACCCATTACGCCGGTGCCTACTGGGGCTGGGGTTTCCACGAGGACGGCATGCGCTCGGCGCTGGCGGTGGCGGCGGAACTGGGCGTCCACTGGCGATGAACGCGCCGCTGCACAGTTGCGTCTACGACGGCTGGGTGCGGCACCGCCGCCGCCAACCGCGAGCGCACGAGTTCCGCTATCGGCTGTTCATGCTCTATCTCGACCTCGACGAACTCCACCGCGTGTTTGCCGGGCGCTGGCTGTGGTCGGTCGATCGTCGCAACCTCGCCCAGTTCCGCCGCGCCGACTACCACGGCGACCCGGCCATCCCGTTGCCGCAGGCGGTGCGCGACACCGTGCAGCGACTCGGCGGCGAGCGCCCGACCGGGCCGATCCGCCTGCTCACCCATCTGCGCTATTTCGGCCACTGCTTCAACCCGGTCAGCTTCTACTACTGCTTCGAGGAGGACGGCGAGCACCTGCGCTGCATCCTCGCCGAGATCACCAACACGCCGTGGAAGGAACGCCACGCCTATCTGCTGCCGGTCGATACCGCCGCCCGGCATGGTTCGGCGCTGGCCTGGGATTTCGACAAGACCTTCCACGTCTCGCCGTTCATGCCGATGGACTGCCGCTACGACTGGCGCTTCCAGCTTCCCGACGAGGCGCTGCGCGTACACATGAACGTCTGCCACGGCGATGCGCCGGCCTTCGACGCCACCTTGGCGATGCAGCGCCGGCCGCTGGACGGCCGCAGCCTGGCCGCCTGCCTGCTGCGCCATCCGCTGATGACGTTGCGGATCATCGTGGCGATCCACTGGCAGGCGCTGTTGACGTGGCGCAAACAAACGCCGGTCTACGATCACCCTTCCAAATCCCGCCGGCCGCCCTCGTGACCGACAGTTCCCCCGACACCGCCATCGCCACCGATGCCGCCCCGCCCGGTCTGCTGCACGGCCTGCTGCGCAGAAGGCTGCTGGCGCAACTGGACGCGCTGGAAGGCTGCCTGCTGACGGTGCAGGACGCCGAAGGCCGCGTCCAGCTTGGCCGCCCGGCCGACACGCCCGGCGACACCCTGCACTGCACCCTGCGCATCGACGATCCCACGTTCTATCGCGCCGTCGCGGCCAACGGCTCGGTCGGTGCCGCCGAGGCCTATGTCGACGGCCTGTGGTCCTGCGACGACCTGGTCGCCCTGGTGCGTATGCTGGTGCGCAACCGCGACCTGCTCGACGGCATGGAACGCGGCACGGCGCGGCTCGGCGGCTGGCTGATGCGCATGCTGGATCTGCTGCGCCGCAACACCCGGCACGGCAGCCGGCGCAACATCGCCGCGCATTACGATCTCGGCAACGAGCTGTTCCGGCTGTTCCTCAGCGACGACCTGATGTACTCCTCGGCGATCTTCGCCGATCCGCAGGAGTCGCTGGAAGCCGCCTCCACGCGCAAGCTCGACCGCATCTGCCGCAAGCTGGCGCTGAGCCCTGCCCAGCATGTGGTGGAGATCGGCACCGGCTGGGGCGGCTTCGCCGTGCACGCCGCGCGCCATTACGGCTGCCGCGTCACCACCACGACGATTTCCCGCGAGCAGCACGAACTGGCCGCCCGCCGCGTGCAGGAAGCAGGCCTCGGCGAGCGCGTCACCCTGCTGCTGTCCGACTACCGCGACCTCGCCGGCCGCTACGACCGGCTGGTCTCCATCGAGATGATCGAGGCCATCGGCCATCAGTACCTCGACACCTATTTCGCCAAGCTCTGCGACCTGCTGCAAAACGACGGGCTGGCACTGATCCAGGCCATCACCATCGAGGATCACCGCTATCGCCAGGCGCTGCGCTCGGTGGATTTCATCAAGCGGCACATCTTCCCCGGCAGCTTCATCCCCTCGGTCAGCGCCATGCTCGCTGCCAGCGCGCGCACCGGCGACCTGCGCCTGATCGATCTGGAGGACATCGGCCCGAGCTACGCGCTGACCCTGCGCCACTGGCGCCAGCGTTTCCTCGCCCGCCGCGACGCGGTAATGGCGCTGGGTTATCCGCCGCGTTTCGTGCGCATGTGGGAGTTCTATCTGGCCTATTGCGAGGGCGGCTTCCTGGAGCGCTCCATCGGCGATGCGCAGATGCTGTTCGCGCGTCCGCGCGCACGCCGCGCCAGTTGGCTTGCCGATCTGCCGCACGCGCCATGAGTCAGCTCGGCACCTGGCTGCCCAACGCCCTCGGCTTCCAGTTCGTCTGGTGCGCGACGGTGGGCGGTGCGGCGCGCGGGCTGTGGTGGCCGGGCCTTTTGGCGCTGGCGGCGTTCGCCGGCTGGCAATTGCGGATCAGCCGCCATCGTCGCGCCGACCTGCAATTGATGCTGGTCGCCGCCATCGGCGGTTTCGCGCTGGATTCGCTGTGGGTCGGCCTTGGCTGGGTGCAGCATCGTGCAGCGCTGCCGTGGAGCCCGGTGGCACCGGTGTGGATCGTGGCGCTGTGGATCGGCTTCGCGCTCACCCTCAACCATTCGCTGGCCGCGCTCAAACCGCATCGGCTGCTCGCCATCGCCTTCGGTGCGCTGGGCGGGCCGCTGGCCTACTGGATCGCCGCCGAGTTGTGGCAGGCCAGCACCATCGACGGCTGGATCCCGTACCTGGCGCTGGCCCTGGCCTGGGGCGTCGCCACACCGCTGCTGCTGTGCCTGGCCAGTCGATTGACCGCCGATCCACCCTCGCCCACCCACGCAGGATGACCGCCATGTCCGTCTGCACCGCGCTGCTGATCCTGCTGCTGGCTTCCGTCATCGTGATGACGCTGACCTGGGCGCTGCAACGCCGGCATGGCAATGCCGGCTATGTCGACGTGGTGTGGGCGGCACTGATGGGCGCGTCGGCGATCTGGCTCAGTGCGGTCGGCCAGGGCGCGGCACTGCCACGCCTGCTGGCCGCCCTGCTTGGCGGCATCTGGGGCTTCCGGCTCAGCCTGCACCTGCTCGGCCGCGTGCTCGGCGAGGCCGAGGACGGCCGCTACCGCTACCTGCGCGAATACTGGCAGGGCGACCAGCGCAAGCTGTTCGGCTTCTACATGTTCCAGGCCATCAGCGTGCCGCTGTTCGCCCTGCCCTTCCTCGCCGTGGCCGCCAATCCGCAGCCGGCCTTCAGCGTCTGGACGCTGGCCGGCGTGCTGGTCTGGCTCGGCGGCCTGGTCGGCGAGAGCATCGCCGACGCCCAGCTCTCGCGCTTTCGCAAGCAGCCCGGCAATCGCGGCCGCACCTGCCGCAGCGGCCTGTGGCGCTACTCGCGTCATCCCAATTATTTCTTCGAATGGCTGCACTGGTTCGGCTACGCCCTGCTCGCCATCGGCAGCCCGTGGTGGTGGCTGGGCCTGTCCGGCCCGCTGTTGATGGGTGCCTCGCTGCGCTGGCTGTCAGGCATTCCCTACACCGAGGCGCAGGCGCTGCGCTCGCGCGGCGAGGACTATCGCGCCTACCAGCGGGAAACCTCGATGTTCTTCCCCTGGCCGCCGCGTTCGCCGCACTGATCCTTTCGCCACGAGACCCTGCCGATGACCCTGATCGACCTCTGCGAACGCCGCCTGCTGCCCGATGCGCTGATTCGCCTCGGCATTCGCCGGCTGTGCGCGCAGCGCCTGCGCGAGGAAGGTGCCGGCGATGCGGTTGCCGCCTGGACGCGCTTTCGCACGCTCCGCGACAGCCTGCGGCAAAGCCCGCTGGCCATCGAGACCGAGGCCGCCAACCGTCAGCATTATGAAGTCCCGGCGCGCTTCTTCGAACTGTGCCTGGGCAGGCGGCTGAAGTATTCGAGCTGCCTCTACCCGACCGGCGACGAAACGCTGGATCAGGCCGAGGAGGCGATGCTGGCGCTGTACGCCGACCGCGCCGGCCTTGCCGACGGCCAGCGCATCCTCGAACTGGGCTGCGGCTGGGGCTCGCTGACCCTGTGGATGGCCGAGTGCTATCCGAACGCGCGGATTGTGGGCGTCTCCAATTCGCACGGCCAGCGCGAACACATCCTGCGCCAGGCCGGCGAACGCGGCCTTGGCAACATCGAGATCATCACCTGCGATGTCAACACGCTGGCGCTGACGCAGCGCTTCGACCGCGTGGTCTCGATCGAGATGTTCGAGCACGTCCGCAACCACGGCCAACTGCTGCGCAACATAAGCGGCTGGCTGGAACCGGACGGCCGCCTGTTCGTGCACATTTTCTGCCATCGCGAACTGATGTATCCGTTCGAAACCGAGGGCGAGGACAACTGGATGGGACGACACTTCTTCACCGGCGGGCTGATGCCGGCCGCGGACACCCTGCTGCATTTCCAGGATGACCTCGTGCTGGCGGACCAGTGGCGGCTGTCCGGCCGTCATTACCAGCGCACGGCGAACCACTGGCTGCAACGGCAGGACGCCAACGCCGGGGAGATTGCCGGCCTGTTCGCCCAGGCCTACGGTGCGGACGCGGCGCGCTGGGCGCAACGCTGGCGGATGTTCTGGATGGCCTGCGCCGAACTGTTCGGCTATCGCGACGGCAACGAATGGCTGGTCGCGCACTATCTGTTCCGGCCGCGCCGCTGACATCACGGCGCGACGGGAACCGCCGCCGTCGGCGTTACTCGCCGACCGTCTGCGCGGCGGTGGTGGCCTCGCTGCGACCCTTGGCGACGCGCACGCCGCGGCTCTTCATCCAGGCATCGAACTCCTGTGCGCTGAAGCGCTGGCCCGGCTTGCTCTCGTAGCGCCAGGGCGTGTTGTCGTGCTCGGTCTTCTTCTGGTAACCGGCGAAGGCGTCGCCGGACTGGCCACCAACATCGGCGTCGAGCTTGGCCAGGCAGGCCTCGCGGCCAAGGCGCAGCAGCACCATGTCCACCGACAGCGTCTCGTCGCGCTCGCCGGCGAGCAGACCGGAGGAAGCGCCCAGGCGACCCGGCAGGCCCGGCACCTCGGTCGCGAACGGTGCCAGCACCGTGTTGCGGACCGGAAGCGGTGCCGCCGGCGCATCGCAGGAAACCGCCCAGACCGGCTGGACCACGGCCGACAGCAACAGCAGGGAGACGAGACGCATGGCGAACTTCCGGTGAATGACTGCGCGCAGTGTAGGCGCAGGCGATGGGCGGCGCAATGAAGGCGGCGAGGCGCGCTGCCCGGCCGGATCGGGATAGGGGACGGCGGTAGATGACCGCCGTTCCCCTCCCACACCACCCGGATCGAAGTACGCCACCGTCAGGACGCCGTTGAGCAGCATCGCGCTGTTGCGCCACCAGCGTCGCGTGTGTGCCGCAATGGTGCCCGCGACCACGGGCTTGGCACCCAACTCGATCAGCTTGC
>JBAYTD010000110.1:0-10004 GCA_041675805.1 Lysobacteraceae bacterium
CCATGCGCGGTGAAGCGCACGTCGTTCGGTACCGGGCGGGTTGATCCGTTGTAGTACTCGGCGCAGTAGCCGTCACCGCCGCCGCCCGTCTCACCCGGGTTCACGGTGATCGTCGGCGAGGAAACCGTGGCGGAAGCACCGCCGGCGCTGAAGCAGTACATCTGGAACACGTAGGTGCTGGCGGATTCTCCGGTCGTCAGCGTGACCGGTGTCCCGCCCGTACCCGGAAACAACTGGCCGGTCCAGGCGGGCAGGTTGACGGTGCTGCCATTCTGCGTGACGCCCGTTCCGTAGCAGCCGTTGGCACCGGTACTGGCGCGGGTGACGGTGACCGAGCTGCCCGAGGTGATCGTCGAAGGGGAAACGGACAGGCTGACGTTGGTCGGCGGATTGCCGCCCGAACTGCCGCTGCCGAGATTGGAAGTGACGCAATTGC
Source organism: Lysobacteraceae bacterium (assembly GCA_041675805.1). Taxonomy (GTDB): domain Bacteria; phylum Pseudomonadota; class Gammaproteobacteria; order Xanthomonadales; family Xanthomonadaceae; genus JANNWF01. The sequence goes on from JBAYTD010000110.1 coordinate 437, forward strand.
CGCCGGATGTGCGGCACTGCACCTGGAGGTCGCCGTTGGCGTCGAACTGTACCTGGCTGCCGGTGGCCAAGCCGATCTGGGCACCGCCGGTCGGGCCGCTGATGACGATCTTGGGCGAAGCGACTTGCGCCAATGCGATGCCCGGCAACGCGGCCCCGATGGCCAATGCCAGCAGGTAGGAGACTTGGCGGGTGGGGGTCACGGTGACTCTCCTGAGTGGAAGCAGACAGCTAAGTATTGTGCGCGATCACTGAACCGCGGCCAAGGTTGAAGTTGAACGCGCCCTGATGGGAGGCCCTTCGACACGATGCACGGTACGGCTGCAGCCGGCGAATCGCGTCATCGCGATTTACTCGCGTCGATCCCGGATCAGGAGTCTTCCTTTCGAAACCGTGGCACCGTCTGCTTTCCAGCGGCGCGACGCGCACGGATCATTCGCCGGAGAGCGAAGCCGCGCGTTGCGCGGCGCACAATCCCTGCGGAGCCAGTCCCGAAGCTGAGCGACGCCCGCGAGAACTTGTCCGCGAGAATTTGAAAGGAGGTGTTCCACCTTCGTGCAGGGGCGTTGCCCGCATCGCCGCCTTTCAATGCTGGTGCGGTCATCGTGCGCGGCTCTGCCGAAGGCCACGACTGTTCATTCCATGAAGACAGACACAAAAAAAGTCGGGGCCCGAGGGCCCCGACTTCATCTTGCCATGATCACGGTCACCAGTGATCGGGTTTTGCCTGATCTTACTGCACGGGAACCGCAGCAGCCTGCTCGCGCCAGCTACGCAGACCGGTCGGCAACGGGGTACCGAAGGCCGGAACCGGCGTAGCGTCCAGCAGGTAGCCATCACGGCCGAAGCGGTGCTTGTGGATCTGGCTGAAGTTGGACTGCACGCCCGGCAGGATGTTGGCATTGGTGTAGTCCGCAGCCCAGAAGCCGATGACCGGCAGACCAACCACCGCAACCGGGTTCGCATCATCCGACACCAGGTAGTTGTCGAAACCACCGGTGCGCGGATCGTTGAACTCGATGCGAGCCCAGCCGAACGGACCAGCCCGCAGACGCGACTCGGGCAGAGCCAGGCCATGCGCACCCTGCTTCGGCTGAGCGCCGAAGATGGCAGTCGGGGTCTCGACACCCAGCGTCTGGTTGAACGCGATGATGTTGGACTCCCAGCACAGCAGCGGCAGGGCCTGAACACCCGCCGGCGGCGGCGGCGAGATGATCGGGGTGCTGCTCACGGTACCCGGAGACTCCTCACGATCCCACACGCTGAAGCCATAGACTTCGCACAGACCGAACAGATCGAACGGGGTGTTGCCCGGGGCTTCGCCGTTGGTGTTGACGTTGTCGGTGAACGGACGGACGTCCAGACCGGTGCGGCCATAGGTGTGGCTGCGCTTGGTCGGGAAGGTGACCACCCACTCGGTCGCTGCATCGAGGCCGGCTTCGAGGTTGAACTCGTTGTAGATGAAGCGCGACATGATGGCGGCGGAGACGGCGTCCACACCCGAGGTACCGCCCTGGAAGTTGGCGGAAACGACCACGCCGGACGGCTCGAAGATGCGCGCGGTGGCGCTGCCGTCTGCTTCGGTGCGGGCGTCGACCAGGCTCGGACGGATGCTGCCCGGGAAGGTGTGCAGGTCAACGGTGCCCGGCGCGAAGTAGCTGGCCGGCTCGACCAGACCAACCGGGTTGTAGAAACCGGCAATGGCGTCGGCGTTGTAGCTCAGCGCGCGACCGAACACGACGTCAACGATCACCGCACCGCCGAACAGACCACCGGACGGCGCGTTCACGGCGTTGCCCGGGCCACCATTGCTCGGACCACCCTGGGCCGGGGTCAGCCAGCGGCCACCCGGGATGCTGAATGCGGCGTCGATGGCGGCGCAGTTCAGCGGACGCAGGGTGGTAGCCTGATGGGTAACCCAGTTGGACGGGGTGAAGGTACCGTCATTGAACAGGTCACCCATCTCGATGATTTCAACGTGACCCTGACGCATGCGCTCAGCGGCACTGATCGCCACCTGGGTACCGGTGCTGCTGCCATTCAGGCGAACGATGCCCTGCTGGCCGACGGCGTCCGGGGTGTTGCTCTGGAACTCGTACGGAACGAACGCGGAGTTCGGGCCGGGGTTACCCGAAGCATCCCAGTCCTTGCCCACGCCGTTCGGCGAGGTGCAGGAGTTGTCGTCGGTGCGGAGAGCCGCGCCGCCCGGGGTCTGGACCACGGAAGCGGTCCACACGTCGTACTCGGACAGGTACAGGTTGAAGTCGAGGACTTCCGCGCTGTTCAGGGACTCAAGGAAACGCACCTTGACGGCCTTGTCGCGCTCGGTGGTGTTGACGACCGAGATCAGGGTCGTGTTGCCACCGTTGACGGTGTAATAGGAATACAGGAGGACCTGACCCAGGCCGTCCGGATTGATGTTTACGGCATTGGCCATGCCGGCCAGGCCTGCGACGCCGGCGACGCCAGCGACGATGGCCGTGGACAGAGAGTTCTTCTTCATACAACACTCCTAAGAGGTTACAGGGCTTTGGTTGCACAACCGCTTGCCGGCCGGGACTCCAGGGCGGTTTTCCCCCTCCCATCGGCCCCGACATCGGGTATAGCGGAGGGGAGTATACGCAGGTCGCAAGCCGGGGCGCAACGCCTTTTCCGGATTCCGATCCGTGCGGGGAGGGTCTCAGCGCGCCGGCAGGTAGAACCAGTCCTTGCCGGACAGCAGCCAGACCTCTTCCAGTTGCTGATCGGCGGCGAACTGCGGCACGCCGGGCAGGCCACCCTTGAGCTCGTAGCGGACCTTGACCTGCGCGCGGCAGCGTTCGGCCATGTCGCAGTTCACCGAAGGCACTTCAACGCCCTGCCATTGGACGCGGCTGGCGGCGAAGTTCGCCTTGTAGGCGTCGAAGTCATGCGTCTGCCGATAGCCGGCGGTCAGATAGCCATAGGCTTCCTCCCAACGGCCGTCGATGAGCGCCTGCCAACGCGCTTCGGCGCGCTGGGCGACGCGCTGTTCCGGCGTCTGTCCGGCCTTGGTCGCGGTGGACTGCGGGCCGGCGGCGCAGGCGGCGAGCAACAGCGCGGCCAATGCGGCGAGGAGGATTCGGTTCATTGCGTGACTCCTTGATGAGACGGGATGACGTGGTCGAAAGGTGGCGTCAGTAGGCCTGCGCTTCGGCTTCCGCTGCGGACGGGCGCAGCGGCTTGAGGCCGCGGAACTTGCGCTGGTAGTCCTCGGTGATGCGGCGGGCGTCGTCGGCGTTGTGGATGACGCGCGGGGTGATCAGCACGATCAGTTCCTCGCGGGTGGCCTGCTGCGACTGGCGGCCGAACAGCGCGCCCAGCACCGGGATGCGGCTGAGGAAGGGGAAACCGGAGCCGCCGGTGTTTTCGGTCTGCTTGATCAGGCCGCCGAGCATGACCGTGTTGCCGCTCTGCACGGCGACTTCGGTGGTGATGGTGCGGTTGTCCACCGGGATGTTGCCGCCGACCGGATCGCCGGCACCGGGCTCGCTCTCTTCCTGTTCGATCTCCAGGAACACCAGTCCGCCGGGATTGACCCGCGGGGTGACGTTGAGCTTGATGCCGACCTGGCGGAACTGCACGCTGCTGTAGCTGCTGTCGCCGCCGATCACGCCGCTGTTGACGTAGGTGCTGACCACCGGCAACTGGGTGCCGACGTTGATCGAGCCTTCCTTGTTGTTGAGCACGACCAGCAGCGGCGCGGACAGGATGGTGACATCGGAGACGCTGTCCAGCGCGCTGATCACGGCGTTGGCGTTGGGGCCGATGAAATTCCAGGACATGCCGCCGCTGCCATCCGACACCGGGCCGATGCTGCCAGCGATGTCGCGCCAGCCGCGCGCCGCGGCGGCCTGCTCGCGCAGCGCCTCGGGCACGGAGTTCTCGAAGAACCATTGCACGCCGTAGCTCAGCGTCTCGTTGAGGGCGACGCGGACGATCTGCGTCTCGATGGCGACCTGCAGCGGCACCTGGTCGAGGCGCTCGATGACGCGGCGCACCGACTCCCACTGCGACGAAGTGGCGCGGACGATCAGGGCGTTGCTTTCCTCGACGGCGGAAATCTTCACCTCGTCGGTGGCACCCAGCGCGATGCCGTCGCCGCCGCCGGACGCCGCCGCGCGTCGCGCCGCCTGCTGTTCGCGACGCGCCTCGCGGGCCACCGATGCGGCGTTCTGGCTGCCCACCGTGGAAATCTCGACCGGCTCCAGGCCGGGCGCGACGCCGCCGGGACGCGCGGCACTGCTGCTGCGGCTGCCGGAGGAGCCGAAGATGTCGCTCAGCGTGTCGGCGAGGTCCTGTGCCTTGACGTTCTTCACGTCGAACACGTAGAGCCGCTGGCCGGCCTCGCCGCCGCCGAGGTCGAAGCGCTCCAGCCATTCCTGGATGGTGGCCAGATAGTTGGGCTGCGGGGTGATGACGAGGATGCCGTTGATGCCTTCCAGGGCGAGGAAGCGGAACATGCCGGCCAGCGGCGTGTTGCCGCCTTCGCCGAACAGCTTCTCCATCTCGCCGATGACCTTGCTGGCCTCGGCCTGTTGCAGGGTGAACACGCCGACCGACATGCCGGCCAGCCAGTCGACATCGAAGACTTCCACGGTCTGCAGGTAATTCTCCAGTTCGGCGCGGGTGCCGGCCAGGGTCAGCAGATTGCGCTGGGTATCGACGTGGATGATGCTTTCCGGCTTGGCGTAGGGCTTGAGCAGCTTCTCCATCTCCGAAGCGGAGATGTAACGCAACGGCACCGCACGCACCTCGTAGCCGCGCACCGTCTGCGCCGGCCCCATGCGCGGGGTGAGGTTGCCGGGCAGCGCCTGCGCCACCGGCAGCACGGTGTAGCGGCCGTCCTGCCAGATCAGCGCGGCATTGTTCCAGCGCAGCAGCATTTCCAGGATCGACAGCGCCTGGTCCTCGCGCAGCGGCTTGGCGGTGGAAAAAGTCACCGTGCCCTGCACGCCGGGGGCGATGACGTAGTTCTGCTGCAGGAACTCGCCGAGGATCAGCTTGACCACGGCGTGCAGCGACTCGCCCTCGAAGTTGAACGACACGTCGCCGGTGGCACCTTGCCTGCCCAGCGGTCGGCGCGCCGCGTCCTCGTTGATCAGCACGCCGCTGCCGCTGCGGGTGAGGTCGCCGAGCGGATCGGCGACCGGGACCGGCTCGCCGCCGAGGTCCAGTTCCTCGCCATAGACACCTTGCGCGACCGGCGTCGTGGTGGAGCCTTCCAGCGGCGGCAGGGTGATGGCGGAGGGACTGGTCGGGCGCGTGGCGCAGCCGGCCAGGACCACGAGCAGGGCCACGGCCACGGGGGCGATCAGATGGCGCATGGGCGGGGACTCCGTGAAAGGTTTGGCATCGCTGTCGTTGTCATCAGTTCTTGTTCTCCGCCGCGCGGGCGGCTTCCTCGCGCATTTGCCGGCGCCGTTCCTGGATGCGCTGGCGGATCATCTGCGCGCGCTCCTCGGGCGTCGGCTGTGCGGCGGGCGCAGCGTTGGACGCTGCCGGTTCACCGGCTTCGGCCGCTGCCGCGCCATCCGCCGGCGGCGCTGCCGGCGGAACCTGGGCGGCCGAGACCGGCTGCGTCGGCGGCGGGGTCGGCGGCTCGCCGCCCTGGCCATCGAATACGCGCAGATCGACGGTCGCCTGCCCGCCAGGGCCCTCAAAGACAGCGGAACGCGGCATCAGTTCGACCAGCCGCCACGCCGACTGGTCGCCGAGCAGCGATTCGCCGGGCTTGATCGCCTGCGAGGCACCGCTTTTGCGGTCGGTGATCTGGGCGATGCGGGTGTCGCCGTGGACGATGACGCTGGTCAGCAGCACGTCCAGCGGCATCGGCGGCGGCGCGGTGGGTTCGGCCACGACGGCCTGCTCGGGCGGCGGCGGTGTCGGTCGGCGATCCTCGTTGAACAGCGGCCGCTCGGCGACTCCGGCATACAGCGACAGCTCACCCAGGGTGCTGCGCGCGCGCGTCAGGCTCAGCGACGGCGGCACCGCGATCAGCTCCGGATCTACCGGATGCAGGCCGTAGCGTCGGCCAAGGCCGGTTTCGACGACGATCAGCACCAGGAGGCTCCAGACGCAGAAGGCACCCAGCAGCACGGTCGGCAGGCGCAGCTTGATGCCGATCATTGGCTGCTCCCGCGCTGGCGCAGATAGCCATACAGCTCAAACGCCACTTCCAGCCCGCTGTTGCCCTGCCCGCCGGAGGGGAAGGAACCGCGCACGGTCCGCCGCGTGGCACCGAACTCGTTGACGAACAGTTGCGGGCTGCCGGACTCCAGGCCGTGCAGCACCTGCAGCAGCGACTCGGTTTCGCAGCGCATCTGCACGCGCACCACGACGCGGATGAACGGCTCCTCCTCGCGCGAGCGCACCGGCGTGGTACTGACCAGGGTGCACTGGCCGCCGCCCAACGCCTCGACCTGGCCGCGCAGGCGCTGGATCAGCGCCGAGGCGGCGAGATCGAAGTTGTCCTCGGGCAGGAAGCCGGGGTTGCTGGCTTCGAAAGCGCGCACTTCGGCCAGACGCTGCTCGATCGCCGGGCGTTGCAGGGCGGTGTGGCGGAAACGCGATTCGTCGTCGCGCAGCTCGATCAGTTCCGCCCGCGCCTGCATCAGCGGCGCGGCAAACCACCAGTGGACGAACACCAGATAGATCAGCGCCAGGCTGGCGACCAGCAGGGCCAGCGCCAGGATACGGCCCTGCCTACCCTCCGGAAGTCGTCGCATCGCGCGCCTCCTCGCGGGGTGTCGCCACCACCTGGGCATTGATATTGAAGCGGTCCTTGCCGCTGCGCGCATCGGGCTGGATGGCACCGGCCAGCGACAGCTCGCGGATGCCCGGTGCCTTGCCCAGCAGTTCGATCAGCCGGGGTGCCTGGGCGCTCTGTCCGGTGATGCTCAGTGCCGAGCCGGACAGGTTCATGCGTTCAAGGAAGGTATCGTCCGGCAGCGCCGTGGTCAGGGCGTCGAGCACGGCGACCACGTTGGGCTGCTCGGTCTTGCGCACGGCTAGGAAGTTGGCCCCGGCCACGGCTTCCTCCAGTTCGTCGCGCAACACCGTGACGCCCCGCGCGGCGTCGCGCTGCGCATCGGCCTCGGCCTGCAGCGCCTCCACCGCGGCCTGCCGGTTGGCAACCAGTTCGCTCATCGCCAGCAACAGGAACAGCGCGCTCAGCGCGACCAGGCCGAGGTTGAGCCAGAGCGCGCGATCGACGCGGCGACGGCGTTGTTCCGCCGGCAGCAGGTTGTAGCCGAGACGACGACCGTCGACGGCGACGTCGACCGCATCCAGTTCCCGGCTCAGCCCGCCGAGCGCGGCCAGCACGCCCTGCATCGATTCCTTCGGCAGCAGGGCCAGTTCCACCGGCAAGGTCTTGGCGGCCGGATCGTGTGCCAGCAGGCGATAGTCGTAATGCACCTGGTCGGCGCGGAACGGGGTCTGCCGGTCCAGTTCGAAGCCGAGCACGGCGCGCAGGTTGTCGCGCGCGGCGGCCGGCAGTTGCAGGCGACGGCGCAGCACCTGGGCAGCCGGCAGCAGCAGGACGCGGCGACGGGCACGCACGTCCTCGCTGGCCAGACGCTCGAACTCGGCAGCGATCTCGACGCCCGGCGCGCGCTCGATGACGAGGAAATCCGCATCCGGCCGCTGGCTGGACGCCGCGCGCACCGCGTCGTCCGCGCAGCGCAGCCAGACTTCCGACTCGCGCACCTGCAAGGCGGCGCGCCAGGCCGGCGGCAGGCAGGCGCGCAACTGCGTCGCCCACCAGCCGAAAAAGGTCGGCAGCGAACTCTGCGCATAGCGCATGCGCAGGCGGGTCAGCGTCGGCGACAGGGCGTCGGTCAGGGACATGGCGGTCCGGGCAGGTTCACAGGGGCTCGCCGTCCTGCCAGCGCAGGACCGTGTAGGCAAGCCCGGAAAGGGCCACGCCGCCAAGGCGGACCGTTGCATCGAGCTCCGTCCACGCGCCATTGGCCAGGGTAGCCCGACTGCGCACAGTATAGGTGCCGCTCCCGCCCTGCGCCATGATGGCGCTGCCGTCCGGCATCACCGGCGCGACGCCGCCGAGCTGCGGATCGAACGCGGCGCGCTGCTCGCTGAGCATCCGCGCGAGGTCGACGTTCATCCCCGGCAGGGCGCGCAGCACGTCCTCCGGCGCGAACGCGGCATTGGGCAGGCTCATGCCGGAATGGGTGGTCAGCGAAGGGGCCAGGCTCTGGTACAGCTCGTGGTTCATGCCCAGCACCTGCTGAAGCTCGGACAGGGTGTCGAACAGCATGTTGCGCGGGCCGTAGTCGAGGCCGGCGGCCTTGTATTCGTTGTCCTCCGCGCCATTGGGCATCACCAGGTCATCGCTGTCGCGCCAGTCGACGATGGCGGCGGCCAGCGCCTGCGCTTCGAACATGTCGAGGCCGTTGCCATTGAGGAAGGCTTCCAGCACGGCGACGTCGGCAGCGTTGATGTCCAGCTTGCCGGACTCGTCGATGATGCGGATCTCGATCTCGGCATCGGCGAAGGAGAACGGATAGCTGCGGCCGTCCGGAATCCAGCGCTTCAGCGGATCGGGATCGGCCATCGCCAGCACCGCACGGTTGATGCCGGCCTCGGCGGCGTAGCGCGCCTGGGTGGTGTCGTACAGGTGCCGCGCCTGCAAACCCTCGCTGCGGGCGAGCAGGGCGAAGCTGCCGAGCACGATCGCCAGCAGGGCGATCAGCCAGAGCACGACGATGAAGGCGACCCCGCGCTGGGCCGACATTACCGCACGTCCCTGGGCAGCCGCGGCGGACGTCGCGCACCGCCCCGGCGCGGGCCGCCGAACATCGGCTGCATGCCGGATGCGGCGGCCATCACGGTGACCTCGAACGGTGGCCAGCGGCGGGCGTCGTCGCGGTCGAAATCGACCGTCAGCCGCACCATCAGCGGCAGCCGCTCGACGGCATCCCAGTCGCTTTGCCAGTCGCCCAGTTCGCCGTCTTCGTCGATGTCGCGAAACTCGAAGCGCGCCCCGGCGATGCCATCGAGCAGCACCACCGATTCGCGCTCCGGCTCCGGAGACTGCGGGTCGTAGCCGTTGAGCTGCTGATGGTTGAAGGCCAACTGGCCGCGCGATACCACCAGGGTCTGCACGTGCGGGCCGCCGCGCGACAGATAGCCCGGCATTGGCGCGACGAAGCGCAGGAAATCGTCGCCGCCCTCGAAGCGCATTTCCACGCCGTCGTCTTCCAGGCGCTCGAACGGCAACGCCAGCGTCTGCGACAACTGCCGGCGCAGGAAACGCTGCACGGTGCGCGCCTGCTCGCTGCGCGCGATCAGCGCCTCGCCGCTGCGGCTGGCCTGCATGGCGGTGCGCAGACTGCCCCAGGCGAGGGTCAGCAGCAGCGCCAGCAAGGTCACCGCCACCAGCACTTCGAGCAGGGTGAAGCCGCGCGCGCGGTGCCTGCTGCGACCCTGGCCTGGCAGTCGCCGGCTCACCGTGCCTCCGGCAACATGGCGCGCAAGGTGCGGTAATGCGCCGCGTGCTCCTTCTCGCCGCGCTTCCACGACACTTCCAG
>JBAYTD010000111.1:0-9918 GCA_041675805.1 Lysobacteraceae bacterium
CGGGGGGCTGTCTGCCCCCCGGGCCGGGCCTTGCGGCCCGGCCGCCCCTGGGGCGCCGGCGGGCCGGGTTGTCCCCGCCGGTCCCGCCGGTCCCGCCGGTCCCGCTGGTCCCGTTGCGCCTTGCGGTCCTGCCGGTCCGGTTGCACCGGCCGGCCCTTCGTTTCCGGCCAGGGCGAACAATGCATACGGCGTCGGCGTCACCACCTGGCGCGGGTTCAGCGCGACGTGGGCCGCGCCGCTGCCGCTGGCGCGCACCGACAGTTGCAGCCAGCGCCGGTTGCCGGTGAAGTGCTGGGTGCCGAAGTCGAGCGGCAGGGTGAACAGGCCGTCCTCGACCGGCCAGGCATTGAAGTCCGGGGCACAGATCAATGGCTGACCGCCGCTGGCGGCGGCGAACAGGCAGGCGCGCAGATCGTACAGACCGGACGCGGGCTGGCCGGCCTGCTTGAGTTGGCCCTGATAGGTGATGCCGCTGCCCACGGCTGTCTGGGCGATGACCGGCGAGGTGCAGGCGAGGGCTCCGGCGGCAAGCAGGAGCGTGGCGAAGGTGGGTCGGATCAAGCGCATGACGGGCGTCTCCCATGAGGAATTTTCGGGTGTCACGCGGGGTGTAACGAAAGATTCGAAAGGCAGGGGCCAGGCGATGATCCTCGGTGCCGCCCTCTTGCGCGTATCCCGACAAGGCCGGTTGCGACGATGCGCCCGCCTTGTTCCCATCGACTACTGGAAAACGGAATGAAATCAACTCTGAAGCAAGGCGGGCTTCTGGCCTCATTGGTTGCCGCAAGTGCATTCGTGTGGTCCGGGCACGCCCAGGCGAACGACTGCGTGGTCGACATCGCGCTGGCCCAGGGCAAGGACAACTGGTACTACCACGGCAATCCCAGCACACGGCAGATCGGCTACTGGGACGTGGACAACGGCGGTGCGGAAACCCAGGGCACGAAACTGGGCGAGCATTTCATCAACCTGTCGGCGGTCGTCGGCCCGATGTCCACGCAGGAGTGCATCGAGGACATCAAGTTGACCGCAGGCGACTGGGATCAGCAGCGCAACCCGCCCATCGGCTACACCGAGGTGGCCTGGTGGGATGTGGACGATGGCGGCAGCCTGGACAGCGACAACCGCTCCAGCAAGCACCGCATGACCCTGTTCGTCAAGAAAATGGACAAGACGGAAAATCCGCCCAGTACGCTGAGGGTCATCCAGGAACTGGGCATGACCATCTCCAACGACAAGCCGTCGTTCCGGCCCGGCACAGCGCACTCCAGGCACACCCGGTTCACCCAGGTCGGCTGGTGGGATGTGGATCGGGATACGGGATGCGGCTTCGTGGGCAACGATCGATCCTGTGGCAGCTACGGCGCGGTGCTGCTGACAAAGAAGGTCCCGTTCGTCAATGCCGAGGAAATCCAGGCGGTCACCTATACGGGACGCTGGGAGATGGTCAACGCCTGCCGTGGCAGCCATTGCGGTGAGACCAGCTATGAACTCAGCGTGGGGGCGGAGCAGGGCAAGGAAATCAGCCGTTCGTCCACCTTCGCAAAGTCGCTCAGCCTCATGCTCGGCACGGAAGTCAAGGCGGGTGGTAAAGCTGGAGTTCCGTTCGTCGCGGAAGGTACGACCGAGGTCACGGCCAAGGTCGAAGTCACCGGCCAGATCAGCAGCGAGCAGCAGGACGCGATCATGAACAGCTTCACCATCTCGCGTCAGTCCACCACCGCCGTGAGTTGTTCCGGCGCCAGCGACATGTGGCAATGGAAATCGACCTTGAGGATCCAGCGCGCCACACGGGTCGAAGACGTCAATGCCGATTCGCTGCTGACCGTCTGCGCCCCGACCGGCGTGCGTCCGAAAAGCGCCAACGACATTTCCTGGGATCCGGAAGTCAGCGCATCGGCGCCGGTGGCAGGTGGTGCGCCGAAGTTCCCGCTTTCCGGCGGTGCCACGTTCGAGCGCGGTGGTGCGCAGGTGCATTCGCCTTCGGGCAGTCACTATGCCGCGCTCCAGTCGGACGGCAACTTCGTCGTGAAAACGCGCGAAGGCGGCTATGTGTGGGGGCTGAATCGTGTGTTGCCGGCAGACAAGTTCGGCAAGATCGCTCGCATCACGTTCCAAGCGGACGGCAATCTGGTGGCGCACGATGCCTCGGGCGGATACATCTGGTCGGCGCTTCACGCCGAGCAACCGACAGGCACCACGCTGCGCCTGAGCGACAGCGGCAGCCTGCAAATCGTCCTGCCCAACAACACCGTGGCCTGGGAAGCGAAGTGACCGGCCGCCACGCGGCATACCCTGGCTGAGCGATGCGGGGCAGCTTTCATTGGCTGCCCCGCTTCGGCTTTCCCGGCTTCGCCGCACGCCTCGACGCCACCGCTGGAAGCCCTGCGCAAGCAGGGCAGCACCGATATCCGGCGGTGACATCCGGCTACGCTTCCGGTGCGCAACGCATACAGGTACCCTCTGGACCGTGATACACGGCACAAAACGGAGGGCGACATGCGCGCAATACGGATGAAGGGGTTGGCTGTCTGTTTTCGCACGACGCTGGTGGCGGTCGTGATGTTGACCGCGCAGGGCGCGCTGGCGGCGGCCCTGACCGTGGATGAAGGCTTCGAGGAAGCGCTGGCGGCGCGCGGCGAAGTGCGCGCCCTGGTGGTGCTGGAACCGACTGCGCAGCGGGCGACCAACGCCCTCGACACCCGCCAGCGGCTGGATGCGCTGTTCGACGCCGTGCCGGAACTGAAGGGCCGTGTCGAACGCCGTTTCGACAGCTTTCCCGGCTTCGCCGCACGCCTCGACGCCGCCGCGCTGGAGGCACTGCGCAAGCAGGGCGGCGCGATGCGGGTCGGTTTCGACGCGGGTGGCAGCGGCGATCTGCTGCAGTCGATCCCGCTGGCCGAGGTCACGCCGGTGCAACTGGCCGGCCTGACCGGTGCCGGCCGCAAGGTGGCGATCCTGGACAGCGGCGTGCGGCTGGATCACCAGAGCTTCACCGGTCGCATCATCGACCAGGCCTGCTTTTGCAGCGGGGGCAGCGGCTGCTGTCCGAATGGCCAGACCACGCAGTTCGGGGCCGGCGCGGCTGCCGATGGCCACGGCCACGGCACCAATGTCACCGGCATCGCCGCCGGCAACAGTGTGGCCAGCGTGCCACGCGGCGTCGCCCCCGGGGCCAGCATCGTCGCCGTGCGTGTACTCGATCAGAGCAACAGCTTCTGCTGTTCGTCGGACATCATCGCCGCCTATGAGTGGCTGCGGATCAATCATCCCGATGCCGTGGTGGTCAATGCCAGCCTGGGCACCAATGCCCGTTACGCCGGCGATTGCGACAACGCGGCGTCCTTCACCATCGCCTTCGCCCAGGTGATCAACCAGTTGCGCGCCGGCGGCATGCTGGCCACCGTGTCCAGCGGCAACAACGGCTCGTCGGTGGACATGCAGGCACCGGCCTGCGTGGCCTCGGCGGTGTCGGTCGGCGCGGTCTACGATGCCAACGTCGGCAGCCAGAGTTTCGGCTCGGTGTGTACCGCGCCGACCACGGCGGCCGACCAGGTCACCTGCTTCTCCAACCTCAGCACCACCACGGATCTGCTCGCTCCCGGCGCGCCGGTAACCGCCGCCGGACGCGGCTCGGCCACCGGCACCTCCACCTATTCGGGCACCTCGATGGCGGCACCGATGACCGCCGGCTGCATCGCCTTGCTGAAGGAAGCGGTTCCCGGCGCCAGCCCGGATGCGATCGAAGCGGCGCTGAAGGCCTCGCCGGTACGCCTGTCGCGGCCGACTCCGCAGCGCGATTACCCGCGCCTGCACTGCGCCGACGCCCTGCAGCGGCTGCTCGGCGGCGATCCGCCGCTGTTCCGCGACGGATTCGAGGCGAACTGAGGGTTTTCGGCCACGCCGGTTGATTCGCCCGTGGTGCCGCTTCGCTGCGCCGCCACGGCGGCGCGATGGCTGCGCGCGGATCGACCTGCTTACAATGGCCCGGACCGACCCCTTTCTGAAGAATAGCGATGGCGATCCGACTGGCCGGCCCGTGGACCTGGGCGCTGGCCTGCCTGTTGCTGGCCGCCGCCGGCCGCGCCGAACCGGTCGATCCGATGCCGTTTTTCAAGCTGGACGATTTCAACGCGCTGAAAATCTCCCCCGGCGGCGACTACTACGCCGCCACCGTGCCGCGCGAGGATCGCACCGCGCTGGTGGTGCTGCGCGCCAGCGATCTGAAGGTGACGGCCAGCATCACCCTTGGCCGCCATGCCCATGTCGGCAGTTTCTGGTGGGTCAATGACGAGCGGGTGATGTTCGGCATCCAGGAGCGCTTCGGCATGCGCGAGGAGCCCTACACCACCGGCGAGATCAGCGCCATCAATGCCGATGGCACGCGCGGCGAGATGCTGGTCGGCTATCGGGTCACCGGCGCGCCGGTCGGCTCGCGCATTTCGTCGAAGAAGGGCGACAACGTCTACGCCGTGCTGGTCGACCCGTTGCTGCACGACGAGAAGTTCGTGCTGATCCAGACGCTGCCGTTCCAGAGCGATCCGTTCAGCCGGGTCGAGCGGATGAACGCGCTCACCGGTCGGCGCAACACGCTGGGCATCGCGCCGGTGCGCAACGCCACCTTCTACAGCGACAACGCCGGCGTGGTGCGGCTGGTGGAGGGCTACAACGCGGACCGTGTCAGCCGCCTGTACTACCGCGCCGACGACAAGGCGGAATGGAAGGAGATCAACGTTTCCAACCAGAGCGGCCACGTCGAGACGCCGCTGGGTTTCTCCGCCGACAACCGCGTCGCCTACCTGCACAGCACCCAGGCCGACGGCCCCGACGCGGTGATGGCGCTCGATCTGGACACCTTCGAGCGCAGCGTGGCGTTGCGCGACGACACGGTCGACCCGCTCGCCGTCGTCCATCGGCCGGGAACGCGCATCCCGGTCGGTGCCACCTTCATGAAGGATCGCCAGGTGACGCGGTTCTTCGACGAGTCATCGGCCGATGCGCGCCTGCAGCGCAGTCTGGAGGGCGCGTTCGGCGAGCTGGCGGTGAACATCGTTTCCGCCACCCGCGATGGCGGCAAGCTGATCGTGCATGTGTGGGGCGACCGCAACCCCGGCGACCACTACCTGTTCGACGCCAAGACGAAGGAGGCGGCGCTGCTGATCTCCAGCCGCAAATGGCTGGATCCGGAGGCGATGGCGCCGATGAAGGCGATCCGTCTGAAGGCCCGCGACGGACTCGAGCTGCACGGTTATTTCACCGCGCCGCTGGCCCGCAAGGGCGACGGCCCGGCACCGATGGTGGTGATGCCGCATGGCGGTCCGTACCAGGTGTTCGACCGCTGGGGCTTCGATCCGGAAGTGCAGATGCTGGCCGCCGCCGGCTATTCGGTGTTGCAGGTCAACTTCCGCGGCTCGCCCAACTACGGTCGCCGCTTCGCCGAGGCCGGCATGCAGCAGTGGGGCATGGCGATGCAGGACGATGTCACCGACGCCACCCGCTGGGCCATCGCCGAGGGCCTGGCCGATCCGGCGCGCATCTGCATCCACGGTGCCAGCTATGGCGCGTACTCGGCGCTGATGGGCGTCGCCCGCGAGCCCGACCTGTATCGCTGCGCCTCCGGCTATGTCGGCGTCTACCACTTGCCCAGCATGCACCGTCGCGGCGACGTGCAGGAGTCCAGGTCCGGCGAAACCTATCTGTCCGAGTGGATCGGCATGCCGGCCGACCTGGCGGCGGTCTCGCCGACCACGCTGGCCGAGCGGATCAAGGTTCCGGTGCTGCTGGCGGCCGGCGGCGAGGACCGTCGCGCGCCGGTCGAGCACACGCGCATGATGGAGCGCGCCCTGGCCCGCGCCGGCGCGCCGGTCGAGGCGCTGTATTACGACAACGAAGGCCACGGCTTCTATCGGCCGGACAACCAGGACAGCTACTACCGCAAGCTGATCGCCTTCCTCGACGCCCACATCGGCACGCCTTGAAGGCGCGCGCCCGTTGCGGCCCGGCAGGCCGGCGGGCATAGTCTCGGGGCGGCGTCTGCGGGCGTGGGTTCTCAAGGGGGAGAGCATGATCCGGGTAGCGGTAGTCGATGACCATGCGCTGGTGCGGACCGGCATCGTGATGCTGCTCTCGCAGCAGACCGACATGGATTGCGTGGGCGAGGCGGGTTCCGGCGAGGAGGCGCTGGATCTGGCACGGCGCGCCAAGCCGGATGTGGTGCTCTGCGACCTGCACCTGCCGGGCGTCAGCGGTTTGGGCCTGATCGAACGCCTGCTCAACCTGCGCCCGGCCCCGCGCGTGGTGGTGGTGAGCATGCAGGAGGAAGGCCCGCTGCCGCGCCGCGCGCTGGAGGCCGGTGCCAGTGGCTACGTCACCAAGGGCGGCCCGGCCGAGGAACTGTTGCGGGCGATCCGCGATGCCTCGCGCGGCAAGCGCTACATCGGCGCGGAACTGGCGCGCAGTCTGGCCCTGGGCGGGTTGGGCGGCGACGCCTCGCCGTTCGATGCGCTGTCGCCGCGCGAGTTGGAGATCGCCATGCTGCTGGTGCAGGGCCTGCGCATGACCGAGATCGCCGAGCGCCTGATCCTGAGCCCGAAAACCGTGTCCACGCACAAGTACCGGCTGCTGGAAAAACTCGGCATCGACGATGTCGTGTCGCTGGCCCGGCTGGCCTCGCAATACGGCCTCAGCGATCCGACCCGCGGCGTGGGGTAGGGCGGGTCGGCCTGATCGGCCTCAAGATCGACCTCAAGCATTCGCGCTGACCTGTCGGCCGAACCCGGGGCAGATTCCGGCTTGGCGCTTTGCGCGCTGAGCCTGGCTGCGAAGATCGGTTTCCTTGATTGTGCAACCCCTCTCCCGGCGAGGAGAGGGGTTTGGGCCGAGTCAGGAAGCGGAAGCGTTGGGCGGCGCGGCTTCGGGGCGCTGGCCGTCTGTCGTCGCCTGGGTGAGCAGGGCGTCCACGGCGGCGATCAGGGCGTCGCTCTGGTCCACCGCCTCGGCCACTTCGGGGGTGGGTTCGTCGAGGGCATCTTCGACCAGCACTGCGGCAGCGTCGGCTTGCGCTGCGTCGGCCTTGGGGTCGGCGACCAGTTCGACCTCGTCCTCGACCGTTTTCTCCTCGACCGTTCCCTCGCCGGCGGAGTCGTCGGCGTTGACCGCCGGCGGCGTGTCGAGCGTGGCGGCGAAGGCTTCCACCGCGTGCTCTGCGGCGCTGGCCATGTCATGGGCCGTTTCCGATCCCGGCGCGGGTTCGGCGGGGTCCGTCGCCGCGCTCTCGGCCCCCGGGGCTGGGTCAACGGCGGGCAGGGCGTCGAACAGGTTGCCGGTCGGCTGGCCGATGGCGGCCTCCGCGACGGTTTGCACTTCCGTCGCAACGGCGGTCGCGGCGGTGCTGGTTTCTTCGCTCACGACGTCCGATTCGCCGGGCAGGTCCGGAAACGGCGCAGGCGCGGGTACCGGGACGAAGGCGGCGGCATTGCGCGGGCGCGATGCACGCGGTTTGCCGGCGTCGGCGTTCTCGGCTGACGGCGCGGTCGCTTCGCCGCTCGGCGCGGCGACGGCGGCCGGCGCCTCGGCCGTTGCGGCGTCTGCAACCGGGGTCGACGCCACGTTCGCCTCGGCGGCCTGGGCCTCGTTCTGGTCAGCGAAATCGAGTTGGCTCTGGTCGCCCGGGCCGGCATCCGACGCGACCAGGTCGGCGACTTCGTTCTGACGGCGACGACGGCGACCGCCACGGCGACCGCGACGGCGGCGGTTGCCGCCATCCGCGCCGGCTTCGCCGCTGTCGTTGCCGGCCTCGGTTCCCGCGTCGTCGCCGATCGGATCGATCACCACCTCGATGTCGTTGTCGCCGGTCGCTGCGGCGGCACCGGCGACGGCGGTCGCCGGCAGCGGACCGACCGCGCCGGCGGCGTCCTTGGCGACATCCTTCGCAACATCCTTGACCGCCTCGTCGACCGGCTTCGGCGGACGCGCTTCGCGCGTTGCCTTGTCGGCCTTTTCGGCGGCCTGGTCGCGCTGGCCCTTGGGCTGCTGCGGCTGCGCGGCGCGATCAGCGGTGGCGGACTTGCCGGCGTCGTCGTTCTGGCGCTCCTCGCGGCGATTGTCCTTGCCGCGCTGGCCTTCATTGCGCGATTGCCTGTCCTGCCGGTTGCGCTTCTCGCCCTGTGCCGGTCGCGTCGCCTCGCCGGCCTGCTTGGCCGTCTCGGCCTGCTTGCCCTGCTGGCTCTGCGCCGGAGCCTGGCGATTGCGCTCGCCGCGCTCGTTGCGCCGACCGTTGCGATCATTGCGTTCGTTGCGCCGGCCGCGGCCGTCCTTGCCGGCAGCATTGCGCGATACGGGCGCGACGGGTTCCGCCGTCTGCGCGGCACCGATGCCGAACCAGCCAAGCAATCGCGACCACAGACCCGGACGCGGGCTTTCCGTCGCCGCACGGGCCGCTGGCGCGGGGCTTTCCGCCGTCGCATCGCGCACCGGCGCAGGCGTGGCCGGGCGCACATTGGTCACCGCCGGCGGCGGCGGGATGTTCAGGTTGGCGCGGCTGAGCGCGTGCACTTCCTGCCGGCGCGGGCTGGTGCGGTGGTAGCTGGGCCGGCTGGTTTCCTCGCCCAGTTCGTTCTCGCGGACGCGCTGCACGTTGAAGTGCGGGGTTTCCAGTTGCGGATCGGCGACGATCACCAGCGGCACGTCGTGGCGGGCCTCGATCTCGCGCAGCGCGGTGCGCTTCTCGTTGAGCAGGAAGTTGGCGATCTCGCCCGGTGCCTGCACCAGCACCTGGCCGGTGTTGTCCTTCATCACCTGTTCTTCGACCAGACGCAGGATAGACAGCGACAGCGATTCGACGCTGCGCATGCGGCCGTGGCCCTCGCAGCGCGGGCAGACGATCTGGCTCGACTCGCCCAGCGATGGACGCAGCCGCTGGCGGCTCATTTCCAGCAGGCCGAAGCGCGAAATGCGGCCCACCTGGACCCGCGCGCGATCGTACTTGAGCGCGTTCTGCAGGCGATTTTCGACTTCGCGCTGATGCTTGCTCGACGACATGTCGATGAAGTCGATCACCACCAGGCCGCCGAGGTCGCGCAGGCGCAACTGGCGGGCGACTTCCTCGGCCGCTTCCAGGTTGGTGTTGAAGGCCGTCTCCTCGATGTCGCCGCCCTTGGTGGCGCGCGCCGAGTTGACGTCGATGGCGGTCAGCGCCTCGGTCTGGTCGACGACGATGGAGCCGCCGGACGGCAGGCGCACCTGGCGCTCGTAGGCGTTCTCGATCTGCGACTCGATCTGGAATCGGCTGAACAGCGGCGTGTCGTCGGTGTAGCGCTTGAGCTTGCGCAGGTTCTGCGGCATCACCTGCTCGACGAAGGCGCGGGCATCCTCGAACACCTCCTCGCGGTCGATCAGGATTTCGCCGATGTCGTTGCGCAGGTAGTCGCGCAGGGCGCGGATGATCAGCCGCGATTCCTGGTAGATCAGGAACGGCGACGGGCGCGACAGCGCGGCCTGGGTGATGGCGCGCCAGATCTGCAACAGGTAGTCGAGATCCCATTGCAGTTCTTCCGCGTCGCGGCCCATGCCGGCGGTGCGGATGATCACGCCCATGTCGTCGGGGATGGTCAGCTTGTCCATCGCCTCCTTCAGCGCGGCGCGGTCATCGCCTTCGATGCGCCGCGACACGCCGCCGGCGCGCGGGCTGTTGGGCATCAGCACCATGTAGCGACCGGCCAGCGAGATGTAGGTGGTCAGCGCCGCGCCCTTGTTGCCGCGCTCCTCTTTCTCCACCTGGACGACGACTTCCTGGCCCTCGCGCAGCAGTTCCTTCAGCGAGGACTTGTTCGGGTCCGCACCGTCGAGGAAATAATCGCGGGAGATTTCCTTCAGCGGCAGGAAACCGTGGCGTTCGCCGCCGTATTCGACGAAGGCCGC
>JBAYTD010000112.1:0-9550 GCA_041675805.1 Lysobacteraceae bacterium
ATGCAATCGGACGCGCTCGGCCAAGGCCGATGTGTCAAGGAATGTCCGGAGACTGGACACGATGGCGGCGGGAGCAGGTATTTGAGTTCATATTGTCAATGAAATCAATGAGTTATAGTGAAGTCATGATACCCCATATGCGACCCGAAAGCGAGGGGAATTGCTTAAGTTGGGAGCATTGCGGGCTTGACCCCGAAGACTGGAAGCCCTTCGACGAAATAGGTGCAGGCACTGGTGAGATCCACATCGGCGATGCAAGCGGCATATTTCGGGTGATGTATGTCGCCAAGTTCGAGGAAACCGTGTACGTGCCGCACTGCTTCCAGAAGAAGACCGAAGCGACCAGTCGTCAGGACAAGGCCATCGCCGAAGCACGCTATCGCGCAGTGGCTGCCAAGAGGAAAACCGGAAGATGACCATCGACACCGAAATCCGTCACGTGACCACGGCAGGCACCAACCTGTTTCTCGAACTCGGTTTTTCGCGAACCGAAGCAGAAAGCCTCCACGCCGCCTCCCGCCGACAGATCGACCAGACCAAGCAGCTCAAGGAGCAGCTCATGGGCGATCTTGCCGAATGGATCGAGGATCATCGTCTCAAGCAAGCGGAAGCTGCCCACATCCTGATGGTGTCGCGTCCGCGTGTTTCCGATGTGGTGAACAGGAAAACCTCGAAGTTCACCATCGACGCGCTGGTCTCGATGCTGGGGCGCGCGGGAAAGCCCGTGAAATTGGCAGCTGGATGAGCACCAAGGCTCTTGAGTGGTGAGCGCAGCGACATGGGGGATGAGGGACAGCCTCAGCCCAGGCCGATCGCCGCGTCCTTCTGTTCCTTCAGGCGCTTTTCCAGGTAGTGGATGTTCATGCCGCCTTGCTGGAAGCCGTTGTCGGTGAGGATGCGCTGTTGCAGCGGGATGTTGGTCTTGATGCCTTCGATGACCATTTCGCCCAGCGCCACGCGCATGCGGGCGAGCGCCTGGGCACGGTCGACGCCGTGGACGATCAGCTTGCCGATCATCGAGTCGTAGTTGGACGGCACGCGATAGCCTTCGTAGATATGGCTGTCGACGCGCACGCCGGGGCCGCCGGGGGCGTGGAAGTGGGTGATCGTGCCGGGGCAGGGCAGGAAGTTTTCCGGGTCCTCGGCATTGATGCGGCACTCGATGGCGTGGCCGCGCAGGGTGATGTCGCCCTGTTTGATCGACAGCGGCCGGCCGGCGGCGATCAGCAGTTGCTCGCGCACCAGGTCGATGCCGGTGACCATCTCGGTAACCGGATGCTCGACCTGGATGCGGGTGTTCATTTCGATGAAATAGAAGCGGCCGTCCTCGTACAGGAACTCGAAGGTGCCGGCACCGCGATAGCCGATGCGGATGCAGGCCTCGACGCAGACGCGGCCGATCTCCTCGCGCAATTGCGCCGTGATGCCGGGCGCCGGCGCTTCTTCGACCACTTTCTGGTGGCGGCGCTGCATCGAGCAATCGCGCTCGCTGAGATGGATGGCGTTGCCCTGGCCGTCGGCCAGCACCTGGATCTCGATGTGCCTCGGGTTTTCGAGGAACTTTTCCATGTAGACCTGATCGTTGCCGAAGGCGGCCTTGGCTTCCGATTTGGTGGTGGCGATGGCGTTGGCCAGGGTGGCTTCGGACTGCACCACGCGCATGCCGCGCCCGCCGCCGCCGCCGGCGGCCTTGATGATGACCGGGTAGCCGATCTCGCGCGCCAGCTTGAGGTTGACCGCGGTTTCGTCGCCCAGCGGGCCGCCGGAACCGGGCACGCAGGGCACGCCGGCGGCCTTCATGGCGCGGATCGCCTCCACCTTGTCGCCCATCAGGCGGATGGTGTCGGCCTTCGGGCCGATGAAGATGAAACCGGATTGCTCCACGCGCTCGGCGAAATCGGCGTTCTCGCTGAGAAACCCGTAGCCGGGATGGATCGCCTGCGCGTCGGTGACCTCGGCGGCGGCGATGATCGCCGGCATGTCGAGATAACTGCGCGCCGACGGCGGCGGCCCGATGCAGACCGACTCGTCGGCCATCGCGACGTGCTTGAGGTTGCGGTCCACCGTGGAATGCACCGCCACCGTCTTGATGCCCAGGGCATGGCAGGCGCGCAGGATGCGCAGCGCAATTTCGCCGCGATTGGCGATGACGATTTTATCGAGCATGGGGAGACCGGGAATCGGGAATCGGGAATGGGGAATCGGAACGGCGGGCGTCCCGCCGTTTCGGGCTCGCGGGCTCGCCGAGCGAGTTCATCAGCGCAGTCAGCTTGGCGAAACTGCGCTCGATGAGGGCTGTCATTGTCGTGCAAGGCCGCGCGTAGCCGAGACGGCAGGCAATCTGCTGCTGGGTATCAAGTTCGGAAAGCGAGCCGCGGGCAATGGACAGGAACCGGATGTACTCCTGCGTGGATCGTCGGGCCGCGCCTTCGGCGATATTGGACGGAATGCTCACGGCCGCGCGGCGGAGCTGGCTGATCAGCCCGAAGCGCTCGGAATCGGGCAACTCGCCGGAAAACCGGTACGCGGCCTCCACCAGATCCATGGCATCGCGCCAGACCTCCAGCCGCTCGTGCGGCCGCTGCATCGATTCCCGATTCCCCATTCCCGATTCCCGTCTTCTCAGCCGATCACGAACAATGGCTGATCAAACTCGACCGGTTGGCCGTTCTCGCAGGTGATCGCGAGGACGACGCCGGAGACGTCGGCTTCGATGGGGTTGAACATCTTCATCGCTTCGATGATGCCCAGGGTGTCGCCGGCTTTGACGTTCTGGCCGAGGCTGACGAAGGCGGGTTTGTCCGGTGCCGGGGAGGTGTAGAAGGTGCCGACCATCGGCGAGCGGACTACGTGGCCGTCGGGCAGGGCGTTGCCGGCGGCTCCGGCGGGGGCGGTGCGGCCGCCGGTGGCGGCGAGGGTGGGCGAACTCATGCCCTGCTCGGCACCCGGCGGATGGGCGGGGGCGACGGGATGGAAGGCGGCCGGTGCCAGGCGCGGCGCGCGCGACAGCCGGACCGACTCCTCGCCCTCGCGGATTTCGATCTCGCTGAGGTTGGATTCTTCCAGCAGGTCGATGAGCTTCTTGATTTTGCGCAGGTCCATGATGGCCTCGATTGCGGGATGCGGATTGGAAATCTACAGCACGCCCAGACGGCGGGCGGCCGCCGTCAGCGCCAGGCCGTAGCCGAGCGGGCCGAAGCCGGCGACGACGCCGACGGCCAGATCGGTGAAATAGGACACATGCCGGAACGGTTCGCGGGCATGCGGGTTGGACAGGTGGATTTCGATGAACGGGATCGCCACCGCCGCCAGCGCATCGCGCAGCGCCACGCTGGTGTGGGTGAAGGCGGCCGGGTTGATCAGGATGAAGGCAACGCCGTCGGCGCGCGCGCGCTGCACGCGGTCGACCAGTTCGTGCTCGGCATTGGACTGGAAGGCTTGCAGGGTCAGGCCCAGTTGGCTGGCGCGCGCGCTCAGGTCGGCAACGATCTCGGACAGCGTCTGCTGGCCGTAGATGTCCGGCTCGCGCGTGCCCAGCAGGTTGAGGTTGGGACCGTTGAGAAGCAGGAGGGTGCTCACGAAAGACGCCTTGCAGGGGGCGGGCAGTTTGTTTCAACCGGGCGTTGGTGTCCAGATCGGCGACGTTCGCCGGCTGTTTGACGGTTTCGATCAGGCTGGACCGATGCCCGTCAGGCAGGCAGGATAGACCGCTTTCGCCGACCGGAATCGTCCCATGCTGCGCTTGCTGCTCGTCCTTTCGCTGTTCTGCCCGGCCCTGCTGCATGCGCAGGAGGCGCGCCAGGCCATTCCGCAGGTGCTCGCGCTGACGCCGTTGCCGTTGCCGGCCAAGGCGCTGGACAAGGGCGACAAGGCCGCCGATCTGCGCCGCGTGCTGGTGTCCGGCCTGTCGGCCCGGCTGCCGGCGGCGGGCGAGAACCTGAGCGCCTTCGGCCGCTCGTCGCGCTGGCAGGCATTCGATCCGGCGCAGGCCGCCGCCGGGGATGCGCTGTGGAGCCTCAACATCGAGGCCGACGGCTATGCCGAGGCAACGCTGGAACTGTCCGGTCTGGCACAGCCGCATCTGTATCTGGACGGCGTCGCGCAGACGTTGAAGGACGGCGCGGCGACGTTGAAGCTGTCGGTCGGCAGCCATCGCCTGCTGCTCCTGCACGGCGGCCGCGAGGCGGACAAGCCGCTGGCCTTCGGCTGGCGCGAGGCGGTGCCCGGGGTGTCGACGCATCTGCGGCCGAGCCGCCTGGTCAGCACCGAGCAACTGCTCGACGCGGAAACCGTCAACGCGCTGGCGCTGTCGCCGGACGGTCGCTTGGCGCTGATAGGCTACAACCGCCGCGACACGCTAGCCGGGGTCGACGTGGCGCGGATGGAACTGCGCGAAGTCGCCGCCAACCGCGTGCTGCGGCACTGGACCGGCAACGTGCCGGTGGCCCCGGCGTTCAGCCCGGACGGCCGCTGGCTGGGCTATCGCGAGGGCCGCAACTTCTGGGTGGAGGACCTGCGCGATGGCGGCGCCCGCGCGCTGCTGACCCAGCACGAGCACCTGGGTAGCTGGCAATGGCATCCGGATTCGCGTTCGATCCTGTTCGCCTGGGTCCAGCCGTTCGACGCCAAGGACGCCAAGGTCAAGCGCCTGCGCGGCCTGGAGGATCGCTGGAAGACCTTCCGCGACATCGCGCAGATCCACCAACTTGACTTGGCCAGCGGCCTGGTCCGGCCGCTGACCGACAACCCCGGCGGGGCCAGCCTGCTCGATGTCCACCCGGACGGCGACCGCCTGCTCTACACCGAGCGCCTGAGCGACTACGCCGAGCCGCCGCACAGCCTGTTCCGCATCGTCGAGCGCCGGCTGGACGACGGCAGCGAGCGCGAGTTGGGCCGCCATCGCAATTCCGCGTCCTGGCGCTATGCCGAGGACGGCTTCTGGGTGCTGAGCGGCCCCGGTTTCATGGAAGGTGCCGGCCGCGAGGTCGCCGACCTCGACGCCAACGAGTACGACGGCCAGCTCTATTTCGTCGACGCCAGCGGCAAGCAGGCCACGCATCTGTCGGCCGGTTTCGCGCCTTCGCTGGGCGAAATGCAACGCCTGGCCGACGGTGATCTCGTGCTCAGCGCCGTCGAGGCCGACCGGGTGACGCTGTACCGCTTCGACGCCCGCCGGCGCAGCCTGCATCGGCTGGCCACCGGCCTCGATGTGGTCGAGGGCTT
The DNA here is from genome assembly GCA_041675805.1 of Lysobacteraceae bacterium. Taxonomy (GTDB): domain Bacteria; phylum Pseudomonadota; class Gammaproteobacteria; order Xanthomonadales; family Xanthomonadaceae; genus JANNWF01. The sequence goes on from JBAYTD010000112.1 coordinate 5,224, forward strand.
CACCGTCGCGCCGGGCTCGTCGACCAGCGTGTTGCTGCGTGGCACCCTGGTCGATGCGCCGCAGCGGCTGGTCGCCCTCGACACCCGTCGCGGCGCTGCCCGCGTGCTCTGGGACAGCCAGCCGACGGAGTATCCGCAGGTGCGCCTGGGCGAGGTGCGCGACTGGACCTTCGACAACCGCGACGGCCAGAGCATCGACGGCCGCTACTACCTGCCGCCGGATTTCGACCCGGCGCGCCAGTACCCGCTGATCGTCTACTACTACGGCGGCACCACGCCGGTGAACCGCCAGTTCACCGGCCGCTATCCGTTCCACCTGTGGGCGGCGCGCGGCTATGTCGTCTACGTGCTGCAACCGCGCGGCACGATCGGCTACGGGCAGGCCTTTTCCGCCCTGCACGTCAACGCCTGGGGCAAGTACACCGCAGGAGACATCCTCGATGGCACGGATGCCTTCGTCGCCGCGCACCCCTTTGTCGACGGCCGGCGCGTGGGCAACATCGGTGCCAGCTACGGCGGCTTCATGACCATGTATCTGGCCACCCTGACCGACCGCTTCGCCGCCTCGATCTCCCACGCCGGCATCAGCAACCTCAGCAGTTACTGGGGCGAGGGCTGGTGGGGCTACGGCTACAGCGGCATCGCCAGCCGCGGCAGCTTCCCCTGGAACAACCCGGAGCTGTACGTCGGCCAGAGCCCGGTCTACCGCGCCGACAAGATCACCACTCCACTGCTGCTGATCACCGGCGATGCCGATGTCAACGTGCCGCGCGGCGAAAGCCACACCATGTACACCGCGCTCAAGCTGCTCGGCCGCGAGGTGGAACTGGTGGAGGTGCCCGGCGAGGACCACCACATCCTGCAACGCGAGAAGCGTCTGGTCTGGTCGGACACCCTGCTGGCCTGGTTCGACCGCTGGCTGAAGGCCCAGCCGCAGGCCTGGGAGGCGCTGTATCCGGAAACCCGTCAGGCGGCAGAACGGGACTGACGGCAGCCGCCGCATGAGCGCCACGGAAGCCCCGGCGCGAGCCGGTCTCGGCCTGCGGCTGTCGACCCTGCTGCTCGCCCCGGCGCTGCTCTGGCAGGGCCGGCAGGTGCGCCGTCGCACCCCGCGTTTGGCCGAACCGCCCGGCGCACGCGAGGGCGCGGCCGGAAGCGGGCCGCCGCTGCGCCTGTTGATTCTCGGCGACTCGGCCGCCGCCGGGGTCGGCGCGGCAGGACAGGACGAAGCCTTGTCCGGACGACTGGTCGCCGCGCTGGCAACCCGGGCATCGGTGCGCTGGCGCCTGCGGGCGCGCACCGGCGACAGCGCCGGTGCGGTGCTGCGCGCCCTGCAACAAACGCAACAAACCGACGAGGCGCTGCACTGCGACGTGGTCCTGCTGTCGGTCGGCGTCAACGACGCCACCGCCCTGCGCGACCCGGCCGTGTTCGCCCAACGCGCCGAAGCCATCGCCGACTGGTTGCGCGAACATGCAGGCGCGCGCCTGATCGTCTTCTCCGGACTGCCGCCGATGGGCCGCTTCCCGGCCCTGCCACAACCGCTGCGCTGGCGTCTGGGCCGTCAAGCCGACCTGCTCGACGCACAACTGCGCGCCCTCGCCCGGCACCGCGCCGACTGCGCCCACCTGCCCTTCGGAAATCTCGACGACCCCGCCCTGATGGCCAGCGACGGCTTCCACCCCGGCCCCGCCGCCTACGCTCACTGGGCGCAGGCCGCCGCGACCCTGATCCAAAGCCGGATGGCGGGCTGATTCGCTCGAAACCTCATGGCAGGCGTGCGCGGTCCAGCGCGCTGGACCGCGACAAAACCGGAACGTAGACTCGACCGACACCAGCTTGTAGCGCCCGCCCTATGCCACAGCCGGCACTGGACATGATCGTCACCCATCTGAACGCGCCGTATGGCGCGGTGCTGACGGTTGCCGACGTGACCAAGCTGCTGCGCCACGGCAGTGCCGCCTTGATCGACCACCCGGCCGCCGATGTCCTGGGATGGCTGTTCGTGGAGTGCCGCCCGGCGCTGATCGAGCGCGCGTGCATGGAAGCCGGCCTGCCCGGTCATCGGGCTGCGCAGGTCTACGCCTCGCTGGTCGCGGCGGGCGCACCGCGTGTCGCGGCCTGGGAACCGCGTCGAGCCGCGTGAATGACCACGGCAGATGAGGTGGCCGCGTTTCGCCGGCATGGCTCCTGGCGGACGCTGGCGGACACGGCACTGCGCTGCCTGGATTCGATTGCCCCGCACTACCCCGTCGCCACGCCCTGGGCGCTCGGCGGTGGCACCCGGCTGATGCTCGCCTTCGAGCATCGGATCAGCGACGACATCGACATCTTCGTTGCCGATCCGAACATCCTCGCCCTGCTCTCGCCGCGACTCAACGACACGGTGGCCGCCGAGGCCACCCACTACGACGAGGATCATTCCTCGTTGAAGCTGTCGTTTCCCGGGCTGGGGGAAATCGACTTCATCTGTTCATCACCCGTCATCGGCGGCGACATCGAAGCGTACGCCGACGATGCTCAGCTTCGGCTGGAGCCGGTCGGCGAAGTCATTGCGAAGAAGCTGTATCACCGGGGCGCGCGGATCACGCCGCGCGATGTCTTCGATTGGTGGTACGTCGGCGCGCATGCGCCCGAACGTCTGCCACTACCGCAACTGGCAAGCGCGCTGAGCGGCAAGCTGGACGGCATCCAGCGCGCGCTGGATGGTTACGCCCACGGCGGCGCGCTGAAGGCACTGTCACCGATGGCGAGTTGGGAGCGAATCCGCAGCCCGACGCGGCCGCCCCTCGATGAAGCGCTGGCATGGGCGAAGCGGTTCGTTGAACGACTCCGTCGCTGACGCCCGCCGCGCTCAGCGCCGCGGCGTCACCGCCAGGGTCAGGCGGGAGATGCAGACGAGGCGGCCTTCGCCGTCTTCGATGCGGATTTCCCAGACCTGCGTGCTGCGGCCGATGTGCAGCGGGCGGGCGGTGCCGTGGACGTGGCCGGCGGTGACCGCGCGCAGGTGGTTGGCGTTGATTTCCAGGCCGACCGCCACCTCGCGGGTCGGGTCCAGGCACAGGTTGCCGGCGAGGCTGCCCAGGCTCTCGGCCAGGGCTACCGATGCGCCGCCGTGAAGCAGGCCGAAGGGCTGCTTGGTGCGCGCGTCGACCGGCATGCGGCCGCGCAGGAAATCCTCGCCCTGTTCGAGGATTTCGATGCCGAGGCCGCCGACCATGCAGCCCTCGCCCATGGCGTTGAGCACCGCCAGGCCGGGGCGCTGGGTGAAGGGGTCGGCCACGTTCAGCGCCGGCTGTAGTAGCCCGGACGCCAGGCGGCACCGAGGTAGGACTTGCTCTGCGCCCAGCCGCTGGAACCGCCGTAACCCGTGCCCATTTCGCGCTCGCGACGCTGGTGCATGCGATTGAGCAGCACTTCGCGGGCCGGTTCGAGGAATTCGGCGCGGCCGATGCTGGACGGGTCGAGCCCGCGCTGGTCGGCTTCGCGCTGACGGAACTCGCAGAAGTCCTCGTAGGCATCGATCTCGTGCCGCAGTTCGCGCACGCAGATCTCGATCATGATGGCGTCGTCGAGGAAGCCGAGCACCGGCACCGAGTCGGGAATGATGTCGGCCGGGTCGGCGAAGTAGACCAGGGCGGCGATGACGCGCTTGCGATCCTCGCCGGTCAGGCCCCAGCCGTCGTCGCGCAGCATGGCGATCAGGTCGTCGAGCTGGCACAGGCGCTTGGAAATGAAGTCCGGCACCTCGATCGCCTTGGCCTCCTCCAGCAGATGGATCGCGGCGGCCATGATTTCCTCTTCGCTGCTGTTGGCGGCCGACTCGACTGCCTTGCGCTGGGCGGCGCGGAAATGGTCCAGGTCACGGTCGGAGAGGTCGATGTTGATCGTAAAGCTCATGGGATCACCGCAGGCTCGGGACGAAGTGCGCCAGCCTAGGGCGCGGGCGCGCGGGCGTCAATGCGCCGCCGTCCTCACAGGATCGGCGCGAGGCCGGCACCGAAGGCGGTCAGGATGCGCGTGTAGATCGACTTGGTCGGGTACTCCACCTCGGGAAAGTCGCCGACCGGCTCGTAACAGTCGCGAAAGTCGGGGTGATCCGGCGGCAGCGGCGCGCAGCCGGGCAGGATTTCCCAGCTTGTCGCGTAGCGCCACGGCCACAGATCGAACAGCGGCAGGCGTTCGGTGGCCTTGGCGAGCTGGTAGTTGAGCGCGGAGAGGATCGGCGCGTCCGGCCGGCGGGCGATGGTCCAGGAGTTCTCCGGCAGGATGTCGTGAAGCACGTGGCGGCGCAGCCGTTCGGCGAAGACGGCGTCGTGGACCAGCA
>JBAYTD010000113.1:0-9497 GCA_041675805.1 Lysobacteraceae bacterium
CGTCCTCCAACGAGGACAAATCAGGAACGCTTCGCACCCGCACCCGCGCCGCCGCGCCAGCCACGTCGGTTTCCGCCTGCTCTGCGCGCTCGGCCTCGCCTGCCTGGCCAGTGCCGCCAGCGCCGCGCTGTCGCCGCTCCAAGGTGCCGCGCAGATCGCCGTCGGCGACTCGCACGCCTGCGCCCTGCTCGACGGCGGCCGGGTCAAGTGCTGGGGCAACAACGAATTGGGCCAGTTGGGCAACGACAGCACGACGCACAGCGACCTGCCGGTCGACGTTGCCGGCCTGCAGGGCGTGATCGCCATCGGTGCCGGCTATCGCCACAGTTGCGCCCTGCTCGGCGATGGCACGGTGAAGTGCTGGGGCAAGAACTTCCTCGGCCAACTCGGCGACGGCACGCAAACCAATCGCCGCACGCCGGTGGCGGTGAGCGGCCTGTCCGGGGCCAGCGCGATTGCCGTCGGCGGCGACCACACCTGCGCGCTGACCAGCGCCGGCGCACGCTGCTGGGGCTACAACGGCTATGGCGAACTGGGCGCCAACCGCACCGACAACATCATCGCCACGCCGACGCCGGTGTTCGGCAACCAGACCTACACCGCGATCAGCGCCGGCTACGCCAACACCTGCGCGCTGACCGCCGCCGGTCAGGCGTACTGCTGGGGCGTGTACGACCGCGCCTGCAACCTGTACGGCTGCGGTTTCAACTACGACATCCGCCCGTTCATCGTCGACGGCCTGGCCGGCGTCACCCAGATCAGCGCCGGGCAATACTTCAACTGCGCCCGCACCCAGGCCGGCGCTGTCAAATGCTGGGGCGACAACTACCACGGCCAACTCGGCGACCTCGGCACCGAAAACCCCGACCCCTTCCTGCTGATCGACATCGCCGGTCTGGGCAGCGGCGTCGCCGAAGTCAGCGCCGGCTATCGCCACGCCTGCGCACGCATGAGCAACGGATCGCTGCGTTGCTGGGGCGAGAACGGCAACGGCGTGCTCGGCGATGGCAGTGGCGAGGACGCCTTCCCGCCGGTGACCGTCGCCGGTGCCGCCGATTACCTGTCCGTGCAGGCCGGCGGCAGCCTGAGCTGCGGACGCACCAATGCCGCGCAGGCGCGCTGCTGGGGCGGCAACACCTTCGGCCAGCTCGGCGATGGCGAGCCGTGGATCCGGCCGTTGCCGGTGGACGTTCCCGGCCTCCCCGGCCTGACCGCCGTGGCCAGCCGGGCCATGCACAGTTGCGTGCTGACCCAGGCCGGTGCGGTGCGCTGCTGGGGCAGCAACCAGTACGGCCAACTCGGCAACGGCAGCCTCGTCGACAGCGCCACGCCGGTCGCGGTCAGCGGCCTTTCCAGCGGCGTCAGCGCAATCAGCGTCGGCCGCTGGCACAGTTGCGCGGTGGTCAACGGCGCGGCGCGCTGCTGGGGACGCAACCATCGCGGACAGCTCGGCGACGGCAGCCAGACCGACCGCAGCGCCCCGGTGGCGGTCAGCGGCCTTGCCGGCGGCGTCGCCGACATCGCCGCCGGCAGCGAGCACAGTTGCGCCCGCACCAGCGCCGGCGCGGCGCGTTGCTGGGGTGCCAACAGCGATGCCCAGCTCGGCAACGGCAACCTCACTTCCAGCACCGTGCCGGTCAACGTGTTCGGCCTTGGCAACGGGGTCGGTGCCATCACCGTCGGCGACTGGCACAGTTGCGCCATCACCGCCGGCGGATCGGTGACCTGCTGGGGTCGCAACGACGACGGTCAGCTTGGCCTCGACAACACCGACACCTACTACGTCCCGCAGGTTCTGCCCTACCCAGCCGACGGCGCCACCGCCATCGCCGCCGGCGAAACGCACACCTGTCTGCGTCGCGGCAACGGCCAGGCGCTGTGCTGGGGCGGCGATGACGACGGCCAACTCGGCAACGGCATCGGCTACGGCTACGTCGCCTCGCCGTTTCCGCCGCAGGGGCTGGAAAGCGGCGTGGTCGGCGTCGCCGCCGGCGCGTATCACAGTTGCGCGCGAATGAACGACGCCAGCCTGCGATGCTGGGGTGCCAACTTCACCGGCCAGCTCGGCGACGGCAGCCTCAGCCGGCGCACCACACCGACGCCGGTCGTCCAACTCGGGCCGGTCGGCACCTCGGTGGCCGCCGGAGCCCTGCACACCTGCGCGTTGAGTGCTTCCGGCGCACTGCGCTGCTGGGGCAGCAACCAGTACGGCCAGCTCGGCATCGGCCTGCGCGACTACCGCCGGCCGGGCCTGGTGATGGTCTCGCAGGATCTGTTCCGTTCCGGCTTCGAGCCTGGCGAATGAGGGCGCGACCGGTCGTCGGCTGCTACCAGGTCACGCCGACCCTGGCATACAGATAGGCACCGTTGAAGCCGAACGGCGAATAGCTGCTGTAGCGGAACAGCCCGCTCGGCGCGCTGGCCGGGTTGCCCCAGTTGGCGGCGATGGTCTCGTCCGGGTATTGGTCCAGCGCGTTGTCGGCACCGAGGGTGAAGGTCCAGTTGTCGAAGCGGTAATCCAGCGCCAGATCGAGCAGCCACTTCGCGCCCAGCGTCTGGTCCTGCGCCGGGTTGCTGGCATGGCGCACGGTGACATCGCCGTAGCGGGTCAACCCGCCGCGCAGGCCCCAGCCGCCGAGCCGGTAATCGGCACCGAGGGTGATCTTGTCCTTCGGCGATCCAACCTCGATGCGCCCGGTCTCGGCGCGACCGATGCGTTGCAGGCCGCCCAGCGCCTCCAGTTGCGGCGCGTTCGGCTCGATCCGGGTGATCTCGGTGTCGTTGTGGTTGTAGCCGGCCGCCAGGTCGAGGCTGCCGGCACCCAGTTCGACGCGCCAACCGGCGACCAGGTCGATGCCGCGGGTGCGGGTGTCGACGGCATTGGTGAAGTAGCGCCCGCCGCGCACGCCGGGAAAGCCCAGTTGCGCCAGGTATGCCTCGACGGCATCACCGATCAGGTTTTCCGACAGCACGATGCGGTCGTCGATCTCGATCTGGTAGATGTCGGCGCTCAGGGTCAGCGCGTCGAGCGGCTGGATCACCAGACCCAGGCTGACATTGGCCGATTCCTCCGCCTGCAGCGGCAGTGCACCGAAGGCGCGGGCGACGTCCGAGTTCACCGGGAAGGTGCGCGTCTCGTAAATCTCGCCGCTGATCAGCACCGACGAGGTGGTCGAGTAGTACTGCTGCGCCAGCGATGGCGCGCGGAAGCCGTTGGACACGGTGGCGCGCAGCGAGGCCGTCTCGCTGAAGGCGTAGCGCAGCGCCAGCTTGCCGGCCAGGGCGTCGCCGAAGTCGCTGTAGTCCTCGTAGCGCAATGCCAGTGCGGCGTTGAAGGCGTCGCCGAGATCGCTGTCCAGTTCCACGTAGACGGCACGGCTGTGGCGCGAGTTGCTGCCGGCGTCACCGGGCTGGAAGCCGGGAAACACCTGCGCGCCGGGTGCGCCGCCGGCCGGACCGATCACGTAGGAGGCCACTTCGCCGGCACCGATGGCATAGCGCTCGCGACGATACTCGGCACCGAAGGCCAAGGTGGCCGGGTTGGCGAAGCCCAGTTCGCGGGCGACATCGAAGTTGAACACGGTCTGCTCGTTCTCCAGCGCGCCGGCGTAAAAGGAAGTCGGCGTGGCCAGCCCCAGCGAGCGATTGAGGCTGTTGTTGACGCCGAACTCCAGTTCGTTTTCGCCCTGGTTGACGCTCGCGTCCCAGCGCCAGCCGCCGGCGCTCTGCCCACGCAGGCCGGCGACCAGCGCCAGATCGCCGGACTCGGTGGCGATCAGTGGCAGGAAGCCTTCCGGGTAGATCGACGCAATGTTGGCGGCGTTGCCGGCCTGGCGATAGTTGCCGGCGGATTCGCTGTCCCGGCGGCTGAAGTTTCCGAAGGCATAAAATTCCGTGTTTTCAGCTATCTGGAAGCCACTGTTGACGAAAAACCTCAGGCTTTCGGTCTGCGGATCGCCGAAGCGGTGGTTCTTGCGGCCGTAGCTCACGTCGCCGGGAAAGCGGAAGTCGACGCCGGCGCGATTGGTCGGATCGGCGTCGCTGTATTCGGCGGACAGCCAGGCCCAGCCGGTCGGGCCGAAATCGAGCGCGGCATCCGCCGCCGCGTTCACCTGACGCCCGTCGCCGGAACTGTACTGGCCAAGACCGAGGCTGGCGCTGCCGCCCTGTCGTCCGCGCTTGAGCACGATGTTGACGACGCCGGCGATGGCGTCGGAACCGTACTGCGCCGCCGCGCCGTCGCGCAGCACTTCCACCCGTTCGATGGCGCCGATGGGGATGGCGTTGAGATCGACCGGCGCGGAGCCGCGTCCCTGCGTGCCGTTGACGTTGAGGATGGCGGCGGTGTGCCGGCGCTTGCCGTTGACCAGCACCAGGGTCTGGTTCGGCGACAGGCCGCGCAACTGCGCCGGGCGCACCGCATCGGTGCCGTCGGTCAGCGAAGGCCGCGGGAAATTCAGCGAGGGCAGGACGCGCGCCAGCGCGGTGGCCAGTTCGCTGGTGCCGGTGGCGACCAGCGCCTCCGGGCCGATCACGTCGATCGGCGAGGCCGACTCGGCAATCGTGCGGTCCGCCACCCGGGTGCCGGTGACCACGACCTGATCGAGCGAGCGGGCCTCCTCGCCCGCCTCCTGGGCCACGGCGTGGACGCCGGGCAAGGAGGCAATGATGGCCAGAAACAAGCGCTTGCGAAGCATGGCTGCATCCCTCAGGGAAAGGCGGTAAGAACCGCGTTGCAGTGCAGCATGCCGGCGATGTGAAAGGAAAGTTAATAACCAATCGTCATAAGCACGTACCCGTGACAGGGGGTCGACGCGGCCTGCCGATCAGCGCAGGCCGGTTTCGTTGCGGGCGATGACCAGGCGCTGGATTTCGCTGGTGCCTTCGTAGATCTCGGTGATCTTGGCGTCGCGGAAATAGCGCTCCACCGGCAGTTCCTTGGAGTAGCCCATGCCGCCGTGGATCTGCACCGCCTGATGGGTGATCCACATAGCCGCCTCCGACGCGGTCAGCTTGGCAACCGCCGCCTCGGTGCTGAAACGGCCGCCGTTCTTCTCCGCCTCGCCCTTGGCCCAGGCGGCGCGCAGGGTCAGCAAGGTGGAAGCGTCGAGCTTGCATTTCATGTCGGCGATCTTCGCCTGGGTCATCTGGAAGGCACCGATGGGCTGGCCGAACGCCCTGCGCTCCTTGACGAAGCCCAGCGTCGCCTCGTAGGCCGCCCGCGCCAGCCCGACCGCCTGCGAGGCGATGCCGATGCGGCCGGCATCGAGCACGCCCATGGCGATCTTGAAGCCCTCGCCCTCCGCGCCCAGCACCTCGGAAGCCTCGGCGCGGTAATCGTCGAACTCGATCTCGCAGGTCGCCGACGCACGGATGCCGAGCTTTGGCTCGGTCTTGCCGCGGCCGAAACCGGGCTTGTCGGCGTCGATCATGAAGGCGGTGATGCCGCGCGCGCCCTTGTCCGGGTCGGTCAGCGCGAACAGCACGATGTACTTGGCCACCGGGCCGGAAGTGATCCAGCTTTTCTTGCCGTTGATGACGAAGCTGCCATCGGCCTGTTTCACCGCCCGGCAGCGCATCGCCGTGGCGTCGGAGCCGGACTGTGGCTCGGTCAGGGCGAAGGCGCCGATCTCGCGGCCCTCGGCAATCGCGCGCACATAGGTCTGCTTCTGCGCCTCCGTGCCGAACTTCAGGATGCCGTTGCAGAACAGCGAGTTGTTCACCGAAACGATGGTCGAGTGGGCGCAGTCGGCATGGGCGATCTCGATCATCGCCAGCACGTAGCTGATCGGGTCCATGCCGGCCCCGCCGTATTCGGTCGGCACCTCGATGCCCATCAGGCCGTTCTCGCCCAGCGTGCGGATGTTTTCCAGCGGAAACTCGCCGCTGCGGTCGTGGTGCTCGGCGCTCGGCGCGATGCGTTCGCGGGCGATCCGTCGCGCCACGTCCTGAATCATCAATTGCTCTTCGGTGAAGCTGAAATCCATGGCTGGCCTCGCTGGTGGTGGCGATCCGGAAGCGGTCGGACCGCGATGGCGCGAGGATAACAGGTGCGCCCACGGCCCTCGCCCTGCCGGGCGGTGGCAAGGCTTGACGCTCGGCAACGCCTCGCCCATCCTTTCATCTTTGTATCCGAATGAAAGGATGGAGCATGGACCTGACCGCCTGGTCTGCCTCCCTGCGCGTGCTGGCCGACCCCACCCGGGTGCGCCTGCTGGCCCTGCTCGACCACGACGAACTGACCGTCGCCGAGCTGGCCGAAATCACCCAACTGGCGCAACCGCGCGTCTCCACCCATCTGGCCCGCTTGAAGGAAGCCGGACTGGTCAATGACCGCCGCGCCGGCGTCTCCGCCTATTACCGCTTCGAGCCCGAGCAACTCAGCGACAACCAGCGCGCCCTGTGGCGCTCGCTGGCCGATGGTGCCGACGACCCGCTGCTGCGCCAGGACGCCGAACGCCTGCCGAAAGTGCTCGCCGCCCGCGCCAGCGACCAGAACTGGGCCGATTCGGTGGCCGGCGACATGGAGCGCCACTACTCGCCCGGTCGCACCTGGGAGGCGATGGCGCGCGCCGCGCTGCAACTGCTGGAACCGGGCGAAGTGCTGGACATCGCCTCCGGCGACGGCGTGATGGCGGAACTGCTGGCCCCACGCGCGCGCCGCTACATCTGCATCGACACCAGCCCGCGCGTGGTCGCCGCCGCCCGCGAGCGCCTGCGCGGCCTGCCGCAGGTGACGGTCGAGGAACAGGACATGCACGCCCTGCCGCATGCCGACGACAGTTTCGACCTGGTGCTGATGATGCACGCGCTGACCTATTCCAAGCACCCGGCCAAGGCGGTGGCGGAAGCCGCCCGCGTGCTGCGTCCCGGCGGCCGCCTGCTGGCGACCAGCCTCAAGCGCCACGACCACCGCGCCGCCGTCACCCCTTACGGCCACGTCAACCTCGGCTTCAAACCGGCCGATTTGCGCCGCCACGCCGAGAAGGCCGGCCTCGACGTGCTGGCCTGCGAAACGCTGGCGCGCGAGAAGCGACCGCCGCATTTCGAAGTGGTCGCCCTGCTGGCGCGCAAGCCATGAGCGCCCTGCCCTGGCTGCATCCGCAACGGGTCGCCGCGCTGCACGCGGCGCTGCGCCAGCGCATCCTGATCCTCGACGGTGCCATGGGCACGATGATCCAGGGCCGCAGGCTGGAAGAGGCCGACTATCGCGGCCAGCGCTTTGCCGACGGCGTCGACAGCGCCCACGTCCATGGCCCGGCCTGCGGCCACGACCTGAAGGGCAACAACGACCTGCTGAGCCTGACCCGCCCGGACGTGATCGTCGCCGTCCACGACGCCTACCTCGAAGCCGGTGCCGATCTGATCGAAACCAACACCTTCAACGCCACCTCGCTGAGCCAGGCCGATTACCGCCTCGAACACCTGGTCGGCGAACTGAACCGGAGCGGCGCGGCGCTGGCCCGGCAATGCTGCGATGCGATGGAGGCGAAGACGCCGGAGCGTCCGCGCTTCGTCGTCGGCGTGCTCGGCCCGACCAGCCGCACCGCCTCGATCAGCCCGGACGTTGGCGACCCCGGCTTTCGCAACGTCGATTTCGACACCCTGCGCCTGGCCTACCGCGAGGCCATCGACGGCCTGATCGACGGCGGTGCCGATCTGCTGATGGTGGAAACCATCTTCGACACTCTGAACGCCAAGGCCGCGCTGTACGCCATCGAGGAAGCCTTCGACGCGCGCGGCGGACGCCTGCCGGTGATGGTCTCCGGCACCATCACCGACGCCTCCGGCCGCACCCTGTCCGGGCAGACCGCCGAAGCCTTCCTTGCTTCCATCGCCCACAGCCGACCGCTGTCGGTCGGCCTCAACTGCGCACTCGGCGCGCGCGACCTGCGCCCGCACCTGGCGACGCTGGCGCAGATCGCCGACTGCCACGTCAGCGCCCATCCCAACGCCGGCCTGCCCAATGCCTTCGGCGAATACGACGAAACCGCCGACGAAACCGCCGCCATGCTGAGGGAATTCGCCGAAGCCGGCCTGCTCAACATCGTCGGCGGCTGCTGCGGCACTACGCCGGCGCACATCCGCGCCATCGCCGAGGCCGTGCACGGCCTGCCGCCGCGCACCCTGCCCGGCGACGAGGTGTTGGCCGCATGAGCGCCGTCCGCCCGACCCGCCTGTCCGGCCTGGAACCACTGGTGATCACGCCGGACCTGCTGTTCGTCAACATCGGCGAACGCACCAATGTCACCGGCAGCGCACAGTTCAAGAAACTGATCAAGGAAGAACGCTACACCGAGGCGGTGGAAGTCGCGCGGCAACAGGTCGAAAACGGCGCGCAGATCCTCGACGTCAACATGGACGAGGGCCTGATCGATTCGGAAAAGGCGATGACGCGCTTCCTCAATCTGATCATGTCCGAGCCGGACATCGCGCGCATCCCGATCATGGTGGACTCGTCCAAATGGAGCGTGATCGAGGCCGGACTGAAGTGCCTGCAGGGCAAGGGTGTGGTCAATTCCATCTCGCTGAAGGAAGGCGAGCGCGAGTTCATCGAACAGGCGCGCAAGGTGCGCCGCTACGGTGCCGCCGCCGTGGTCATGGCCTTCGACGAGGACGGCCAGGCCGACACCTGCGCACGCAAGGTCGACATCTGCACCCGCGCCTACAGAATCCTGACCGAAGAAGTCGGCTTCCCGCCGCAAGACATCATCTTCGACCCCAACATCTTCGCCATCGCCACCGGCATCGAGGAGCACGACAACTACGCGGTGGATTTCATCGAGGCCGCGCGCATCATCAAGGCCACGCTGCCGCACTGCCATGTCTCCGGCGGCGTTTCCAACGTCTCGTTCTCCTTTCGCGGCAACGAGACGGTGCGCGGCGCGATCCATTCGGTGTTCCTGTACCACGCCATCCGCGCCGGCATGGACATGGGCATCGTCAACGCCGGCGCGCTGCCGATCTATGATGACCTGGATCCGGAACTGCGCGAACGGGTCGAGGACGTAGTGCTGAACCGCCGTGCGGACGGCACCGAGCGGCTGCTGGAGATCGCCGAGCGCTACAAGGGCCAGAAGGGGCAGCAGAAAACCGAGGATCTGGCCTGGCGCGAGCGCCCGGTCAACGAGCGCCTGGCGCACGCCCTGGTCCACGGCATCGACGCCTTCGCCGAAGTCGACGCCGAGGAGGCGCGGCTGCAATCGACGCGGCCGCTGGACGTGATCGAAGGCCCGCTGATGGACGGCATGAACATCGTCGGCGACCTGTTCGGTGCCGGCAAGATGTTCCTGCCGCAGGTGGTCAAGTCCGCCCGCGTGATGAAGAAAGCCGTGGCCCACCTGCTGCCCTTCATCGAAGCGGAAAAACTGCGCACCGGCGACACCGGCAAATCCAACGGCAAGATCGTCATGGCCACGGTCAAGGGCGATGTGCACGACATCGGCAAGAACATCGTCGGCGTGGTGCTGGCCTGCAACAACTTCGAGGTCATCGAC
>JBAYTD010000114.1:0-9394 GCA_041675805.1 Lysobacteraceae bacterium
AGGCTGGATGCAGGCGCACCCGCGTCCTGGCGTCTATTTGCGGCAGGTCGATGTGCCCGGCGTGGACAGCAAGTTCATCGAAGCCCATCGCGGCGTGCTGGGCGAATGGCTGGATCTGGTATTACCGCCTGAGGCGGTGGATGCCAGCGCCGGCGGCGTAGGGCAGTTCGCGCGTCGTTACGGTTTTCTCGACAAGCCGCTGCGCATCCGCTTTCGGTTGCTCGATCCGTCCCTGCCGAGTCTGCCTGGTTGCGTCGGCTTGCCGGATGTTTCGCTGGATATCGACAGCTTCGCCACGCTAGCGCTGCCGTTGGAACGGGTCTTCATCACCGAGAACGAAACCAACTTCCTGGCCTTCCCCGACACCGCGCGCGCCATCGTGATCTTCGGTGCCGGCTACGGCTCGGAGGCCCTGGCGCGCGCCGACTGGCTGCATCGTTGCGCGCTGCATTACTGGGGCGACATCGATACCCACGGTTTCGTCATTCTCGACCGGTTGCGTGGTCATTTTCCGCACGCGGTCTCGCTGCTGATGGATCGCTCCACGCTGTTCGCCCATCAGGCGCACTGGGGCGAGGAATCCCGCCCCGCAAGCCAGCCGCTGACGCGTCTGGATGCCGAGGAAAGCGCGCTCTACGACGACCTGCGCCTTGATCGCATTCGCCCGCGCCTGCGCCTGGAGCAGGAGCGCATCGGCTATGGTTGGCTGAAGGACGGTCTGCGGCGATGTGCCGAGCGGCTCACGGTCCGCGCATCGTGACCGGGGGCCGAGTCTCAAGGGATGAGACGGCCAGGGCGGATACTGCCGGTCCGCATCAGTCATGCGCACGGGGGATGATGTGTTGGACACCGATGTCGCCATCGCCGGCCTGACCCTGCTCCGCGCCAGTCGCCTGGAATCGCTGCTCGATCCATTGCAGGCGTTGCTGCACGAAACCCGGCCGGACAATCCGCTGACCGCGCAGACGGTGGTGGCGGCGCATCCGGGCATGAAGCAGTGGCTGACCGGGGCGCTGGCGCGCAAGGTCGGTGCCGGGCGGATCGTCGCCAATCTCGATGTGTTGCTGCCGAGCAGTTGGCTCGATGGCCTGTCGCGGCAGTTGCTGGGCGAGCGCGCGGTGGCCCTGCCGCAGTACCGCCGCGAGCACCTGCGCTGGTCGCTGCATGCGATGCTCGGTGAGCCCGACCGCCACGGCATCGCCGATCCGCGCGTGCTGGCCTATCTGGCCGGCGGCGACAGCGATGACGAGCGGGCGCTGCGGCGCTTCCAGTTGGCCGACCGGCTGGCGCGGGTGTTCTCGCAGTATCTGGTCTATCGCGGCGACTGGCTGCATGCCTGGGAGGCGGGAAAATCGACCTTCGCCACGGCGAGCACGGCGGATGCCGCCCTGCGCGGGCTGGAGGCGCACTGCCTCGCGCCGCTGTGGAAGGCGCTGACGGACAGGCTTGGCGAGCATCGCGGGCGGCTGGTCGGTGAACTGGCAGCGATGCTGGAATCGCCCGAGGTCGCGTTGCCGCCGCTGCATGTCTTCGGCCTCTCCCACCTGCCGCCGGCGGAGTTGTCCGTGCTGCGCCGCTATGCGCGCAGCGCGCCGGTGTTGCTGTACGTGCCCGATCCCTGCCGCGAGTACTGGGGCGGCCTGCATCGTGCTTTTGGCGAGGGTCGGTTCCGTCTGCCGGACGTGGCGAACTGGCGGTCCTTCGGTGCCGCAGAAGCGACCCGGCTGGACGATCCGGAAGCGCTCGACTGGAACGATCAGGGCCATCCGCTGCTGGCGCGCTGGGGCCGCATGGGTCAGCACTTCTTCGCCGCCCTGGTCGAGGGCGAGCTGCGCGAGGACATCCGCCACTGGCAGGACGAGGCCGGCGCGGTGCCGACCAACCGCCTGCAGCGCGTGCAGGAAAGCATCCGCCAACTGAAGCCGGAGCTGATCGCCGAGGACGCCGGCGCGGCGCAGGCCCTGGCCGATCCGAGCCTGCGCGTGCACGCCTGCCACACCCGCCAGCGCGAACTGGAAGTGCTGCGCGACGCGCTGCTGGATGCGATCGAGCACGACGGCGTGCGTGCCGGCGACATCGTGGTGATGGCACCGGACATCCAAGCCTACCTGCCGCTGATCCCGGCACTGTTCGGCGAGCCCGGCTCGGCCCGCGAGCGTCTCCTGCCCTACCACCTGGCCGACGTGCCGGTGGCGCGCAGCCATCCGCTGTTCGCCGCCTTCGACAGCCTGCTCGGCCTCGGCGGCTCGCGCGTCAGCGCGCCGGAAGTTGTCGACCTGCTGGCCGTGGCCGAAGTGCGCCGCGCCCTGGCGCTGGACGACGACGGCGCGCAGGCCCTGCTGGAATGGCTGGCCGGCAGCCGCGTGGCCTGGGCGCTGGACGGCGCGCACAAGGCCGCTCTGGCGCTGCCGGCGCGCGCCGAACACAGCTTCGCCTGGGCGCTGGACCGGATGCTGGCCGGCTATCTGATGGGTGGCGCGGCGGACGCGCTCGATGCCGAGGCGGTGCGCCTGCCCGACGACACTGAACTGCTGCCGCTGCCCGGCATCGACGGTCCCGCCGCCGCCGCGCTGGGCAGTCTGGATCGCCTGCTGCGCGAGCTTCAGTCTTGGCGCGACCTGGCCGCGGCGGAACATCCGGCCAGCGCTTGGGCCGACATCCTGCGCCAGCGCGTCGACGCCTTGCTGCGCGTCGCTGCCGGCGACGCCGGGGCAGAGGCCGCGCTGGCGACGCTGCATCGCGCCATCGCCGCGCTCGGCAGTGAGCCGGCACGCAACGGCGAGGATCCGCCGCTGCGCCTGTCCGTCGTGCGCGAAGCCTTGCAGGGCGCGCTGGCCGCCGCGCCGGAGCGCCAGCGCTTCCTGATGGGCGGCATCACCTTCTGCGGCATGGTGCCGCAGCGTGCCATCCCGTTCGACGTGGTCTGCGTGCTGGGTCTCGACGAGGGTGCCTTCCCGCGCCGGCCGGCCGATGGCGGCATCGACCTGATGGCACGTCTGCGCCGCGTCGGCGACCGCGACGTGCCCGGCGATGACCGATATCTGTTCCTGGAAACCGTGATGTCGGCACGCAAGCGCCTGCACCTGTCCTGCATCGGCCAGGACGTGCGCGACGGCAAGCCGCGCAACCCCGCCGCGCCGCTGGCCGAACTGCTGGCCGAACTGGCCCTGCGCGCCGGCATCGCCCCGGATGACGCCGACGCCGTGCGGCCCTGGCTGGTCCGCCATCCCTTGCAGCCGTTCGACGCGCGCTACTTCGATGGCCGGCACCCGGCGCTGTTTTCCTACTCGCGCGTGCTGGCCGACATGCATGGCGACGGCCGTGCCGCCATCGCCCGTCTGCGCCAGGACGCCTTGCAGGACGAGCCGCTGCCCGATCCCGTCCCGCTGTCGATGCTGGAGGGCCACTTCAAGGATCCGGCCCGTTCGCTACTGCGTGATCATCTGCACATCGCGCTGGATGCCCTCGACGACGACCAGCGCCTGGCCGACGAGGAGCCGCTGGACGGCATCTCGCCGCTGCACACGGCGGCGCGGCGGGCCTTCCTGCAACACGCGCTGCCTCAGCAGATCGCCAATCCCGGACGGGATTGGGACGGTGCGCCGCCGGCCTGGATCCGCCATGGCGGCGTGCTGCCGCTGGGCAAGGTTGGCGAAACGGCCTGGCAGGCGGAGGCCGAGGCGGTGCGGGCGCTGTGGCAGCAGGCCGAGGCCAGCGGCCGTTTCGAGGCAGGCGTCGCGTCGCGCGCGCAGGCGCTGCGCGTCGAGGTGGCGTTGTGGCCGGCGGACGACGAGGACGGCCGCAACGCGGCCCCGCAGCGCATCAGCGGCGTGGTGCGCAACGTGTTTGCGCTGGACGCGGCCGACGGCGTGCAATTGCTGTTCGCCTATCCGAAGTCCCGCGATGAAAAAACCCACCTGAAGAAGGCCCGCGACCTCGATTTTAAGGACCGCATTCCGGCCTTCCTGCACTGGGCGCTGCTGCGCCTGCAGCGTGCCGACGGCGGGCCGGTGCGGCTGACCATGCTGGCCGACGGCGAACCCGATCTCGCCCAGTGCGCCAACGCCTGGGACGAAGTCTATTGCCGCGCCGAGGCACCGGCCCGCGCCGCGTTGCAGGCCGACCTGCGCCGGCGTCTGCGCGGCCTGGTCGAACACTGGCGGATGGCTCGCCAGGGTGGGTCGTATTTCTATCCGAGGGCCGGCTGGAAAGCGCTCCACGCGAGCGACGAGGAGGCCATTGCCAAGGCGGTGCGCGCAGTCTGGGTCAATGACTTCGGTGGCGCGGGCGAACGCGACCACGCACCCGGCTACGCCGCCATGCTGGAAGGCGATCTGCTGTTCGGCGATGCGGACAGCGATGCCGACGGGCAGGCGCTGGCGGCGCTGGTGCGGGAGGCGCGACGGATCAACGAACTGATCATGCTGGCCGCTCCCGTGTCATCGGATGATGCCGGGGCGGATGCCACGGCGCAGGAGGACAGGGCATGAGCGCGCCCGCCGATTGGACCGAACTGCGCTTGGCTGGTCACGGCCGCAGCCTGGTCGAGGCCAGCGCCGGTGCCGGCAAGACCTGGACGATCAGCGCGCTGTACCTGCGCCTGCTACTGGAGCAACGGCGCTCGCCGCGACAGATCATCGTCAGCACCTTCACCAACGCCGCCGCCGCCGAATTGGCGGAGCGCCTGCGCGGCAAGTTGCTGTGGGCACTGGCCGAGGCCGCCGATCACGAGGCCGGCCTCGGCGTCACAGCGGCACCGGGCGAAGCGGCGGATCGCGCCTGGCTGCGCGCCCGCTGGCGCGCGGACACGGCGGCGCTGAAGCCCGACACGCAGCGCCTGCAAGCAGCGCTGACCGAATTCGACGCGGCACCGATCTCGACCCTGCATTCGCTGTGTTCGCGGATCCTCGCCGACCATCCCTTCGCCGCCGGTGCTTTGTTCAGCGGGCGCGAAATGATCGACGGCAAGTCACTGCAGGCGGCGCTGGCGGCCGATCTGTGGCGGGTGATCGCGCAGGGCGACGAGGCCGATGAACTGGTCCGCCTCGCCACGGCGGCCGACATCACCCGTTCGCAGTTGGGCAAGTACATGCCGGCGCTGATGCAGCCGGACGTGGTGCTGGCAGCGGATGAAGCCGCCATCGACCTGCGCGCGGAGATGGCGCATCTGGGGTTCCTGTCGGATTTCGATGCGTGGTCGGCAAATGCGTTGGCCGTGTCCGAGCGATGCACGAAAGGCAACGCGCGACTTCGCCGCGCCTGGCCGGCGCTGGTGCAGGCACTCGCCCGGCCTCTGTTCGATGTCGAGGACCTGGCCCAGTACTTCGGGGACTTCGCCAACGTGGCCAAGCGGACGGGCATCAACAAAGCCGGTCTGGATGATCCTGATCTCGACATCCTGATCGGTCAGACGTTGCAGATATCCAAGGCGTTGGAGCGTCTGGCGCTGCGCTTCGATCGTCGCACCAACCTGCCGCTGCGCCGCTTCCTCGCCGCCGCCCAACAGTGGACGCGGCGGGCGATGCAGTCGCGGCTGGATGCCGCCAACCAGTCCACCTTCGACCAGTTGCTGCACAGCGTGCGCGCCGCGCTGCAACCGCGCGAGGGCCGCCGGGCGCTGGCCGATGCGCTGTTCGCGGCCTGGCCGGTGGCGCTGGTGGACGAGTTCCAGGACACCGATCCGGTGCAGTTCGGCATCCTCGATGCGATCTACCGCGATGCGGACGGCGCGCCGCGCGGGCGGCTGGTGATGATCGGCGACCCGAAGCAGGCCATCTACCGTTTCCGTGGCGGCGACGTGCAGGCCTACGCGCGCGCCGGCGCAGCCGTGGCCGACGAGGATCGGCTGACGCTGGACACCAATCACCGTTCCAGCCGTGCCTATGTCGCTGCGGTCAATGCTTTCTACGCCGGCACGGGTACGCAGCTCGGCCCGGCCGGCTCGGCGACGCCGATCCGTTACGAGGCGATGAAGGCCAGTGGCCGGCGCGATGCCGAGCCGCTGCGGCATGCGGACAGTGGCGCGGTGGTCGAGCGCCCGTTGGTGTTGCACGAGCTGTCATCGAGCGAAGACATCGACGATCTGCAGGACCACGCCCTGCACACCTGCGCCGGGCAGATCGTGTGGGCGCTGTCGGAAAACGGCTACCGCATCGAGGGTGAAGCGCTGCGACCGGGCGATATCGCGGTGCTGCTGCCCGGCCATGCCCAGATCGCCCGGCTCGGCGCGCTGTTGAAGGCGCGTGGCGTGCCCTGCGTGGCGGTGTCGCAGACCAGCGTGTTCGACACCGCCACCGCGCGCGACCTGCGGCTGACCCTGCACGCCGTGCTGCATGCCGATGATCCGCGCGCCCTGCGCGCTGCCCTGGTCAGTCGTCTGGGAGGAATGAGCCTGGCGCAGGTGCAGGCGTTGCGCCATGACGCCGCCGGCTGGGATGAACTGGCCGGCCGCTTCCAGGCCATGCACGGCCTGCTGGCGACGCAGGGTCCGCTGGCGGTGGTCGCCAATGTGCTCGAACGGCAGGCCGCGCGCCTGCTGCAGGGCGTCGAGGGCGAACGCATCCTCACCGATCTGCGCCATCTCGGCGAGCTGTTGCAGCAGGCCTGGGAAGATTGCGGCGGCGGCGAGCGGCTGATGGCCTGGTTCGCCGACCAGACCGAGGGCGGCGGCAGCGAGGGCGATGCCGCCGAGGCGCGCGCCCTGCGGCTGGAATCCGACGCCGAGCGGGTCAAGCTGATGACCCTGCATGTCAGCAAGGGGCTGGAGTTCGGCGTCGTGCTCCTGCCGCTGATGTGGAAGCACGTGCGCCCGAAACCGGCCAACAACGCCGCACAACTGCTGGCCGATCCCGCCAGCGGCCGCAAATGCCTGATGGAAGGACCGGGCAGGGAACTGGTCAGGCAGGAGGATTTCGAGGAGCGCTTCCGCATGCTGTATGTCGCGCTGACCCGCGCCATCCATGCCTGCCACGTGCTGACCGTGGCACCGCGGCTGAACCCGCCCGCCGAAGCACCGTTGAACACGCTGGACCTTGCCGCGCTGAACCAGGCACCGGGCATCGAGCAGCGGCAGGGCTGGGATGCGCGCGACGGCCTGCGCTGGACGCCGGCGCAACCATCCGCCGCACAGCGCGTTGCGCGCCGGCTGCCGACCGCGCCACGCGGGCCGCTGCCGATGCGGCACAGTTTCACCACGCTCAGCGGCGGTCATGCCGGGCTCGGCAACGAGGAGGATGCGGCGGCGGACGAGGCGGTGATCGAGTTGCTCGAACCGGCCACCGTGACGACCGCGGACGAGGCGCTGCCGGCAGCGCTGTCGACCTGTACCGTCCACCGCGAACTGGACGGTCTGTCGATGGTCGGCGGTGCGGCATTCGGCAACGCGGTGCATGCCATCTTCGAGCAGCGCATTCCCCGGCGCTCGCTGCATGCGCAGACCGACCACGTGCGCGCCGCGCTGGATGCCTGCGGCGTGCGTCCGCGCGACGGCGACGCCGGGGCGCTGGTCGCGGCACTGGCGCAGCGCCTGCAAGGCGTGCTCGAGGCCCGTCTCGGCGGCGATGACGGACCGCGCCTGATCGATCTGCCGGCGCAGGACATGCGCGCCGAAATGGAGTTCAACTACCTGCTCGACGGTGCCAGCCTGCGCGCCCTGCGCGACGCCTGCGAGGCGCACGGCGAGCACGGCCTGATGCCGGCCCGCGAACAGATCCTGGTCGGCCTGATGAACGGCAAGATCGACCTGACATTCGCCCACGACGGACGTTTCCACGTGCTCGACTACAAGAGCAACCAGCTCGCCAGTGGCCCGCGCGCCTGTCTGGAGGATTACGCGCCGGCGGCGCTGGAGAAGAAGATGACCGACACCGGCTACCGCTTCCAGGCGCTGCTGTACACGGTCGCGGTGGAGCGTCATCTGCGCGAACGGCTCGGCGCGGACTATCGTCGCGGACGCCATCTGGGCGACTGCTGGTACCTGTTCGTCCGCGCCGTCGGACTGCAACTGCCGGACGGCAGCCGCTGCGGCGTCTGGCGGCACCGCTTCGGCGACGCGCTGCTCGATGCGGTGCAGGAAGTCCTCGGCGCAGGCCGAGCGGAGGCCGCATGAACATCCGCGTGGCCGGCGAGCGATTCGATTTCCGCGAGCGCAACGCCTCGCCGGCCCTGCCGGAGGCATGGCGCGAACTGGATCGCGCGGTCTGGCGCTGGATGCTGGCGCACGGCGGCGACGAGGCGACGGCGCGTGCGGCGGCGGCGGCCAGCCATGCCGAGGGTCAGGGCCACAGCGCCCTGCCGCTGTCGCTGCTGACCGCCGCCGACGGCGGTGCGGAACTGCGCGCCGCGTTGCAACGCAGTCCGCTGGTAGCCACCGGCGACGACTGCGCCGCGCCGCGCCCGCTGGTGCTCGACGACGACCATCTGTACCTGCTGCGCAACCATCGCGCCGAAACCGCGGTGGCGCGCATGCTGGCCGAGCGCCGGAAAGCCGCCACGCCACCCCTGCGGCCGCTGTCCGATGACGATCTGCGCGCCCTGTTCAACGGCAGTTGGCACGACGAGGAAGAACGCCAGCGCGCTGCCGTGCGAGAGGCCCCCGGCCGTCGCCTGATGGCGTTGACCGGCGGCCCCGGCACCGGCAAGACGACCACCGTGCTGCGCATGCTGCTCGGCCTGTCGCGCGAGCATCTGGCGCGGACCGGCCGCCTGCCGCATCTGCGCATCGCCGCACCGACCGGCAAGGCGGCGCAGCGGCTGAGCGAATCGTTGCGCCTGGGTGCGCAGCGCCTGCGCGGCGACGTCCGGCCCGTCGATCAGGACTGGCTGGCGCATCTGGACGCCGTGCTCGCCGCCGAATCCGCCACCGTGCATCGCCTGCTCGGCAGTCGCGGTCGCCACGGCGGTTTCGCCTTTGGTGCCGACCAGCCGCTGCCGGCCGACATCGTCGTGGTCGACGAGGCCTCGATGCTCGACCTCGGCCTGCTGCGCGCCCTGCTGGAGGCGCTGCGCGAAGATGCTGCGCTGGTGCTGGTGGGCGATGCCGACCAGCTCACCTCGGTCGCTGCCGGCTCGGTGATGATGGACATCGTGCAGGCGCTGGAAGCCGATCCGCGCGGCGATCTGGTGCGCTTGCGCCACTGTTTTCGGGCCGCCGCCGCGCTGACGCCGATCAACGAAGCGGTGCGCGACGGCGACATCGACGCCTTCACCGCCGCGATGGCGACGGCGGGCAGCCAGGCCGTCGACGGCCGCCGCGCCGCGCTGACGCATGAGGTGACCGACCTGCCGTCGCTGCGCCGACGTCTGGCCGCCTGGGCGCGCAGCCTGGAAGACATTCTGCGCGAGATCGACATCACCACCCCGGCCCCGGCCGGCGATCCGCTGCTGGCCTGGCGGC
>JBAYTD010000115.1:0-9198 GCA_041675805.1 Lysobacteraceae bacterium
GCGGTGCAGCGCGCCGTGGCCGAGCGCTGGAAGCAGGTCACCGGCGTGCCGCTGGCGGAAGCCTACGGCCTGACCGAAACCTCGCCCGCCGCCTGCATGAACCCGCTCGACCTGCCGGACTACAACGGCTCCATCGGCCTGCCCGTGCCGAGCACCGACGCCTGCGTCAAGGACGAGGAAGGCCGCAGCCTGCCGGTCGGCGAGATCGGCGAGCTGTGCATCCGCGGTCCGCAGGTGATGCGCGGCTACTGGCAGCGGCCGGAGGAAACCGCCAAGGTGATCAGCGCCGATGGCTGGCTGCACACCGGCGACATGGCGAAGATGGATGAGCGCGGCTACTTCTACATCGTCGACCGCAAGAAGGACATGATCCTGGTGTCCGGCTTCAACGTGTATCCGAACGAGATCGAGGACGTGATCGCCACCCTGCCCGGCGTGCTGGAAGTGGCTGCGGTCGGCGTGCCGGACGCCAAGTCCGGCGAGGCGGTCAAGGTGGTCATCGTCAAGAAGGATCCGGCGCTGACCGCCGAGGCGGTCAAGGCGCATTGCCGGACCGAACTGACCGGCTACAAACAGCCGCGCTACATCGAGTTCCGCACCGAGTTGCCGAAGTCCAACGTCGGCAAGATCCTGCGCCGGGAGTTGCGCGACAGCGCCTGATCCGCCGCGCCCACGCAGCCCGCCGCATGCGGGCTGCGTCGTTCCCCGCCCCGACAAGGGCCAGGCGCGCCCTGCCCCTTGGTCCAATGGGGTGTCGCCGCCCTGCCGCGTAAGCTTCTCGCAGAGGGCAAGATCACCTCGCGGAGGGAACATGATCGATCCGAACCGGACGCCACCGCGCGTCGTGCCGCTGCGTCGCCAGGGCAAGCGCGTTTCCGCCGCCGACGCGGTGCGGCTGATCCGCGACGGCGACACCGTGGCCACGGGCGGTTTCGTCGGCATCGGCTTTCCGGAAAATCTCGCCGTCGCGCTGGAACAGCGTTTTCTCGACGAAAGCCAGCCGCGCGATCTGACCCTAGTCTACGCTGCCGGTCAGGGCGACGGCCGCGAGCGCGGCCTCAACCATCTGGCCCACGAAGGGCTGGTCGCTCGCGTCATCGGCGGCCATTGGGGGCTGGTGCCGGGTTTGCAGAAACTGGCGGTCGACAACCGCATCGAAGCCTGGAACCTGCCGCAGGGCGTGATCTCGCATCTGTTCCGCGACATCGCCGCCGGCAAACCGGGGCAGATCACCCGCGTCGGGCTGGGCACCTTCGTCGATCCGCGCCACGGCGGCGGACGGCTCAACGCACGCACCACCGAGGAGCGCGTCAAACTGCTCGACATCGACGGCGAGGATTATCTGTACTACCCGACCTTCCCGATCCAGGTCGCGTTGATCCGCGCCACCACCGCCGATCCGGACGGCAACCTGACGATGGAGCGCGAGGCGCTGACGCTGGAGGCGCTGTCGATCGCCATGGCCGCACACAACAGCGGCGGCATCGTCATCGCCCAGGTCGAACGCATCGCCGAGAGCGGCAGCCTGCCGCCGCGCCAGGTGAAGATTCCCGGCACCCTGGTCGATGCCGTGGTGGTGGCCGAGCGCCCCGAATACCACCAGCAGACCTTCGCCGTGGACTACGACCCGGCCTATTCGGCCGAACTGCGCGTGCCCGCCGCCAGCGTCGCGCCGATGGCCGCCGGCGCGCGCAAGACCATCGCCCGCCGCGCCGCGCAGGAACTGCGCCCGAACGATATCGTCAACCTCGGCATCGGCATGCCGGAGGGCGTGGCGGCGGTGGCGGCCGAGGAGAAGATCATCGGCCTGATCACCCTGACCACCGAGCCGGGCACCATCGGCGGCATCCCCGCCGGCGGCCTGAGTTTCGGCGCGGCGGTCAATGCGCAGGCGGTGGTCGATCAGCCCTACCAGTTCGATTTCTACGACGGCGGCGGCCTCGACATCGCGGTGCTGGGCATGGCGCAGATCGATACCGAAGGCAACGTCAACGTCAGCCGTTTCGGCCCGCGCCTGGCCGGTGCCGGCGGCTTCATCAACATCAGCCAGAACGCGCGTCGGCTGGTGTTCGTCGGCAGCTTCCTGGCCGGACGCGGCGACAGCGCCACGCGCAAGTTCGTGCGCGAAGTGGAACACCGCACCTTCTCCGCAGGCGAGGCGCTGCGCCGCGGCCAGCCGGTGCTGTACATCACTGAACATTGCGTGTTCGGCCTGCGTGAAGGCGGGCTGGAACTGCTGGAAATCGCGCCCGGCATCGACCTGGAGCGCGACCTGCTGGCGCAGATGGACTTCCGCCCGATCATCAGTGCCGACCTGAGGACGATGGACGCGGCACTGTTCGGCGAGCATCCGCTCGGCCTGCGCGACCGTCTGCTGGAACGCCCGCTGGCGCAGCGCTTCAGCCTCGACGCCGCCGCCGACACGCTCTACATCGATTTCGAACACCTGCGCATCCGCAGCCAGGCCGACATCGACGCGATACGTGACCGCGTGCACGAACTGCTCGCCCCGCTCGGCCGCAAGGTCCACGCCATCGTCAATTACGACCACTTCCGCCTGTCCGAGGAACTGGAAGACACCTGGGTGACGATGGTGGGCGACTTGGTCGAGCGGCACTACACCCGCGTCACCCGCTACAGCGCGACCGGCTTCCTGCGCGTACGGCTGAGCGAAGGCCAGGGCTGAGGCGACAGTTCCACGCGACAGGCAAGCCGACCCTCACCAGGCTCGCTGCTCCGGCGCAGATCCACCCTATCGTTCCGTCCGATTCAACAATCGTACGCTGCACGCTAACCTGGCGAAGCCGGATCAGGGGACGAACACCATGTCGGAACGTGTGGACTGGAGTTGGGAGGAAGTCGAGGCATGTGTCGCCGACTACCTTCGGATGCTGACGTTGGAACTCAACGGCCAGCGCTACAACAAGACCGACCATACCCATTCGCTGATGAAGCGCCTCAACAATCGCAGCCGCGCATCCGTCGAGTTCAAGCACGCGAACATCAGCGCAGTGATGACGGCCCTTGGTTATCCCTACATCGACGGCTACAAGCCACGAGGCAACTATCAAACCCTGCTGATAGATGCCATCGAAGCGCAGCTTCCAGCGAATGTCGAACTGCAACAAGCCGTCCAAGCAGCCGTGCTGCGCCCCGCCACTGCCGCGGCAATCACCGATGCAAGCAGCGTCTGGGTACCGCCGCCGGTACCTTCCCGCGTGCAGGAGCCGGCTGGCCGTTACACCGCTCGCTTTTCGCCGGTCAGACGCGACTACCTCGCCCAGGAAGCCAACAATCGGTCGCTGGGCCGAGCCGGCGAGTTGTTCGTGGCCGAACTGGAAGCCCGCCGCCTTCATGCGGCCGGCAAAAAGAAACTCGCAGACCGCATCGAGCATGTCGCGGCCACCCAGGGCGACGGCTTGGGGTTCGACGTCCTGTCGTTCGAAGAAAGCGGTCGTGAACGCCTGATCGAGGTCAAGACCACGACCTTCGGCCAGCTCACGCCGTTCTACGTCAGCCGAAATGAACTGGCGCGGTCAGAGGTGGATTCGGACACCTATCGTCTGTACCGGGTTTTCGGCTTCCGTGACCGTCCCCGGTTGTTCGATCTGCCCGGAGCCATCTCGGCGTCGTGCGATGTCGAGGCAGTCACCTACCTAGCGCGGCTGGCTGGAACACAGGCTCCATAGCCCAGCCCCCTATTGTGGCTTCCGCGTTCGGCTCGACGCCGCTTACTGCGCCGCCACGCGCACGCCATCGGCGACGATGCGGTATTCGACCGGCTCGGCGGCGATGCCCGCGCCGCTGTCGCCGGTGAAATGCGCGACCTGCTCGGGCGTCAGTTCCTTGCGCTCCAGCACGCCGTGGACGGTGGCCGAGCCGCTGGCGTCCTTGGGCAGGAAGAAGGCGTGCTTGCCGAACATCACCCGCGCCGCCTGGCCGTCGTGTTCGAGCATCATCCAGCAACCCTTGGTCTGGCAGACCTCGGTGATGCGACCGCTGAACAGGCGCGGCTCGCCGGCGTGGCCATCGAAGTCGGCGATGGCCTGGGAAACCGGCACGGCGGGGCCGTCGGCAAAGGCTTCGCCATAGGCGGTACCGTCGGCACGGGCGGCCAGGGCGACGGCGGACAGAGCGAGCGCAAGGAACAGGCGCATGGGGAACCTCCCGGGGTAGTCGAGCGGATGCGGCGCAGCATAAGCAAGAACCGCGAGCGGAGAAAGCCGGACGCGCAGGCTGCGTCAACCCGGCCGCGCGGAGGTCGTCTTCGGTATCGTCACGGCGATGGCGATGATCGCCAGCAACACCATCGCCAGGTTGCAGCCCAGCGCCACCGAAGCCGCCTCGCGCAGAGCCAGATTGTCCTGCCGGCCGACGTAGCCGAGCAGGGTTTCCAGCCAGCCGACGCCACCCTCGCTGGCAAGGCCGGTGAACACCGCCGCCGAGATCGCCACGCCGAAGGCCGCGCCCAGCGAGGAGGCCATCTTGTAGATGCCGGCACCGGCACCGCATTGCGCCGCCGGCAGATTGGACAGCGCGGCATCGGTGGACGGCGTGGCGTAGAACGCCAGTCCCAGCCCGAACAGGGTGAAGCCGACCAGCGCCAGCGCCCGGTACTGCTCCAGGTAAAGATGCGTGGGCAGCAAAAAGGCGATGCCCAGTGCGGTGATCGCGCAGCCCCACAGCATCGGTCGGCGCGGGCCGAAGCGCTGCAACAGTTTTTCGCCGACGCGGATGAAGCAGATGATCGCCGCGGCATAACCGAGCGTCAGCAAACCGGCCTGCTGCGCATCCATGCCGCCGCCCATCTGCACCAGTTGCAGCGACACCACCAGCGTGCCGGCGGCACCGTTGATCAGGAAGTTGGACAGCGTCGCGCCGGCATAGGTGCGGTTGCGGAATAGGCCGAAATCGAAGAACGCATGCGCGGAGCGCCGCTCCACCACGACGAAGGCCACGCCGGCCGCCGCCGCCACGGCAACCAGCGTCAGCGACAGCGGCGAGGCCCAACCCCAGGCCGCGCCCTGGATCACCCACACCTGCAAGGCCAGCATCGCGACCATGAAGGCGAGCACGCCTGGCAGGTCGAAACGGCCCTCGGCGCGCGTCGTGGCGCGGCTTTCCGGCGTGCCGCGCAGCAGCAGCAGGCCGGCGACGCTGACCAGCGCCGCCACCCAGAAGATCGAACGCCAGCCGAAGTTCTCCGCCATCAGGCCGCCGACCAGGGAGCACGCCCGGCACCGCCCCAGGTACCGATCGACCACATGCTGACCGCGCGCTGGCGTCCGGCACCGTCCCAACCGGCCTTCAGCAACGCCAAGCTGGCCGGCATGATGCAGGCCGCCGACAAGCCTTGCAGCGCCCGGCCCGCCAGCAGCGCCGGTGCCGCCAGCGCGCCCTGCGGCGTCAGCGCCACCAGCAGCGAACCGGCAATGCCTAGCACGAAACCGATGCGGGTGATGCGGACCCGGCCAACGCGGTCGGCGACGCCGCCCATCACCACCACGAAGATGCCGGCGAACAGCGAGGTCAGCGCCACCGCCGCATTCATCACCGCCATCGACAGTCCCAGGTCGGCACGAAGCACCGGCGCGATGTTCAGTGCCGTCTGCGCAAACAGCCAGAACGACATCACGCCGAGCACCAGGCCCAGCAACAAACGATCATTGCCGACCAGTTGCGCGCCGCCGGGGTCGCTGCTCGCGGCGGCAACGGGCAGCACCTGGGCCGCGGTGCTCATGCCGCGTCCCCGCCACGGCAACGGCACACCGCCGGCCTCGGCACCAACGCATCCAAGCGGGAATCAGCAGCCAGGGTCAGCGGATTCATCGGCGTTCACGGGAGGTGGGAGGAATGCCGACGACGGCGTGGAAGCGGTCCGGCAGCGCGGAGCATAACCGGGCGGCGAGGTACCGCACATGCGCACCGCCGACGCCGCCGCCAGCGCTGCGCGAGCGCGCCGGAACGGCCTACTTGATCGACTCGCCCTCGCCCATCGCCAGCGGCAGGCCGAGGACGAACACGGCACCGCCGCCGTGGCGCTGTTCGTGCCAGAGTTCGCCGCCCATGCGTTCGGCCAGTTGCCGCGACAGGGCAAGCCCGACGCCGGAGGACTGCGGGCCGGGCGCGGCTTCGGCTGACAGGCGCACGTAGCGGCGGAACAGGCGATTGCGATCCTGCGCCGAGATGCCCGGCCCCTGATCCGCTACCGCCAGGCGCACCATGCCGTGCGGGGTGGCACCGGCGGTGAGGCTGACCTGGCTGCCCGAGGGCGAGTATTTCAGCGCGTTGGACAGCAGGTTGCGCAGGATGGTCAGGGCGTCGTCCGGGTCGCAGGCGACATGCAGGCCGCTGGGCGGCGGCGGCGGCAACTGGTGCCCGCTGCGCGCGGCCTGTTCGCGGAATTCGTCCAATGCCCGGGCGAACAGCGTGTCGACCGCCATCGCCTGCGGCCGATAGTCCGGTCGCAGCTCGCTGCCGGCGCAGCGCGCCAGATAGCGCTCGACGAATTCCATCGCCGTGCGCGAGGACTGCTCGATGGAGCGCACCGGCGGCCCCAGCTCGGCGTCGCCGTCCAGCGACTCGCGCAGCAGGGCGGCGTTGAGGCTGATGTTGAACAACGGGTTCTTCAGGTCGTGGACGATGATCGCGGCGAGGTCCTCGCGCTCGCCGATGGCGATGCGCAACTGGTCGCGCGAGCGTTTCAGCTCGGCGTGGGTGCGCACGCGGGCGACCAGTTCCTCGGCGACGAAGGGCTTGGTCAGGTAATCCACTGCGCCGCCCTCGAGGGCGCGCACCAGCAGTTCGCGCTCGTGCGCGGCGGTCAGGAACAACACCGGCAGGTCGGCCCAGTCGGGATTGGACTTCAGCCGCACCAGCACGTCGAAGCCGTCCATGCCGGGCATCCGCATGTCGAGCAGGATCACGTCCGGCACCGCCGCCTTGATCCGCGCCAGCGCCTGCTCGCCGGAGGCCGCCGGCATCACGTCGAAACCGGCGTCGCTGAGCACCTTGCCGAGCAGGCGCAGGTTGGCGGCCTGGTCGTCGACGATCAGCACCAACGGCGTGCGTCCACCGAATGCGGGCGAACTCATGGTCGCGCTCCGCCGGGCGCGAGTTCGCGCAGCAGTTCGGGCAGGCGTTCGAGCAGCGATTCCATCATCCCGGCGTCGAAGGCATCCACCGCTTCGAGCAGGTCGTGGGCATGGCGCTGCACGGCGCGCAGGCCGGCGCTGGCGGCGAGCGCGTCCAGCGACTCGGCAAAGGCGCGTACCTCGCGCACGCGCAGGGCGGCGAGCACGCCGGGCAGTTCCTCGTCCACCAGTTGTCGCAGTTTTTGCAGGGTTTCCGCGCTGGCGATCTGGTCGGCCTGCTCTTCCAGCGCCTGCTCCACCGTCGCCGTCACCGCCTCGCGATGGCCGGGATCGCCAAGCACGCCGGCCAGCGTGCGGAACAGGGTCTCGCGCACCAGCGGCTTGCGCAGGTAGGCGTCGAACTGCGCCGCACCGGCAGATTCGATGCCGAGCATGCCGGAGGCGGACACCGCGACGATGCGGATGTCGCGGTCGGCGAAGCGCTCGCGAATCCGCCGGCAGACCTCGTAGCCGTCCATCACCGGCATGCGCAGGTCCAGCAGCACGATATCCGGTTCGAAACGCATCACCTGCGCCAGCGCCTCGACGCCATCGCCGGCGAAGGCGAATTCGTGGTCGCCGTCCTCGCCGAGCATGGCGGCCAGAAGGTCGCGGTTCCAGGCGATGTCGTCGACGATCAGGAAGCGGCTGCGCGGCAGACGCAGGCGGTCCTGCTCGCCGGTTTCGGCACCGCCGGCGTGCTCGCCGGCATCGTCGGCATGGCTGATCGGCACCTGCGGCAGGCGCACGCGGAAGCGGCTGCCGCGACCGAGTTCGCTGTCGAAGTCGATCTCGCCCTGCATCAGCTTGACCAGACGTTCGACGATGGCGAGGCCGAGGCCGGAGCCGCCCGGGTTGTCGCTGTCGCTGACGGCGCGGAAGAACGGATCAAACAACTCGCCCTGCTTGTCCTCGGCGATGCCGATGCCGGTGTCGGCGACCTCGATGTCCAGCCGGCAATGCCGGCCGTCGGTGTCGACCTCGGCCTCGATGTGGACATCGATGCGGCCGTGCTCAGTGTATTTCACCGCGTTGGAAACCAGGTTGATCAGCACCTGGCGCAGCCGGTGCGGATCCACTTCCAGCCACTCCGGCACGTTTTCGCCGATGTGGGCGTCGAGCAGCAGGCGCTTGCCGGCCAGCGCTTCGACGAACACGCCGAGGGTGGAATCGACCAGTTCGCGCAGGTCGGTGGGTGCCGGCTCCAGGCGCAGCTTGCCGGCCTCGATGCGGGACAGGTCGAGGATGTCGTTGATCAGCGCCAGCAGGGTCTGTCCGCTGGTCTGGATGGCCTTGATGTACTCGCGGGCGCGCGGCTCCACATTGGTCCGCGAGAGCAGTTGCGAGAAGCCGAACACGGCGTTCATCGGTGTCCGGATCTCGTGGCTCATGCTGGCCAGAAAGGCGCTTTTCTCGCGATTGGCACGCTCCGCCTGGTCGGCGTGCAGCACCGCCATGCGCCGCGCCTCCAGCGCCCGTCCGGTACGGCGGATGGCGAAGAAGGCGATCAGGCCGGCCACCAGGGCGAGGCCGTTCACCAGCAGCACGGTGGTGTTGTTCTGCACGATGACCATGTTGAGCTGCTGCTGGCGATCATGCAGCAGGCGCTGCTCGGCCTGGCTCATCGCCAGCGCCCTGGCGTGGATGCGGCTGATCATCTCGCTGCCCTTGCCGTCACGGATGCGCACGATGGCGGCTTCGATGCCCTCGGTTCGATACGCGCCGATGGTGCCGCGGAACTGTTCGCCGCGCAGTGCCACTTCGTCCTTCAGCGCGTCCAGCTGCGCCAGTTGCTCTGGGTTGTCGCCGAGTTGGCGGTACATCGCCTCGATGCGCTCGTCGAGGGTGAAGCTGGCCTGGACGAAGGTATGCAGGTAGTCGTCGCGGCCGCTGAGCAGATAGCGCAGGCCGTAGGCTTCGATGTTGAGGTTTTCCGCCAACAGGCCGCTGATCGATGCCTGCGCATCGAGCGTGTGGGTGACGCGATCGATGGAGCGCCGCATCTGCTCGACGGTGGCCGCGCTGTACAGGGTCGCGCCCATGATCAGCACCACCGACAGGCCGA
>JBAYTD010000116.1:0-8938 GCA_041675805.1 Lysobacteraceae bacterium
ACTGCGGCACGTAGAGCGCGAACGGGCCGTCGGCAGAGGGCTGATGCTCGAATCCGATCCGGTAGCTGTGCACGCATTCGCCCTGCGAATGGCAGTTGCTCGGCAGCCGCATCGGCACCGGCCCGGTGTCGTGGGCGCCATCGCCGGAGCTGCGCAAGGCGCTGTCGAAACGCAGCACGCCCGGATCGTCGACGCGCGCGCCGGTGTCCATCAGCGTGTTCAGCGCGAACAGCAGCAGCAAGGCACCGAGCAGCAGCGCGCCCAGGTACTTCCACGGCATCGGCGCGGGGGCCGCCGTGGCAGTGTTCATGCTCGGTTCGGGCACGTGCTTTCCTGTTCGGATCAACGGGATTCGATCATCGCCGTGGCCATCGGCCTCCGCAAGGCGATGGCCGTGGCTTTGCGGCTGTTTGCGCTGCTCGCCTGTCGCAGATGCTTCCCGGGTCACACTTCGCCATCGCGCCGGTGCCGTCTTTGCACGGGTCAACCCGCCGGCAAAGTGCGGCAGCCGAGCAGTTCCAGCATGCCGTGCAGGACGGGCAGCCGCGCCAGCCAGGGCGCGGCGAGGGTGATCAGGCCAGCGACGGCGATCAGTCCGGCTGCGGTGTAGCGCAGGCCGGGGCGCGACAGGACATTGCCCAGCCGCGCGCCGGACCAGGTCAGCGGCAGCATGGTGACGCTGGTTCCGAGGCCGAAGGCGAGCATCACGATGCCACCGTTGAGGGCGTCGGCGGTCAGCCAGGCGACGCTGAGCAGGCTGTAGCTGAGCCCGCACGGCAGCCAGCCCCAGAGCATGCCCAGCGCCAGTTGCCGGCCCCAGGTGTCGGCCGGCAGCAGGCGCGCGCGCAGGCGGGCGAGCCGTTGCCAGATCAAGTGGCCCGGTCGCGACAGGAAGGCCAGGCGGTCGCGCTGGCCGAGCAGGCGCAACGCCACCAGCAGCAGGACCACGCCGACCAGCATGCGCATGCCCAGCGCCAGCGCCGGGGCCTGCCAGAGGCCGAGCAGGCCGGCACCGAAGCCGCCGACCAGGACGCCGGCCAGGGTGTAGCCGCCGACCCGGCCGAGGTTGGCCAGCACGGCGCTGCGCAAGGGCGGGGCCGGCCGCGTCGCGGCGGAGACGCCGGCCGCGATGCCGCCGCACATCAAGGCGCAATGCAATCCGCCGAGCAGCCCGCTGAGCAGGGCGGCGAAGACGACCGTGAGGTCAATCGGCATGCGTGTCGGGCGGGGACCGTGGTGCCGTGTCGTCGGCGAGGATGTCCAGCGCCGGGGTTTCCAGGTCGTCGAACTGGCCGCGCCGTACCGCCCAGGCGAAGGCCCAGATGGCGACGCCGAGCAGCACCAGACTGATGGGGACGAGCATCAGCAGACTGTTCATGCCGCGATCATCCCACGCTCGCCGCCAGCGTGCCTTGACCTGACGCAGGTTTGCCGGCCGGCAAGCGCGCCAGTCGCAGTGCGTTCAGGGTCACCAGCAGCGAGGACAGCGCCATGCCCAGCGCCGCCAGCCACGGCGTCACCCAGCCGAGCGCGGCGAAGGGCAGGGCGACGACGTTGTACAGCGTCGCCCAGACCAGGTTCTGGCGGATCACCTTGCGCGTGCGGCGGGCGATCTGGATCGCCTGCGGGATGCGCATCAGCGACTCGCCGAGCAGCACCAGGTCGGCGCTGCGATGTGCCAGGGCGGCACCGCTGCCCATGGCGATGGCGACGTTGGCACCGGCCAGCACCGGGGCGTCGTTGACGCCGTCGCCGAGCATGGCGACGCGATGGCCGCTGTCCTGCCAGTGGCGCAGGCGCTGCAGCTTGCCTTCCGGCGTCTGTCGCGCCAGCGCCTGTTCGATGCCGAGGCGGCGCGCGGCGTCGGCCACCGCCTGGGCGCTGTCGCCGGACAGCAGTTCGACGCGGATGCCGAGTTGGCCGAGGGCGGCGATGGCCTGGGCGGCGTCGGCGCGTGGCCGGTCGGCGAGGCGGAAGCGTGCCAGCGGATGCAGGATGCCGGCGGCGTCGATCCGGCTCAGCCAGATCGCCTCGTCGTCGCTGCCGCCGCAGAAAGCGGCCTGGCCGATGCGCAGACGCCACGCGCCCACGCTGCCTTCGACGCCCTGGCCGACCACGGTGTGCAGGTCGCTGGCGCGGAATTCGCCGGGATCGGGGAAGGCGGCGGCCAGCGGATGGCCGCTGCCCTGTTCCAGCGCGGCGGCGAGTTGCCGGGCGCTGCCGGCGTGGTTCGGCAGGGACAGCCCATCGAGCGCCGCGAAGGTCTCGCAGTCGACCACCTGCGGCGTGCCTTCGGTGAGCGTGCCGGTCTTGTCCAGCAGCAGCACGTCGATGCCGGCGAGGTCTTCCAGCGTGTCCGCCCCCAGCGCCAGCACGCCGAGCCGCGCCAGCGCGCCGTTGGCGGCGGCCAGCGCCGCCGGCACCGCCATCGACAGCGCGCAGGGACAGCTCACCACTAGCACGGCGAGCATCACCTCGAAGGCGCGCTCGGGGGCGAACTGCCACCAGATCAGGAACACCACGGCGGCAGCCAGCAACAGGCCGCTGACGAAGCGGCTGGCGACGCCATCGGCCAGCCGCGCCACCCGTGGCCGCTGGTCCTGCGCCTGTTCGACCAGCCGCACCAGTTGCGAGAGCCGGGTGTCCTCGCCGATCCGCGTCACCTGCAGGCGCACCGGGCCGACCCGGCAATGGCTGCCGGCCAGCACCGCGTCGCCGGGGCGATGCACGACCGGGCGCGATTCGCCGGTCAGCAGTGATTCGTCGAACTCGCCGGCGTCGAGCAGCAGCCCGTCGGCGGCCAGCGCCTCGCCGACGTCGACGCGCAGGCGGTCGCCGACGCGCAGTTCATCGGTCGGCACCTGGCGCGCGTGGTCGTCGTCGTCCAGACGCCAGGCCAGCGCCGGTCGCGCCCGGGCCAGGGTTTCCACGCCGGCGTTGGCGCGCTGGCGGGCGAAGGTCTCCAGCCCGCGCGCCGCCAGCAGCAGGAAGACGAACATCACCGCAGCGTCGATCCACACGTGCGGCCCGCCGCGCAGCGTCTCCACCAGGCTGCCCAGATAGGCCAGCAGCACCGATCCGCCGATCAGCGTGTCCATGCCGAGATGGCGCGCCCTCAGCTCGCGGGCCATGCCGATCAGGAACGGCCAGCCGGCGTAGAACACCACCGGGGTGGCGACCAGGAAGGCGATCCAGCGCAGGAAATCGCGCGTCGCCGCCGACATCTGCTGGTCGAAGTCGAGGTACAGCGCCTCGGCGAACATCATCGACTGCATGCTGGCCAGGCCGGCCACGCCCAGTCGCAGCACCCATTGCCGGCGTTCGGCCAGCCGTTCGCGCTCCAGTGCCTCGCCGGGCGAGAGATGCGGCCGATAGCCGAGCGCGGCAAGACGTTGCAGCACCGTCGACAGCGCGGTCTTCTCCGGCAGCCAGCGCAGACGGACGCGATTGCTGACGGCGTTGGCGGAGACATCGGTGACGCCGTCGACCTGGTCCAGCGCACGGCCGATCAGCCAGGCGCAGGCGGCGCAGCGCATGCCTTCGACCAGCAGGGTGATCTCGCGCCCGGCCTCCAGCGGCCGGCTGTGCGCCTGGATCACGTCATCGCGGTCCCAGGCGCTGAAATCCGCGGCTTCCTCGCCGATCCGTGCGCCCTCGGCACTGCGCAGGCGGTAGTAGTCGGCCAGGCCGGCCTCGCTGATCCACTGGCTGGCGGCGAGACAGCCGCGACAGCAGAAACGCGCTTCGCGGCCATCGATGCGCAGCGTCGGCGAGTCGACCTGCGCCGGTTGGCCGCAGTGGAAACAGTGCTCAGCCACTGTCCGGCGCGGCGGCCGGCGGCGCATCGACCGCAGGCGTCAGAACGGTTTCGGCGGCCTGGGCGTCGAGGCGTCCCTGTACCCGCCAGCCGCCATCGGCGGCGGACAGGTAGACGTTCCAGGCGTGTTCGCGGGCCACCGCCATGCGGCCGAAAAAGCGCCCCGGCGATGCCTGAATCAGTTCGGTCTGGAGATCCTCGCTGGCCTGCGCCGGATGGATCAGCAGCAGGCTCAGCCGATGGTCCGACAGCTCGCCGGCCAGCAGTTCGGCCTCGATCGACTCGGTATCCGGCGACAATCGCAGCCGCAACCGCAGTCCACGCGCGGCGGCCGCCTGGTCGGGGGCGAGGTCGATGGTCTGGCCCTTGCCGACGCGCTGCACCGGGTCGCGCACGGAATCGGCGCTGCCGCTGCTGCGCAGGGCCATCGACAGGGTGACGAAGCTGGCGATGACGACGATCAGTGGCAGCGTGATCACCACCCACATCATCGGCTCGCGGTACCAGGGGCGGTGGCTGTCGGGCGGAGTCATCAAAGCGGTCCGAAGAAGGCGGTGTCGTGTTCGATGCGGTCGTCGCGGCCCTCGCTCTCGACCACCACCTTCAGCGGATGGCGTCCGCTCAGGCTGTCGGCCGGGGCGCGCAGGGTGATCGCCTGGTTGTGCGTCTGATCGCCGGCAACGTCGATCTGCAGCGGCGCGCCGTCAAGAGTGATCGCCGGGTTGCCCTCGATACGGATGTGCAGGCGCACCGCCTCGTCGCGCTTGTTGGACAGCTTCAGCGTGTAGCCGTTTTCCAGGCTGCCGTCGCTGGCCACACGGTACAGGGCGTTGCGGTCGCGCAGCACGTCGACGATCAGCGCGCTGCGCTGGCTGACGCCAAATACCCAGCCGCCGAGGATCACCGCCAGCAGCAGGCCATAGACCAGCACGCGCGGACGCAGCACGCGGGTCGTCTTGCCTTCCACCGAGTTCTGCGTGGTGTAGCGGATCAGCCCGCGCGGGTAGCCGATCTTGTCCATCACCGTGTCGCAGGCGTCGATGCAGGCACCGCAGGCGATGCATTCGTATTGCAGGCCGTTGCGGATGTCGATGCCGGTCGGGCAGACCTGCACGCAGACCGTGCAGTCGATGCAGTCGCCGAGATCCTCCGGCAGCAGCGGCGCGGCGCGCTCGGGCAGAGGGACGTCGGCCGCCAGTTCCTCGCTGGTCAGGCTGGCCTCGACGCGGCGGTCGGCGGCGCTGCGCGTCTGCGTGGCGCGCACCAGTTCCTCGTGCGCCTGCTCGGGCGTCAGCAGGCCGCGCACGCGGCGCAGCACGGAATCCAGGCTGCCGCGCTTGCGCGGGCCGCGCGGCTCGCCGCGCATCGGGTCGTAGCTGATGATCAGCGTGTTGCGGTCGAACATCGCGCCCTGGAAGCGCGCATACGGGCACATGTACTTGCAGACCTGCTCGCGCAGGAAGCCGGCGTTGCCCCAGGTCGCCAGCGAGTAGAACAGCACCCAGAAGATTTCCCAGCCGCCCCATTCGAACGGATACAGGCGCGCGCCGAGGTCGCGGATCGGGGTGAAGAAGCCGACGAAGGTGAAGCCGGTCCACAGCGCGAACACCAGCCACAGCGAATGCTTGGCGATCTTGCGCCGCCACTTGTTGGCGTTCCACGGGCCGGCGTCGAGTTTCATGCGCTTGTTACGGTCGCCTTCGGTCCAGGTTTCCATCCACATGAAAACCTCGGTCCAGACCGTTTGCGGGCAGGCGTAGCCGCACCACAGCCGGCCGGCCAGCGCGGTGAAGAAGAACAGCGCCAGCCCGGCCAGGATCAGCAAAAGCGCCAGGAACACGAAGTCCTGCGGCCAGAACGACAGGCCGAGGATGTGGAAGCGGCGCGCCGGCAGGTCGAACAGCACCATCTGCCGGCCTTCCCAGTTCAGCCAGGGGACGATGTAGTACATGCCCAGCAGCCAGAACACCGCCAGCTTGCGCAGGCGCTGGTAGCGGCCCTGCACCTCGCGCGGATAGATCTTGCGTTCGGACTGGTACATCGATCCGCTGCCGGTTTGCAGCGTGGTGGGAATGCTCTTGCTCATCCGGACACCTGTCAGTGAACCTGCGTCGGAGGGTGGCGGCCAGGGACGGGCGGGACCGGCACGGGTCGCCGCAGGCCGTGGTGGCGATCCGTCGGGGCGTTCATGCCCGCGCCAAGGCTCCGCTCCGGGCGGCGTCAGGAGACGGCCCGGTGGCGGCGGTCATGCCGGGTCTTTGGGCAGCGGCTGGTTGTAGCGGCTGGCCGGGCCAAGCAGGATGGAAGTGAACAGGCTGGCGGCGGCGGTGGCCAGCCAGAACATGAAGAAACCGATGGTGTAGCCAATCTCGCGGCTGATCTGCCAGTCGACGAAGCTGATGTCGCGCAGGTCCTGCGGATCGATGAAGGCGAAGAACACCATGGTCGCCACGCCGGCGGCAAAGAAACTGGGCCAGAGCACCGCGCCGAGCCGCTGCGCCGTCGGCTGCGGCGGGTGCTCGACGCGGGGGGCGGCGCGGACCTTTGCGAACCCCTCGTCGGCGACGTCTTCAATCACTGTGCGGCACCTGCTTGGTCGCCGTTGCGGTGCCTGAGATTGTATACCCAGGCCGCGACGAGGCGGGCGCGGTCGGTGCCGATGATCGGCTCGTGGGCCGGCATGTTGCCGCTGCGGCCCTCGGTGATCGCGGTGCGGATGGTGTCGAAATCGCCGCCGTACAGCCAGTAGTTGTCGGTCAGGTTGGGCGCGCCGAGCAGCGGCATGCCCTTGCCGTCGATGCCGTGGCAGGCGACGCAGATCATCTCGTAGCGGGCCTTGCCGGCCGCCGCCATGGACGGGTCGACGCGTTGGCCGGACAGGCTCTGCACGTAGACGACGACCGAGTTGATGGTCTGGTCATCGCCCAGCGCTGCGCCGAACGGTGCCATCACCGCCTGGCGGCCATGCAGGATGGTGGTCAGGATCTGCTCGGCGTCGCCGCCCCACTGCCAATCGTCGTCGGTCAGGTTGGGGAAGCCGCGCGCGCCGCGGGCGTCGGAACCGTGGCAGGTGGCGCAGTTGTTGGCGAAGATCGACTGGCCCAGGCGCAGCGCCTCGGGGTCGCGCGCCAGTTCCTCGATGCTCTGGTCGGCGAAACCGGCGAACAGCGGTGCCAGCTTGGCCTCGTTGGCGGCGCGCTCGGCGTCATGCTCCTTGGCCGAGGTCCAGCCCGATGTGCCGGCGAAGTTGCCGAAGCCCGGATACCAGATCAGGTAGCCGATGCTGAACAGAATGGTCAGGTAGAACAGGTTGATCCACCAGCGCGGCAGCGGCTTGTTGTATTCGGTGATGTCGCCGTCCCAGACATGGCCGGTGGTGGCGGTTGCCGAGGTGCCGCGGGTGCGCGAGGTCCACCACAGCAGCAGGGTGTAGCCGACGATGTTGATGACGACCAGCAGGATGACGTACCAGGACCAGGCGGAGCTCATGGCTTGTTGCCTCGCGTATCGGTGGCGGACGCGGCGGGGGCGGACGCGGAGGGAGAATCCTCATCCAGGGGCAGCCGGGAGGCGGCCTCGAAATCGGGTTTGCGCTTGCTGCTCCAGGCCCAGATCCAGCCGCCGATGAAGGCCAGCATCAGGACCAGGGTGACCAGGCCGGAAAAAGTCGAACCGTTCATGGCGCTTCCTCAGCGGCCGCGCGGCGCGTGTACGCCGAGCCCTTGCAGGTAGGCGATCAGGGCGTCCATCTCGGTCTTGCCCTCGACCGCCGCGGCGATGCTTTCGAAGTCGGCGTCGGTGTACGGATCGCCGACCCGCTGCAGCGCGCGCATGCTGCGGCCGACCTTGGCCGCGCTGACCGGCGCATTCTCCAGCCACGGGTAGGCCGGCATGTTGCTCTCCGGCACCACGTCGCGCGGGTTGATCAGGTGGACGCGGTGCCAGTCGTCCGAATAGCGCCGGCCGACGCGGGCGAGGTCCGGCCCGGTGCGCTTGCTGCCCCACTGGTGCGGGCGGTCGTAGACCGACTCGCCTGCCAGCGAGTAGTGGCCGTAGCGCTCGGTCTCGAAGCGCAGCGTGCGGACCATCTGCGAATGGCAGTTGTAGCAGCCTTCGCGCAGGTAGATGTCGCGCCCGGCGACCTCCAGCGGCGGGTAGGGCTCGACGCCAGGTGCCGGCTCGATGGCCTCGGCCTGGAACATCAGCGGGATGATCTGTGCCAGGCCGCCGAAGCTGATCGCCACCGCGATCAGCACCGCCATCAGGCCGACGTTCTTTTCAATCTTCTCGTGGCTCATGGTGTCGGCGTCCTCAGGCGTGGGCGGCGTCGGTGACCGGCGCGAGCACCGGGCTGTCCTCGACCTGGCGCGCCATCTGGAAGGTCTTCCAGGTGTTCCAGGCCATCACCAGCATGCCGCCGAGCACCATCAGCCCGCCCAGCAGGCGGATCAGGTAGTACGGATAGGTGATGATCAGCGACTCGACGAAGGTGTAGGTCAGCGTGCCGTCGGCATTGGTGGCGCGCCACATCAGGCCCTGCATGACGCCGGCGATCCACATCGAGGCGATGTAGAACAGGGTGCCGATGGTGTGGACCCAGAAGTGCGTGTCGACCAGCTTGACCGAGTACATCTCCTTCAGGCCGAGCAGGCGCGGGAAGAGCATGTAGGTGGAGCCGAGGGTAATCATCGCCACCCAGCCGAGCGCACCGGAATGCACGTGGCCGATGGTCCAGTCGGTGTAGTGGGAGAGCGCGTTGACCGTCTTGATCGACATCATCGGGCCCTCGAAGGTGCTCATCATGTAGAACGACAGCGAGACGATGAGGAACTTCAGGATCGGGTCGGTACGCAGTTTGTGCCAGGCACCGGCCAGGGTCATGATGCCGTTGATCGCGCCGCCCCAGCTCGGGGCCAGCAGGATCAGCGAGAACACC
Source organism: Lysobacteraceae bacterium (assembly GCA_041675805.1). GTDB lineage: Bacteria > Pseudomonadota > Gammaproteobacteria > Xanthomonadales > Xanthomonadaceae > JANNWF01. The sequence continues at coordinate 8,754 of JBAYTD010000116.1, forward strand.
ATGCCGAGGCTCTGCGCCCAGTCGGGCAGGGCGGTGTAGTGCAGGTGGTGCGGGCCGGCCCACATGTAGACCGCGATCAGCGCCCAGAAGTGGACGATCGACAGGCGGTAGGAGTAGATCGGCCGGCCGACCTGCTTGGGCACGAAGTAGTACATCATGCCGAGGAAGCCGGCGGTCAGGAAGAA
>JBAYTD010000117.1:0-8875 GCA_041675805.1 Lysobacteraceae bacterium
AGCGAGGGCTCCAGGCGGGTGATGCGGCCCTTGTAGATGTTGCCTTTCTTCTGTTCCTTCGACGGCTGTTCGATGTCGATGTCGTACAGCGTCTGTCCATCGACCACTGCAACCCGCAGTTCTTCCTGCTGGGTCGCGTTGATGAGCATCCTTTTCATTGTGATTTCATTCCTCACGCGCTCGACCGCGAGGAACGCCGGGGGATCCGCGCCCAGACTTCGGGACGGCCATCGCGGCGCTGCGCGCCAACGAGGGACCATGCGAAACTTTCGGCGCTGCAATACCGACGACGTTGCCGCCACGGGAGCGCTAGAACCATTGCCGAACCGGAAGGCGCCAGGCGCCGTCACGGCCTCCATGCCGGAAACACGGACATCCGTTGTTTCCGTGCGAAGACATCTGACCGCACAACCCATGCCGCAGCGGTTACCATGACGGACATGGCGGGAGCGCTGGCTGCACGGGGGATGCGGTTCCCGTCGTCGGCCCAGGGGCTGGAAAGTCCGATCCGCTGCGCAAGCCGGAAGGCTTGCATGGACGGGCCAGGCTGCGTGTCAACTCGTCATCGGGCGACTGCTTTCGGCAGTGCCGGCGATGACCGCGCCGGGCTCCGGGTCGGTTTCCCTAAGCTTTTGAGCAAACAACAAAATTGGGACGCTAATTCGCGCCCGAAGTGTAGCAAGCGGAAAAGCATGACGGCAAACACGCATCATTCGACCGGCCCGGCCGGCGGCGGCGTCCGCATCGTCACCGTGGACGCCGAACGCGCCGGCCAGCGGCTGGACAATTTCCTCCTCGCCCAGTTTCGCGGCGCGCCGCGCTCCCTGGTGTATCGCCTGCTGCGCACCGGCCAGGTGCGGGTGAACGGCAGGCGCGCCAAGCCCGACTCGCGACTGGAGCCGGGTGATGCCGTGCGCCTGCCGCCGGTGCGGCTCGATCCCGGCCCCGATCCCGGCACGCCGCATCCCGAACTGCTGCGCCGGATGGAAGCCAGCATCGTGTTCGAGGATCGCGCCCTTTTGGTGCTGGACAAGCCCAGCGGCATCGCCAGCCACGGCGGCAGCGGGATCGGTTTCGGCGCCATCGAACTGATGCGCGCGTTGCGTCCGCGCGACACGCTGGAACTGGCGCATCGGCTTGATCGGGACACCTCCGGCCTGCTGGTGCTGACCCGCAAGCGCTCGGCGCTGACCGAATTGCAGGCGCTGATCCGCGCCGGTCGGCTGGAAAAGCGCTACCTGGCCCTGCTGGTCGGCATCCTGCCGCAGCCGACCATGACGGTGAATGCGCCGCTGGAAAAATTCGTGTTGCAGGGCGGTGAGCGCATGGTCCGCGTTTCCGACGCCGGCAAACCCTCGCGAAGCCACTTCCGCGTGCTGGAGCGCGCCGGCGCGCACAGTTTTGCCGAGATCAGGATCGACACCGGCCGCACCCATCAAATCCGCGTCCACAGTGCCCACATCGGCCATCCGGTTGCCGGCGACGAGAAATACGGCGAGCGCGCCGCCAATGCCGGACTGAAGCAGGCCGGCCTGTCGCGACTGTTCCTGCATGCCGCCGCGCTGTCCTTCGCCCTCAAGGATGGCGACCAGCCCTACGAGCTGAGCGCGCCGTTGCCGGATGAACTGCGCGGCGTGCTGGATCGCCTGCACGGCCCGCCGCGCCGGTCGGCGTAGGGGCTCAATCCTGTCGCGTGGTGCCAGCCTGGCGCAGGGCGTGCGCGACGACCAGATGGCTCGGCAGGATCAGGAAAATCCAGTCCAGCATGCGCTGGTCGGTGACCACCCAGTTGACGAACAGCGCCAGCACGCCGATGGCGGCGACGAAGGTGGCCAGGTGCGCACTCCAGCGCGGTGGCGGGCGACCTTGCCAAAGCGCCGGCAGGGCGGTGAGAAGCGCAAGGCACAGAGGATTGGCCAGCAGCAGATTGGCGTTGCGCCAGGCGGCCCAATGTCCGCTCAGCAGCCACAACGCCAGAAGGCCCAGCCCGGCCGCGCCGCAGAGCGTCCAGAACAGTGCCAGAAGGCCGGCTCCGGCACGACGGGGAGAGCGGCCGGCGCGGCGCAGCAGAGCCGCCAGCGCGCCGCCCAGCAACACGCCGCAGACGAGGAACCCGAGCCGCCAGCGTGGCGTTTCCTGCGGGGCCGGCGGTCGCCGCGTTGCCAGCAACTCGGCTTCGGTGGCGATCACCGGACGGCCATCCGGATGGCGGATTTCGCCCATCAGGTCGGCCAGACGCTGCGGGACGAAGGCTTCGTTCCAGCGATTGAGCGGCCGGTCGGCGGCGGGTCCGAGGCCGAAGTGCATGCCCAGCGCCATCCACGGCAACGGCGAGGACAGCCGCAGCGCTTCGCTGCGCCAGGTCAGTCCGCGCGAACGCGCATCGCTCTGCCGGCGCAGTTCGCCGCCCAGTGCCTCGTCGAGACGGTCGCGCACGCGAGTGGAGCAGTTGGAGAGGAAATAGTCGTAGCGGTAATCGGCGTTTTCCGGCCGCGCGTTGTCGGCCAGCGCGGCGGCCAGCCGCGTCGCGGCAGCGGCGTCGAGGTCCAGCCACTGCGCACGCACGCCGCGACCTTCCGCCGCGTACTGCGACAAATCGGCGGCCAGCGGCATCACCGCCAGGCGATAAAGCATCTCGCCGCGCAGGAAGCGGCCGAGGAAGTTGGGCTGCTCGAAATCGAAATAACCGTAGTTGTAGACCAGCGCCTGCCGGCCATCATCGACCAGCAGGGCGTTGTGGCCGAAGCGCGCCCAGTATTCCTCGCCCGGATCGATGGTCAACAGGGCGATGCGCGGTGTCGCCGTGGCGGTGGCGGCCCAGCACAGCAGCAGGACGACGAGGGCGATCCGGCCCCGAAACGCCTCAGGCATCGGCCAGCACGCGCAGGTGGAAGCCGTGGACGCGGCGGCCATCGGCCTGGGCGACGCTGAGGTGGAAGCGCTCGTCGAGGACGATCTCGTCGCCGACTTCCGGCAGGCGGCCGATGCGCGCGCCGACCAGCCCGCCGAGGGTGTCGTACTCGTCATCGGGCAGGCGGGCGGAAAAGTGCTCGTTGAACACGTCGATCGGGGTCAGTGCATCGACCAGATAACGGCCGTCGGCCAGTTCGCTGACGTGCGCGCTGGCGTCCGGCGCGTCGTCGTATTCGTCGTCTATCTTGCCGACGATCTGCTCCAGCACGTCCTCGATGGTGACCAGGCCGGCGACCCCACCGTATTCGTCGACCACGATCGCCATGTGGTTGCGCGAGTCGCGGAATTCCTTCAGCAGCACGTTCAGCCGCTTCGACGCCGGCACCAGCACGGCCGGGCGCAGCAGCTTGCGGATGTCGAGCGGGGAGTGGCTGTCCCAGTCGCGCAGCAGATCCTTGGCCAGCAGCACGCCGAGGATGTCGTCGCGGTCCTCGCCGTGGACGGGGAAGCGCGAGTGGCCGCTTTCGACCATCATCGCCAGGGTGTCGGCGGGGTCGGCGTCGATGGCCAGCGACACCACCTGGGCGTGCGGCACCATGACATCGGCGACGTGCTTTTCGGAGACGGCGATGGCGCCTTCGATCATCGCCAGGGTGTCGGCGTCGATCAGACCGTTGGCCTGGGCCGACTGCAAGGTTTCAATCAGTTGGTCGCGATTGCGCAGCTCGCTGGAAAACGCCTGGGTAAGGCGGCCGAGCCAAGATCGCGGGGTGGACGATGCGGTGGAGTGGCTACTGTCTGGGTCGTCTGACATGGAGGTGGAAACGGCGCCGGCGACGGCGAGGCGGTCGAGTTTAGCGGATGCCGGTGGCGCGCGTGCAAACCCGCGCCGCGCCCGCGCGCGGATCGCGGCGTGCGGGATCGGCCGCCGGGCCGGGAAAGCGTGGCCCGGGTCAGGCTTCGACGAGGGTCTTGAAACCGCCCCAGAACATGCGCTTGCCGTCGAACGGCATGTCCTTCGGGTCGCACTTCAGGCGCGGGTCGGTCATCACCTTGGCATTGATGCGGTCGCGCGCCTTGCGCGAGGGGTAGGTGATCCAGGCAAACACCACCACTTCGCCTTCCTTCAATTTCACGCTTTGCGGAAACGAGGTGCGCTTGCCGGGCTTGACGTCATCGGCGACGCATTCCACGTACTCCAGCGCGCCGTGCTCCTTCCACACCTTGGCGGCGGTGCGCGCCATCTTCTTGTATGCGGCCAGCTTGGCCTCGGGAACCGGAACCACGAAACCATCGACATAGCGAGCCATCGCGTTCTCCTTGGGCGGGGATGCGGCCGCAGGCACGGCGCGGGATTCGCCGCGTCGCCGTGGCCACCGCCGACTTTACGCCGATGCGCCAGCCCGCGCACGCCGCTCAGGCGTAGGGATCGGCGAAGCCCAGATCAGCCAGGATGCGCCGCTCCAGCGCCTCCATCGCCTCCGCCTCGGCGTCGTCCTCGTGATCGTGGCCGAGCAGGTGCAGCACGCCGTGAACGCTCATGTGGGCGAAATGCGCGCGCGCTGACTTGCCCTGTTCGGCGGCCTCGCGCCGCACCACCGGCGCGCAGATGACCAGATCGCCGAGCAGCGGTGGCAGCGCCGCCTCGGGCAACCCGACGGGCAGGTCGGCGGGGAAGCTCAACACGTTGGTGGCGTAGTCGCGGCCGCGATAGCGGGCGTTGAAGTCGCGCCCCTCGTCCTCGTCGACGATCAGGATGTTCACCTCCGCCCCGCGCCGACGTTCGCGCAGCGCCGTGATCGCGCCGATCCAGCGCTGGAAGCTGGCCCGCAACGGCACGCCGGCGCGCCCGGCGCGGTTGTGCACGAAGACGACCGGCTCGCTCATCCGGCCGTCTCCTCGCCCGGCCGCCGCGTCGCCGCGTCGCGCGCCTCGTAGGCACGCACGATGCGCGCCACCAGCGGATGCCGCACCACGTCGCGGGCCTCGAAAAAGGTGAAGCCGACGCCGTCCACCTCGCGCAGCACCTCGATGGCGTCGCGCAGCCCGGAAGTCTGCGACTTCGGCAGGTCGATCTGGGTCAGATCACCGGTGACCACGGCCGAGGAGCCGTGGCCGATGCGGGTCAGGAACATCTTCATCTGCTCGATGGTGGTGTTCTGCGCCTCGTCGAGGATGACGAAGGCATCGTTGAGCGTGCGCCCGCGCATGTAGGCCAGCGGTGCCACCTCGATCACGTTGCGCTCCAGCAGGCGGGCGACCTTTTCCGTGCCGAGCATCTCGTACAGCGCGTCGTACAGCGGACGCAGATAGGGATCGACCTTCTGGCTGAGGTCGCCGGGCAGGAAGCCGAGCTTCTCGCCGGCCTCCACCGCCGGGCGCACCAGCAGGATGCGCTGCACGCGCGCCTGTTCCAGCGCCTCCACCGCACTGGCCACGGCCAGATAGGTCTTGCCGGTGCCGGCCGGGCCGATGCCGAAATTGAGCGTGTTGCGGACGATGCCGTGCAGGTAGTTCTTCTGGTTGGCACCCCGCCCGCGCAGCACGCCGCGCTTGGTGCGGATGGTGACCTCGGCGACGTTGGATTCCGGCTCCAGGTTCGCTTCGCTCAGCGCCGCCTCCAGCGTCGCAGCGTCCAGCCGCCCGTGCGCCGTCTCCGCGTACAGCGAGTGCAGCAGCTCGACCGCGCGACGGATGGCGGCGGCGTCATCGCCACCGACCCGGAACACATGGCCGCGATTGGCGATCTCCACGCCCAGCCGCTGCTCGATGCTGCGCAGATGCGCATCCAGCGGCCCGCACAGATTGGCCAGACGCTCCAGATCGTCCGGTTGCAGCGTGAAATCGTGGTAGGGATGCTTCATCGTCGGGCGCGCTGTCGAAGGGGACGCCACCATACCCGAGGGCAGGCCGGATGGCGCAGCGGTGCGGCCTGCCGAAGGCATTGGCATGATGAGAGAATGCACCAGCGTCGGTCAGGACCAATCGAAAGCGGGTAGTCATTGCAGGAACACTCCAATCCGCGCTGAACCGGAGTAGTCTTGGCTCTGATGCCGGAAGGGGGCGGCGATGCGGCGCGGTCGTTGGGCAAGTGGAAATCGCTGGCGGGGTTGGACATCGGTTCTGTCGGCCTGTTTGCTTGCGTTGCTGTCCGGGCCGCTTCTGGCCAACGGGCCGGGCGTGGAGCCGGTGCGTTTTTTCACCTTGGGCGTCGATGACGGTCTGCCGCATTCCACCGCCCGCGCGCTGGCGCAGGACAACGACGGTTTTCTGTGGATCGGCTCGCAGGATGGGTTGAGCCGTTTCGACGGACATGAATTCGAGGTGTTCCGCCATCGCCCGGGCGTGCTCGACGGCTTGGGCGACAACCACATCATCGCGTTGGCGGTCGATGCCGATGGCGATCTGTGGATCGGCACCCAAGCCGGTGGCCTGACCCGGCGCGACGCGCGCAGCGGTGCCTTTGTCCGCGAGACCTTGCCCTCGCGTCGCGACGATCAGGCGCAGGAGCCGGTCAGTGCGCTGCGCTGGGATCCGCAACGTGGCCTGTGGGCGGCCAGCGGCAATGGCTCGCTGCACCGTCGCCACGGCGGGCGCTGGCAGACCGAGGCGCTGGGCGTGCAGACGCCGACCGGGCCGATCCGCTCGCTGCGCCTGGGGCGCGGCGGCGAACTGCTGGTGGCGGCGCGTCATGGCGTCTGGCGTTGCGCCGGTCCGCAGGACTGCGGCGACAGCCTGCGCGACGAGGAAGGCCGGCCCATCGACGCCCAGGACGTGATCGAGGACGGCGACGGCAGCCTGTGGACGGCCAGCACCGAGCGCGGCCTTTACCATCACGCCGCCGATGGCGGGTTGCTGGCGCATCATCACGGCATGGCCGCCACGCGGATGGATGATTCCGTCCGCTCGCTGCTGATCGACAGCAAGGATCGGCTGTGGATAGCCACCCATGGCGGCGTCTGGCGGTTCGACGCCGACCGTCGTGGCTTGCGCCATTGGCGTCATCGTCCGTCCGGTGCCGGCGGCCTGCCGACCGACCGCATCCAGACGCTGTTCGAGGATCGCGACGGCATGATCTGGATCGGCACCTGGACCGAGGGCCTGGCGGCGCTGGACCCGGCCACCGAGGTGTTCACCAGCCTGTTCGCCGATCCCGCCGTGCCCGGCGCGATGCCTTCCGACGTGGTGACCGCGCTCTTGGCCGAGCCGGACGGCCGGCTGTGGATGGGCCTTGCGCCCAATCACGGACTGGCGCTGTTCGACTTCGAGCGTGGCGTGCTGCGCCATTACCGCCACGATCCGGGGCAGCCGCGCAGCCTGTCGCACAACTACGTGCAGAGCATCATCCGCGATGGCGAGGGCCGGCTGTGGGTGGCGACGCAGGGCGGCGGTCTCAACCTCCTCGATGCCGACGGCGAGGGCTTCACGCATTTCCGCCACGATCCCGACCGCCCCGACAGCCTGGCCAGCGATCACCTGCTGCACCTGCATCCGGATGCCGATGGCAGCCTGTGGATCGGCACCCTCGACGCCGGTCTCGACCGGCTCTGTCGCGGCTGCGCTGACTTCCAGCATTTTCGTCATGACCCCGAGGATCCGACTTCGCTCGGCGGGGAGACGGTCAGCAACGCCTTCGAGGACAGTCGCGGCCGCTTCTGGGTTGCCCTGCGCCCCGGCGGGCTGAACCTGCTTGATCGCGAAAGCGCTCGCTTCACCCGCATCATCGCCCGTCCGGGCGTGCCCGGTTCACTGAGCAGCGACGCGCTGACCGTGCTGCGCGAGGACAGTCGCGGTCGCCTGTGGATCGGTACCCAGGGCGGCGGCCTCAATCTGCTCGACGCCGCGCCCGGCGAGCCGTTGCGCTTTCGCAGCCTGTCGCGCGCCGACGGGCTGGGTTCGGATGCCATCGGCGGCCTGTACGAGGACGCCCGCGGACGCATCTGGATCAGCACCACCACCGGCATCAGCCGGCTCGATCCGGCGCGCTGGCTGGTGGAGAACTACGGCGGGCGCGAGGGCGTGCAGGGTTCGGGCTATTTCGTCGGCAGCCAGGCGCGGCTGGCCGATGGCCGGATCGCCTTCGGCGGACTGCGCGGGGTGACCGTGTTCGATCCCGAACGGCTGGCGGCGCGCCGTCCGCCCGGCCAGGTGGTGCTGACCCGCGCCCGCAGCCAGAGCGCCACCGATCTCGGCGATGACCAGATGGCGCTGGCGGCGCGCATCCAGCACGAAGGTGCGCTGCGCCTGCGCCATCCGGCGCGCGACTTGGTGCTGGAGTTCTCCGCCCTGGCCTTCAACGCGCCGCAGGGGCTGCGCTACCGGCATCGGCTGGAAGGCGTCGATGCCGACTGGGTTTACAGCGAGCCGCGCCGGCGCTACGCCGCCTACACCAACCTGCCGCCGGGCGAGTACCGCTTCAGCATGCAGGCCACCGGCCCCGATCTGGCCGGCCCGGAGTCGACCATCATGCTGCGCGTCGATCCCTCGCCGCTGGCGCATCCGCTGGCCCGCCTGCTGTACGGCCTGCTGGCGCTGGCCCTGTTCGCCCTGCTGGCCTGGCTGCTGCGCAGCCGCCTGGCCGAACGCGAGCGCGCCGCGCAGGCGCTGCGCGACAGCGGAGAGCGGCTGAAGCTGGCGCTGTGGGGCACCGGCGACGAGCTCTGGGATCTCGATCTGCGCTCCGGCCTGATGCGCCGCGTCAACCCGCTGCCCTTCCTCGCCGCGCCGCAGGAACCGGAAGTCGGCCCGGCCTCGTCCCTGGTCGCCTATGTCCATCCCGACGACGCCCACCTGCCCGACGCCGCACTGCGCGCCCACCTCAGGGGCGAAAGCGACGTGTTCGAAGTCACCTATCGCACCCGCGATGTCGAAGGTCAGTGGCGCTGGCTGCGCTCGCGCGGGCGCGTGGTCGAGCGCGGCGCGGACGGCCGCGCGCTGCGCGTCGCCGGCACCGTCGGCGACG
>JBAYTD010000118.1:0-8839 GCA_041675805.1 Lysobacteraceae bacterium
GGCCGCCGCGCCGCGCATCGCCGCCACCTGGAACGGCGGATAGTCCGATGCCAGCCATTTCAGGCCGCCGTCCATCAGCGCAAAAAGGAACACCGACAGCAGCATCCACAACACCGCTTGGCGGGGCACATCGGAAGAGGCGGAGGCAGTCATCGGGGCATCGCGGCGCGGGGTTGCGCAGCCTAGCCCGGGATTTTCGGGAATGCACGCGCCGGCCGCGTCGGGCCGCTCTGGCCCCTGCCTTGCCTGCCCCCATCGCAAAGCGGCCGCCGGCGAACTACAATCAGGTGACGCCGTCCACCCGGACCCCGCGGCCAGCCGGCATCAGCAGGCGGAAACGGAGCAGCGGATGGTGCCATCCCGAACACGCCGGACCCCCGACGATGCCCGCCGCTGCGCGCCTGCCGTGCTCGCGCTGGTCCATCGGTTGTCCTGCTTGGCGGCTTTCCGGTACCAGGCCTGGCTTCGTCGCCACGCCGGCAAGGGTATCGGCGTTATCCCATGGCGGCGCGCCACTCGCGTCGTCGGATTGTTCATCGGAGTCGTTTCATGGCAAGCAGCAGCACCCTACCCGGCATCATCATTTCGAGCCGTGACTGCAACCGTCTGGAACAGATCGCCGAGGCACCGGCCTGGCGGGACAGGCCGGAAGCCGAGGCGCTGCTGGACGAGCTTGCCCGCGCCCGCGTGGTCGAGCCGGAGGAAATGCCGGCCGATGTGGTCAGCATGCGCTCCACCGTGGTCGTCGAGGGCCAGGACGGCACCCACCACACGCTGACCCTGTCCTATCCCGACGAGGCCGACATTTCAGCCGGCAAGGTCTCGGTGATGTCGTCGATGGGCTCGGCGCTGCTCGGCCTGCACGTCGGCGACTCGATAGACTGGAAGCGCCCGGACAACAGCGTGCTGCGGGTCAAGGTGACCGAAATCCGCTACCAGCCGGAAGCCTCCGGCCAGTACGACCGCTGATCGCGCGCCGCTCCCGACGCGCCGCGCTCAGGCCGGCAGGGGACAACTGACGCCGACGCCACCGAGGCCGCAATAGCCATTCGGGTTCTTCGCCAGGTATTGCTGGTGCATGTCCTCGGCGTAGTAAAACGGTGGCGCCGGATGGCGCAATTCGGTGCTGATGGTGCCCAGCCCGGCGGCCTCCAGTTGCCGCTGGTAGAGGTCGCGGCTGGCGGCGACGCGGGCGAAGGCATCGGCATCGTCGACGAAGATCACCGAGCGATACTGGGTGCCGATGTCGTTGCCCTGACGCATGCCCTGGGTCGGATCGTGGCGCTCCCAGAACAACCGAAGCAGGGATTCCAGCGAGGTCGTGGCGGGATCGTAGATCACCCGCACCACTTCGGCGTGGCCGGTGCGCCCGGAGCAGACCTCGCGATAGGTCGGGTTGGGGGTAATGCCGCCGGCATAGCCCACCGCCGTGGCGTGGACGCCCGGCGTCTGCCAGAACAGGCGCTCGGCACCCCAGAAGCAGCCCATGCCGAACACCACTTCCGCCAGGCCGGCGAACTCGTCGCGCAACGGTGTACCGAGCACGGCATGGCGGTTGTCCAGTGGCATCGGCGTTTCGCGGCCGGGCAGGAAATCGGTCGGGGCGGGATAATCGTGCATGGCGGTCTTCGGTTCGAGGGGATGGGGCGCGTCAGACGCGGGTTTGTACCGGATCGGCGTAATCCCCGACATATGGGGACGACTCCTCGGCGAAGTCCTCGTCCAGCGGCGGCTCGTTGCGCCAGCGTTCAAGCAGGGCCAGCGCGCGCGGCGCGTCCTCGTCGATCACGCAGACGGCGACCAGTCCGCTGACCGGCAGTTCGCCCATCGCCCCGGTCAGGTATTCGCCGCGCACATGGGCGGCCACGCCCTCGCATTGCAGTCGGCCCCGGACCAGATGCGCATCGAACAGGTTCTCGGCCTCGTATACCACCCGCATCAAGACCATCCTCTCCGTCTCAGGATGCCGAACAGCATACGCCGTTTGCCGCGCCGCGCCGGGCGCGGAACCCTTGTCGTGACTGATATTGGACGAAGCCATCGATACGGCTTATACTTCCCCGCTTGTATTTCCCGTTTGAAGAAGGCCGCGCCGTGAAAGTCCTGTCCTCCCTGAAGTCCGCCAAGGCCCGTCACCGCGACTGCAAGATCGTGCGCCGTCGTGGCAAGGTCTTCGTGATCTGCAAGAGCAACCCGCGTTTGAAGGCGCGCCAGCGCTGAGCGCCCGCTCGACCTGATCCACGCCACCCGGGCCGCCTCATGGGCGGCCCGAGTCGTTTCCGGCCCCGCCAAACCCGCCCGCATCGCGGCCGCTGCCGGAGGCCGGGCGAATGGTGAAACCCGCCGGCATCTGCGAGAATCGCGACCGCCACGGCCACCCACGGAGTTCGACCATGTCGCGCCTGATTGCTCCCCTTTTCGGTTGCCTTGCCCTGGCGGCGCTGGCGATGCCCCAGGCCCATGCCGACGTGCTGCTGATCGAGCGCGTCGAGGCCGCCCACGGCCGCGTCCTGCCGCAGCGCGGCCAACCGATGGCCCAGGTGGAAACGCAGTTCGGCACGCCGAGCCGCAAGCATGCCGCGGTCGGTGGCGGCTCACCGCAGCATCCGCCGATCACGCGCTGGGACTATCCGGAGTTCTCGGTGTATTTCGAGCACTCGCACGTCGTCAACACGGTGATCCGCAAGGCCAGCCCGCTGGAAACCGGCCCCAAGCCGGCGCAATGACCCGATGACCGATCCGCTGCGCTTCCCCGCCGAGTGGGAAACCCAGGCGGCGATCCTGCTCGCCTGGCCGCACCGGGACACCGACTGGGCCGAGCGCCTGGAAGCGGTCGAAGCCTGCTATGCGCGCATCGCCGCAGCCATCACCGACCGACAGGGATTGCTGCTGTGCGTGCCCGACGCCGCCATCCACGCGCGCGCCCAGCGCATCCTGGACGCCGCCGGCGCACGCGGCGAGCGCATCCGCTGGATCGAAGTGCCCTACGACGACACCTGGCTGCGCGATTCCGGGCCGATCAGCCTGCGCCGCGCCGATGGCGGCTTCCACCTGCTCGACTTCCGCTTCACCGGCTGGGGCGGCAAGTTCGAGGCAAGCCGCGACGACGCCCTGGTCGGCCTGCTGCACGAGAAAAAGCAATTTCTCAACAGTTCCTTGCAAACAATTGATTTTGCATTGGAAGGCGGCGCCATCGAAACCGATGGCGAGGGTACCCTGCTGACCACCTGGCGCTGCCTCGGCGAGCGCCATCCGGACAAGTCGCGCAGCCAGATCGAAAGCGTGCTGCGGCAGACGCTGCACCAGGACCGCATCCTCGGTCTGCAACACGGCTACCTGGAGGGCGACGACACCGACGCCCACATCGACACCCTTGCCCGCTTCGCGGCGACGGACGCCATCGTGTTCCAGTCCTGCGACGATCCGCGCGACGTGCATCACGGCCCGCTCGGCGCGATGGCACAGGAACTGGCCGCGCTGCGCACCCGCGACGGCCAGCCCTATCGCCTTTTCCCGCTGCCCTGGCCGCAGCCGATCCTCGACGGCCCTCGCCGGCTGGCGGCGTCCTATGCCAACTTCCTGATCATCAACGGCGCACTGCTGATGCCGGCCTACGACGACCCCGCCGACACCGCCGCCGCCGCCGTGCTCGCCGCCGCCTTCCCGGAGCGCGAGATCATCGCCCTGCCCTGCCGCGACCTGATCTGGCAGAACGGCAGCCTGCACTGCCTCAGCATGCAATTGCCAGAAGGACTCGTCGATGTCTGATTCCCTGTTGCGCGTCGCCCTTGTCCAGGAGAGCAACCAAGGCGATGCCGACGCCAACCTGGCGCGGATCGAAGCGCGCGTTGCCGAAGCCGCCGCTGCCGGCGCGAAACTGGTGTTGCTGCAGGAACTGCACAACGGCCCGTACTTCTGCCAGCACGAAGCGGTCGACGAATTCGACCTCGCCGAGCCGATCCCCGGCCCGAGCACGCAGCGCCTGGGCGAACTGGCGAAGCGGCACGGCGTGGTGATCGTCGGCTCGCTGTTCGAGCGCCGCGCTGCCGGCCTCTACCACAACACCGCCGTGGTACTGGAGCGCGACGGCCGCCTGGTCGGCAAGTACCGCAAGATGCACATCCCGGACGATCCGGGCTTTTACGAGAAGTTCTACTTCACCCCGGGCGATCTCGGTTTCGAGCCGATCGACACCAGCGTCGGCCGCCTCGGTGTGCTGGTCTGCTGGGACCAGTGGTACCCGGAAGGCGCGCGGCTGATGGCGCTGGCCGGTGCGGAAATGCTGCTCTATCCGACCGCCATCGGCTGGGACCCGGACGACGACCAGGCCGAGAAGGACCGCCAGCGCGACGCCTGGATCCTCAGCCATCGCGGCCATGCGGTCGCCAACGGCCTGCCGGTGCTGAGCTGCAACCGCGTCGGCCACGAAGCCTCGCCGCTCGGCGCTTCGGGCATCGACTTCTGGGGCCACAGCCACGTGCTCGGCCCGCAGGGCGAGTTCCTTGCCCAGGCCGGCACCGAGGCCAGCGTGCTGGTCTGCGACATCGATCTTGCGCGCAGCGAGAACGTGCGCCGCATCTGGCCCTTCCTGCGCGACCGCCGCATCGACGCCTACGGCGACCTGCTGCGCCGCTACCGCGACTGATGCCGATGACCGACCCGCAAGCGGACGCCATCGGAGCCGCCGAGGCAGCGGCAGCGGACGCACTCGCCGGCCAGCCGATCATCGAAGTCGAGCGCGACGGTGTCCACTACACCCTGCTCGGCACCGCCCACGTCTCCCGCGCCAGCGTCGACGCGGTCCACGCGCTGATGGCGCAACGCCACTTCGACGCCGTGGCGGTGGAACTGTGCGAGGCGCGCTACCAGGCCATGCGCGATCCCGACGCGCTGGCCGCACTGGATCTGTTCCAGGTGATCCGCGAGGGCAAGGTCGGCATGGTCGCCGCCAACCTCGCGCTGTCCGCCTACCAGCGCCGGCTGGCCGAGCAACTGGGCGTCGAACCGGGCGCGGAGATGCGTGCCGGCATGGAGGAAGCGCAGGCGCGCGACCTGCCGCTGTGGCGCATCGACCGCGACGTCGGCATCACCCTGCGCCGCACCTATGCCGCAGTCGGCTTCTGGGACCGGCTGAAGATCATGAGCGGCCTGCTCGCCAGCGTGCTGGTCGACGACGGCGTCGACGAAAAGGAAATCGAACGCCTGAAGGAAGGCGACGTGCTGGAAAGCACGTTCTCCGAGTTCGCCCGGCGCAGTGCCGGCCTGCACCGCGCCCTGATCGCCGAGCGCGACCACTACATGGCGGCGGCGCTGCGCCAGCACGCCGGCGAGATCCGCGACGAGCCGCTGCGCGTGCTGGCGATCCTCGGTGCCGGCCATCTGGCCGGCCTCGCCGCGCGCCTGCGCGAGGACGACGATCCGCCCGAACAGACCCGCGCCCGATTGCGCGAAACGCCGCCGCCCGGGCGCTGGGGAACCTGGCTCAGCATCATCCTCGCCGTGCTGGTGCTGGGCGGCTTCGCCTGGGGCTTCATGCAGGGCGCGGATATCGGCACCGACATGGTGATCGCCTGGGTGCTGGCGACCGGCACACTCGGTGCGCTCGGCTGCGCCCTGGCCGGCGGACACCCGTTCAGCATCGCCGGTGCCTTCCTCGCCTCGCCGCTGACGCCGCTGCATCCGGCGCTGGCCTCGGGCACGGTCAGCGCCCTGATCGAGGCCAGCGTGCGGCGGCCGCGAGTGTCCGACTTCAGCCTGCTGCGCGACGATGTCACCACCTTGCGCGGCTGGTGGCGCAACCGCGTGGCGCGGGTCGTGCTCAACTTCTTCCTGACCAGCTTCGGCACCGCCATCGGCGTCTACCTGGCCGGCTGGAAGATGATCGAACGCCTGCTGCAATAAGCCGCGCCGAGGACGCAAACCGAGAACCCGCGCATTCACACGCGGGTCAGGATGCGCAACAATGGCCCGATGCGGACCATCCTGCTGGCGGAAAGCTCCCAGACGCGGCGGCGCGCACTGACCGTGCGCCTGACCCAGCGCGGCTTCGCCGTCACCGCCCTGGCCAGCCTCGACGAGGCCTATTCCACCCTGATGCGGGTAGCCAGCGGCGCGGCCCGCTATCACGGCGTGGTGCTGGGCTGGCCGGAGCATGTCGACGGCCTGATCGAGGACGTGTTCGGCCTCCTGCACAGCAGCCGCTTCGAGCACCTGCCGGTTCTGGTGCTGGCCGACAGCAACCATGACGGCGCGATCAACTGGCGGATGATCCGCCCGCGCACCGCGCTGTTGCAGTGGAGCGACTACCACGAGGCGGCCAGCGCGCTGGAGCAGTTGCTCGATCCGCTGCCGCCGCAGCCGGTGACGCCGCTGGACGCCCACGAGGCGACGCCGCTGCGCCTGCTGCTGGTGGACGACTCCGCTACCGTGCGTGCCGCCTTCGCCAAACTGCTGCGCGGCGGCGGCTTCACCGTGGAAACGGCGGAAAGCTGCGCCAGCGGCTGGGCCAAGGTCAGCGCACAGCCGTTCGACATCGCCGTGGTCGATTACTACATGCCCGACCACAACGGCACCGAGCTGATCCGCCGCATCAAGGAAGACCCGCGCACCCAGCACATCCTGGTCTCGGCGATCACCGGCACCTATTCCGACGCCGTGATCCACGACGCGCTGGCCGCCGGGGCGGTGGAATGCCTGTTCAAGAGCGAGGCCAAGGAACTGTTCACCGCCCGCCTGACCTCGCTGGCGCAGACCGTGCGCGACCGCAAGGCCATCGAGTCCGAGCGCCGCCGGCTGGAGGGCATCCTGTCCTCGGTCGGCGATGGCGTCTACGTGGTCGACGCCGACGCCAAGGTGCGGCTGATCAACCCGGCGGCGCTGGAAATCCTCGGTCACGACAGCGTCGACGCGGTGATCGGCCGCGACGCCTTCGAGGCCATCCACTCGCTGCAGGAGGACGGCGCACCACAGCAGCCCGGCAATTGCCCGCTGCTCCAGGCGTATTCGCGCGGCAGCCGGGTCAGCGGCTGGCAGACCAGTTTCTCCACCGCGCACGGCACCACGCTGCCGGTGGAATGCACCGTCTACCCGCTGCGCATCGGCGAACAGCGCACCGGCTCGGTAGTCGCCTTCCGCGACATTTCCGCGCGTCGCGTGCTGGAGGATGAACTGCGCTGGGCGGCCGAGCACGACGCCCTCACCGGCCTGCACAACCGCGCCTGGTTCGAGCGCCAGATCGAGCAGGAACTGGCCCGCCTGCGCCAGGGCCAGGGCTGCTCGCTGCTGCTGTTCCTCGATGTCGACCGCTTCAAGTACATCAACGACACCGCCGGCCACGGTGCCGGCGATCAATTGCTCAACGAAGTCTCCAAGCGGCTCAAGCTGCGCCTGCGCAGCAGCGACCACCTGGCGCGCATGGGCGGCGACGAGTTCGCGCTGATCCTGCGCAACGTCGATGGCAGCGATGTCGAAACCGTCGCCGACGGCTTCCGCCGCGCCGTCACCGGCGTGCCGTTCCTGTACGCCGGCAAGTCCTACCGCATCACCACCTCGATCGGCGTGTGCCTGCTCAACGGCCAGAACCTCAGCCCCAGCGAGGCGATGGCGCAGGCCGACATCGCCCTGCACCGCGCCAAGCACGCCGGTCGCAACCGCACCTACCTGCACACGCCGGACTCCGGCGACCGCCTGACCATGGACCTCGACCTCGGCTGGTCGGCGCGGCTGGAGGAAGCCTTGCGCAGCGACCAGTTCGTGCTCGCCTTCCAGCCGATCGTGCCGCTGGAGGGCATCTTCGGCGACGCGCTGGAGGCCGACAGCAACGACCTCTGGCGGCGTCAACTCGCCCGCAACCCGGAAAGCCCGGCGCTGTTCGAAGTGCTGCTGCGCCTGCGCGACCCGCAGGGTGAACTGATCCTGCCCGGTGCCTTCATGCCCACCGCCGAGCGCTTCGGCATGATGCGCGACATCGACCGCTGGGTGGTCGACCGTGCCCTGCGCGCGCTGCGCGAGCAGGTCGACGCGCCGCGCACCGTGCAGCTCACCATCAACCTGCATTCGCAGAGCCTGAGCGACGCCGGCCTGGCGGAATACGTCACCGGAAAGATCCTGGAACACAACGTCGACGCCGCCTGCCTGGTGTTCGAGATCACCGAATCGCACGCCATCGAGGACATGGCCGGGGCCCGGCGCATCCTGCATGCCCTGCGCGAGATCGGTTGCCGGATCGCCGTCGACGACTTCGGCACCGGCTTTTCCACCTTCGCCTACCTGCGCCAACTGGAAGCCGACATCGTCAAGCTGGACGGCTCGCTGATCGCCGGCCTGCCGGACGATCCGCTCGACCGCACCGTGGTCGCCGCGCTGACCAGCATTGCCGAGGCGGCCGGCAAGATCGTCGTCGCCGAGTGTGTGGAGAACCCCGCCGTGCTGGTCGCCCTGCACGAATGCGGCGTCGACCTGGCGCAAGGCAACGCGGTCGGCCAGCCGCGCCTGCACCTGCGTCAGAGCAAGCCTTCGGTGGTGGCGGAATCGGCCCCGGCGGCGGCCGACAGCGCACCGAGCAACGTCGCCCGCTTCCGCCGTCGCAGCAGCGACATGCCGTGAGCGACAGCTTCCTCTGGTACGACCTCGAAACCTTCGGCCGCGACCCACGCCGTACCCGCATCGCCCAGTTCGCCGCCCTGCGCACCGATGCCGCGCTGAACGTCATCGGCGAGCCGGAGCGCTTTTCCGTCCGCCCGGCGCTCGACCTCCTGCCCTCGCCGACGGCCAGCCTGATCACCGGGCTGTCGCCGCTGGATCTGCTGCGCGACGGCCTGCGCGAGGTCGAAGCGATCGA
>JBAYTD010000119.1:0-8738 GCA_041675805.1 Lysobacteraceae bacterium
GCCGAGCGCCCTGCGCCGACAGCCGCGCGCCGTGTCCGGATCGGAACTGCGCCTGCAACTGGCCTATCGGCCGCCCTACGACTTCGCCGCCCTGCTGGCCTTTCTGCGCCGCCGCGAGATCGCCGGCGTCGAACGCATCGATGCACAGCGCTACAGCCGACTGTTGCCCGGAGCCCGGCGCAGCGGCTGGCTGGAAGTCAGCGCCACGCCCAGTCGGCACGCGCTGACGCTGCGCCTGGATTTGCCGGATCTCGAACAACTGCCGGCCCTGCTGCGCCGCCTGCGCCGCCTGTTCGACCTCGACGCCGATCCCCTGGCCATCGACGCCGTGCTCGATGCCGACCCGCTGCTGCAAGGGCTGGGACAGCGCTTTCCCGGCCAGCGCCTGCCCGGTGCCTTCGACGGTTTCGAGACGATGGTGCGCGCGGTGCTCGGCCAGCAGGTCAGCGTCGCCGCCGCCAGCACGCTGATGAACCGCGTCGTGCAACGTTTCGGCGAGGTGCTGCCCGGCGGCGATGGCGACCAGCGCCGGTTTCCCCGCCCGTCGGTGCTGGCCGAAGCCGACTTCGACGGCATCGGCCTGACCCAGGCCCGGGCGCGCTGCCTGCGCGCCCTCGCCAGCGCCGTCGCCGAGGGCCGACTGGCCGCCGAACCGGGTGGCGAAGACGCCGATGTCTGGCGTCGACAGGCCCTGTCGCTGCCGGGCATCGGCCCGTGGACCGCCGAGTACATGGCGATGCGCGTGCTGCACGACCCCGACGCCTTTCCCGCCGGCGATCTGGTGTTGCGCCGGCAACTAGGCGCGGACAAGCCGCTGTCCGAGCGTGCCGCCGAACAGCGCTCGCTGGCCTGGCGACCCTGGCGCGCCTACGCGCTGATGCGCCTGTGGCGCGCCGCCGCCGAATCCAAACCGGAGATACCGTCATGAGCCCGCATTACGTCCACCGCCTGGCTTCTCCCATCGGCCCGCTGACCCTGATCGGCGACGGATCGGCCTTGAACGCGATCCTGTTCGCGGTCGAGGCGCAGGCCGCGCCGCTGCCCGTCGACGCCATCGAGGACGCCGCGCCGTTCGCCGCCGCCATCGCCCAGCTCGACGCCTATTTCGCCGGCCAGCGGCAACGCTTCGACCTGCCGCTGGCACCGACCGGCACGCCATTCCAGCTCGCCGTCTGGCAGGCGCTGCGGGAGATTCCGTTCGGCGCGACGGAAAGCTATGCCGGCCTGGCGCGACGCATCGGTCGTCCCGGCGCGGCGCGCGCGGTGGGTGCGGCGAATGGTCGCAATCCGCTCGGCATCGTCACGCCCTGCCATCGGGTGATCGGTGCCGATGGCTCGCTGACCGGCTTCGGCGGCGGCCTGCCGGCCAAGGCCTGGCTGCTGCGCCACGAGGCCGCCGTGCTCGGCCACGAGGTGCCCGACCAGCCCTCGCTGCTGGGCTGATCTGCTGCGGCCGAACCTGCCTTGCGCCTGCACGACGCGGCGCACGGGGGTATCCTCGGCCCACGGGCTGCGACGACGCTCGCAGCGCGGCCCGTCCTGCGGAGGACCGATGATGCAACGATCGCACTCTCGCCCGATGTTGTCCGGTTCCATGTTGTCCGGTCCTGTGTTGTCCGGCCATTGCCGACGGCTGATCGCCGCACTGCTGCTCGTCCTGCCGGCCTCGGCCGCGCTGGCGCTGTCGCCGTTGACCGGTGTGCAGCAGCTTGCCCTCGGTGACAGCCACGCCTGCGTCCTGCTCGGCGGCGGCGCGGTGCACTGCTGGGGCAACAACGAGTACGGCCAGCTTGGCAATGACACCACCGTGAACAGCAATCTGCCGGTTCCCGTCTCCGGCCTGTCCAGCGGCGTGATCGCCATCGGTGCCGGTTATCGACATTCCTGTGCGCTGCTGGCCGGCGGCACGGTCAAGTGCTGGGGCAAGAACATCCTCAACGCACTGGGCGACGGCACCAATGTCTTCACCCGCAGAACGCCGGTCGATGTGGTCGGCGTGAGCGGTGCCACCGCCATCGCCATCGGCGACGAGCATGGCTGCGCGCAGATCGGAACCAGCGCAGTCAAATGCTGGGGCTACAACCGCTACGGCCAGATCGGCAACGGCAACGATGTCAACCAGAACACGGCGGTCAACGTCATCGGCGGGCAGAACCTCCGGGCGGTCAGTGCCGGCAGTGTCCACACCTGCGCCCTGAGCAACACCAACACGGTGCGCTGCTGGGGCGTTCGTGATCGCATCTGCAACACCTTCGGCTGCGCTTTCGACTATGTGGTGAGCCCGCAGAACGTCCCTCTTCTCGGCAACGATGTCGCGTCGATCAGCGCCGGCCAGTATTACAACTGCGCGCTGACCAATGGCGGCGCGGTGAAATGCTGGGGCGACAACTACGAAGGCGTGCTCGGCGATCTGTCCGGCATCGTCGACGACCCGCTCAACCCGGACCCGCTGACGCCCTACGCCATCGTCGGCCTGGGCAGCGGTGTGTCGATGGTCAGCGCCGGCTATCGCCATGCCTGCGCGCGCCTGTCCGGCGGCGGCCTGCGCTGCTGGGGCAGCAACGGCGGCAAGCTCGGCAACGGTGCCAGCACCAACAGTCTGACGCCGGTGCCGGTGAGCGGCCTGTCGGCGACCGCCAGCGTGCATGCCGGCGGCAGCTTCACCTGCGCCCGGATGGCCAATGGCGGCGTGCAGTGCTGGGGCGGCAATGCCAGCGGCCAGCTTGGCGACGGCGAGCCTTGGGTGCGCACCACGCCGGTCGACGTGCCGGCCCTGGGCAGCGGCGTGAAGTCGATCAGCGCCGGCGAAGCCCACACCTGCGCCGTCACCGCCAGCGGTGCGGTCAAGTGCTGGGGCGACAACGCCCGCGGCCAGCTTGGCGATGGCAGCCTGATCGAGCGCACCGTCCCCGCCGACGTCGCCCAACTGGGTGCCGGTGCGCTGTCGGTATCCGCCGGCATGACCCACAGTTGCGCCGTGGCCGCCGGGGGCGCGGTGAAGTGCTGGGGCGGCAACGACTACGGACAGATCGGCAACGGCAGCTTCGTCGACCAGCCCACGCCGGTCGACGTCAGCGGACTGGCCAGCGGCATCAGCGTGGTCTCCGCCGGTAGCTGGCACAGTTGCGCGCGCCTGTCCTCCGGTGCCGCGCGCTGCTGGGGCATGGGCCTGGACGGACAGATCGGCGACGGCTTTCTGCAGACCCGGCCGACTCCCGCCACCGTCGCCAACCTGGCCAATGGTGCCACCACGATCAGCGCCGGCAACCGCCACAGTTGCGCCGCCGTCAACGGCCGCATCGCCTGCTGGGGCGACAACAGCGAAGGCCAGCTTGGCGTCGGCAACTACGAGGACAGCCGGTTCCCGGTCGAACCCGGCTGGCCCAACCAGGGCACCACGGCGATCAGCGCCGGCGACCGCCACAGTTGCGCCGTGGCCAGCGGCGCGGCGTGGTGCTGGGGTTCCAACTCCTACGGCCAGATCGGCATCGGCTTCAGCTCCGGCAGCGTCTACATCCCGGCCGAAGTACAGGGCCTGTCGAGCGGGGTCAGCGCGATCAGCGCCGGTCTGTGGCACAGCTGCGCCGTCGGTCCCGGCGGCAAGGCGCTGTGCTGGGGCAGCAACGTCCTCGGCCAGCTCGGCAACGGCGCAACCACCGCCAGCACGGCACCGGCCGAGGTCAGCGGCCTTGGCAGTGGCATCGCCGCGATCAGTGCCGGAGCCTTCCACAGTTGCGCCCTGAGCGTAGGCGGCATGGTCAAGTGCTGGGGCGACAACAGCAGGGGCCAACTCGGCATCGGCCGACGCAACTACCGTCTGCCCGCCCCGGTGCTGTACGACCCGGCGCTGTTCCGCGACGGCTTCGAAGGCCCCTGAACCGCGCCATGCGAAGCCGGGGCAGCGACCTTTGCTGATCCGTGTGGGCGCAGGCGCGGGCAGCATTGTCCCTGACCTCGTGCCCGGGCAACGCAGCAACCTTGGCGAGCTTGCTGCCGGCACCGAGCGCGCCGCCTAGATCGACGGCGAAGCCGGCGGCGCAGAACGTGGCCAATGCCCCAGCGAAAGAGATCCTTGCAACGATTTCGGTTCATTTCCGGCTTCCCGCGAGTGGTTCTGACGCGGCGACAGCACCCCGGCCAGGCCGCAGCCCATCGAGACGGGCGCTGGTGCTGCGTTGTATGCCAGAATCGTCGACGGCCCTTGGCCGGGCAACGACACGGCAGGGCCGGGCACGCGAACCGGGATCACCCCCAAGGAGTAGCGACCATGTCGATGCTGTCGAGAACCGCGCTGGCGCTGGGCACCCTGCTCGCCGCGCACACCGCCGGCGCGGCCAATGCGCCGTTTCAGGACTTCTTCTTCAACGTCTGCGCCAATGCCAGCGGCGCGCTGGCGCAGCGCTGCGCGGAAACGCCGAACGGACTGGGCGACCTGTCCGGCGACAGCGAATCCTCGCTCAACCCCAGCCAGGCGCTCGGCCACGGCCGGGTGCAGATCGACGGCATCCGTGCCCGCACCGATGGCCTGCCGGGCGAGACGGCGGTGATCGAGGCGGCCGATTTTACCCTGCGCATCAGCGCCCACGGCAGCCGCATGGAGCGCGACCGCGGCGACACGCTGGCGGAGGAGCGCGGCCTCGACGGCGACGGCCGCGACTTCGACATCGGCCTCGACTACCGCCTCTCCGAGCGCACCGTGATCGGTGCCCTGCTCGGCCTGTCCCGCCACGATTACGACTTCGTCGCCGAAGCGCCCGGCAACAACTTCACCCCGCAGCGCCGCGCCGGCTCGGCCGACATCGACAGCACGCAGTTCAGCCTGTTCGCGTCGTTCACCCTCGGCGACGACGGCTATCTGTTCCTCAGCGGCGGCTACGGCTGGACCGAAGGCGAGTACCAACGCACCTCGGTGTTCCAGGAATCCACCCGCAGCCTGACGCAGCGCAACACCGACCTGCGCGGCGACGCCGACGGCAGCCTGCGCTGGCTGAGCCTCGACATGGGCCGCGACTTTGTCCGCGACGAACTCGGCTTCGGCTATTACGGCGGCCTCACCTGGGCGCGCAGCTCCATCGATGGCTACAGCGAGCAGGACCTGTCCGGCTCCGGCCTGGCGATGCGGCTGGAAGGGATCGGCCGCAGTTCACTGCAGGGCGTGCTCGGTGCCACCCTGTCGCGCACCATTTCCGGCCGCGCCGGGGTGTTCGTGCCGCAGTTGCGCGCGCAGTGGCAGCACGAGTTCGATGACGACGCCGAAGCCATCGAAGCCAGCTACCTGCTCGATCCCGCGGCCACCCGCTTCCGCCTGCAGGGCGAGCGTCCGGATCGCGGCTCGGGCGAGATCGGCCTGTCGCTGACCGGCATCCTCGGCGGCGGCTGGAGCGTCTACGCCGACTACGCCCGACTGTTCTCGCGCGACGACCTCAGGCGCGACCGCCTCAGTCTCGGCCTGCTGCGCGAGTTCTGATCCCAGCGGCCGGGCCGTCGCACGACGGGGCGGCGATCCGGCTAAGCTTGCCGCCCGATCCGCGAGGAAGCCGACCATGCGCCGTTGCCTCATCGTCGCAGCCCTGCTGGCCGTCACCTGCGTCGGCCAGGCGGCCGACCGCATCACCGGCCACACCTTCGCGACCCGCTCGGAAGTGATCGCGCCGACGGCGATGGCGGCCACCTCGCACCCGCTGGCGACGCAGGTCGCGCTGGACATCCTCAAGGCCGGCGGCAGCGCCGTCGATGCCGCGATCGCTGCCAACGCCGCGCTGGGCCTGATGGAACCGACCGGCTGCGGCATCGGCGGCGACCTGTTCGCCATCGTCTGGGATCCGAAGACACAGCGCCTGCACGGCTACAACGGTTCCGGCCGTTCGCCGCAGTCGCTGATGCTGGAATGGTTCCGCGAGAACGGCCACACGTCGATTCCGTCGCATGGTCCGTTGCCGGTGACGGTGCCGGGCGCGGTGGACGGCTGGTTCGCCCTGCACGAACGCTTCGGCACGCTGTCGATGGGGCAGATCCTGGCGCCAACCATCCGCTACGCCCGCGACGGCCATCCGCTGCACGAAACCATCGCCCACTACTGGCAGCGCGGCGTGCCGCGTCTTTCGGCATTTCCCGGTTTCGCCGAGCAGTTCACCATCGATGGTCGCGCCCCGGCCAAGGGCGAGTTGTGGCGTAATCCCAACCTGGCGCGCACGCTGGAGATCATCGCCCGGCAAGGACGTGATGGTTTCTACGGCGGCGAGGTGGCGAAGGTGATCGGCGACTACTTCGCCGAACACGGCGGCTTCCTCACGGCCGACGACCTGGCGGCGCATCGCGGCGAATGGGTCGAGCCGGTATCGACCAGCTACCGCGGTGTCGATGTCTGGGAACTGCCGCCCAATGGCCAGGGCATCGCCGCCCTGCAAATCCTCAACCTGCTGGAGCCGTACGACCTGCGCGGCTTCGGCTTCGGCAGCGTCGAGCACATCCACCTGTTCACCGAGGCGAAGAAGATCGCC
This sequence comes from Lysobacteraceae bacterium, assembly GCA_041675805.1. Taxonomy (GTDB): domain Bacteria; phylum Pseudomonadota; class Gammaproteobacteria; order Xanthomonadales; family Xanthomonadaceae; genus JANNWF01. The sequence continues at coordinate 6,501 of JBAYTD010000119.1, forward strand.
TTCGAGGATCGCGCCCGCTGGTATGCCGATCCGGCGTTCCAGCCGGCGCCGGTCGCGCGGCTGATCTCGAAGGGCTATGCGCGCGAACGCGGCAAACTGATGTCGATGCAGCGCGCGGCGCGCAGCGTCGAGGCCGGCAACCCGGCCTTGCAGCACGGCGACACCATCTACCTCACCACCGCCGATGCCAGCGGCATGATGGTCTCGCTGATCCAGTCCAACTACCGCGGCATGGGCTCGGGCATGGCGCCGCCCGGACTGGGCTTCATCCTGCAGGATCGCGGCGAACAGTTCGTGCTCGATGCCGATCACCCCAACGGCTACGCGCCGGGCAAGCGGCCCTTCCACACCATCATTCCCGCCTTCATCACCCGCGACGGCAAGCCGTGGATCAGCTTCGGGCTGATGGGCGGGGCCATGCAGCCGCAGGGTCATGCGCAGATCGTCATCAACCTCGTCGACTTCGGCATGAACCTGCAGGAAGCCGGCGACGCGCCGCGCATCCACCACGACGGTTCCACCGAGCCGGCCGGCCAGGCATTGCCGATGAGCGACGGCGGCGTGCTGGAACTGGAAAGCGGCTTCAAGCCCGAAGTGCTGCGCGAACTGATGCGCAAGGGCCATCACGTCAAATCCGCCGACGGTCCCTTCGGCGGCTACCAAGCCATCGCCCGCGACCACGACAGCGGCGTGTGGATCGGTGCCAGCGAAAGCCGCAAGGACGGCCACGCCGCCGGCTACTGAGCGCGCGGCTCGCCTCCGGTACCGAAGGCCGCTGGTCGGCAGGCGATTGACGCAGCGGCGGCGGGAAGGGGCGGGCCAGCATTTATTCGCGAGGCCGCCAATCCATCTGCCAGGACGTAGCGCGCGGGTCGGAAGAAGACGAAGGCGCTGTCGAGACTACATCGAGTCGTCTGGAGTGAGCACGCCGCGCACTGATCGGGAAAGGGCTAGGATGGCGGCAGCAAGGCCGCACGTGCGACGCGGCCCTGACGGCGACCCGACCTTTCCCGGAGGCTTCCATGTCGATCCAGAACATCCTGTCCGATCTTGATTCCACCCGGGACGCGCGCGAGGCGCTGTACAAGGATTTCCACCGCCATCCCGAGCTGTCGTTGCAGGAGTACCGTACCGCCGAAAAAATCGAGGCGGAGTTGGCCGGTTACGGCGTCGATGAGGTGCTGCGCATCGGCAAGACCGGCCTGGTGGCGATCCTGCGCAACGGGGACGGCCCGGTGGTCGCGATGCGCGGCGACATCGATGCACTGCCGATGGCCGAGCGCTCCGGGCTGGACTATGCCGCCGAAGGCGTGACCCAGAAGGACGAGAGCACCGGCAAGGACACGCCGGTCGCCCACACCTGCGGCCACGACTTCCATATCGTCTGCCTGCTCGGCGCGGTGCAGGCCCTGCACACGCATCGAGAGGACTGGTCGGGCACCTTCATCGCCGTGTTCCAGCCCGGCGAAGAGAACGCCGCTGGTGCCAAGGCGATGGTCGCCGACGGCATCGTCGACAAGATCCCCAAACCTGATGTGTATCTGGGCCAGCATGTGCTTGGCAGCCTGCCCGGCGGCGCTGTCGGCATCCGCCCCGGCCCGCTGTTTTCCGCTGCCGCATCGATTGAAATCACCCTGCTTGGCAAGGGCTCGCACGGCTCGATGCCGAACCTGGGCGTCGACCCCATCGTGCTCGGTGCCGCCATCGTCAGTCGGCTGCAAACCATCGTCTCGCGCGAGGTGGCACCGAGGGAAACCGCCGTGGTGACGGTCGGCAGTTTCCACGCCGGCACCAAGTCCAACATCATTCCCGATTCGGCCGTGCTGCAACTCAATACCCGCGCCTTCAACAAGGATGTCGAGAAGCACCTGCACGAAGCCATCGAACGCATCGTCCGCGCCGAGTGCGAGGCCGCGCGCTCGCCGAAGGAGCCGGAGTTCCGCTATTACGATCAGTACCCGCTGACCTCCAACCATGCCGAACCGACGGCGAAGGTGCGCGCCGCCTTCGATGCGTTCTTCGGCGATGACTCGGTGGAGATGGCACCGGTGCCGGCCTCCGAGGATTTCTCGGTGATCCCGGACGCCTTCGGTTGCCCCTATGCCTACTGGGGCCTGGGCGGCTTCAAGGACTGGAAGAACGCGCCGGGCAACCACTCGCCGTTCTTCGCGCCGGACATCCATCCGACGCTGGATCGTGGCAGCGAGGCGATCATCGTCGCCGCCTCGCCCTGGCTGA
>JBAYTD010000120.1:0-8637 GCA_041675805.1 Lysobacteraceae bacterium
CTGGCGTCGACATGGGTGACCAGGCCCAGCGAATGCGCCGTCTGGCCGTCGATCACGCGGGCGCTGAAGGTCAGCTCCTTGGCGACGTCGAGCGGCAGCAGGCCGCGCAGCGACCGGCTCAGGCCCATGTCGGGCACCAGCCCCCAGCGCGCTTCCATGATCGACAACTGCGCATCCGGCGTGGCAATGCGGATGTCCGCCGCCAGCGCCAACTGCATGCCGGCACCGAAACAGTGGCCGTGTACGGCGGCGATTACCGGGACCGGCAACTCGCGCCAGACCAGGAAGGCGTTCTGGAACAGGTTGCGACCGGGTTTGAGCAACTGCCACAGCGCGGTCCAGCGATTGCGCGGGTTGGCCAGTTCGCCGAGGTCGATGCCGGCGCTGAACGAGGCACCGTGGCCGGCCAGCACGACCCCGCGCAGCATGCGATCGCGCGCCAGCGTGCGGCCGCAGGCGAGCAGTTCGCGCAGCAGGTCGAAGCTCATCGCGTTGCGCTTCTCCGGCCGGTTCAGGCGGACGATGGCGATGCCCTCGCTGCGCTGCACGTCGATCAGCGACATGGCGGCGTCACAGGTCGAGCAGGCGGCGCAGCACGCCGCGCGCGGCATCGAAGCCGAAATGCCGGCGCACGTTGTCGGCACCGTTGTCGGAAAGCGTCTGCCACAGCGTCTGGTCGTCGTACAGGCGCAGCACGGCGGCGGCGAAGGCATCGGCGTCGTCCGCCACCAGCACGTCCTCGCCATCGCGCAGGTGCATGCCCTCGACGGCGACCGAGGTCGCCACCACCGGCTGGCCGTAGCTCATGCCCATGTTGACCTTGCCCTTGACGCCGGCACCGTAGCGCAACGGCGCCACCGACATGCGGCAGCCGTCGAGGAACGGCTCGATGTCCTCGACGAAGCCGTGGAAGCTCACGCCCTCGACCTCGCCCAGCGCGCGCACCTCGTCGGTGGCCTTGCTGCCGATCAGGTGGAAGCGCAGTTCCGGCCGGGCGGCATGGATCAGCGGCCAGACTTCGCCGACGAACCATTGCGCGGCATCGATGTTGGGCGGATGCTGGAAGCCGCCGATGAACATCAGGTCGGCGCGCTCGGCGAACGGGCGGCGGCAGCCGAACACCTCGTGGACGTTGGACAGCACCTCGACGCGGGCCGCGGGCGCATCGTCGGCGAGCAGGCGCTGTTCCACCGGGCTGACCACCAGGGTGATGTCGCTGCCGGCGATCACCTCGAGTTCCTGCTCGCGGGTCTGCGCCGCGCTGCGCGCCAGGTCGTCGCGCCCGGCCAGCTCGGCGGCGCGCTGCTCGCGCAGGTAGTGCAGGTCGACGGTGTCGAAGATCAGCCGGGCACGCGGCGCGTAGCGGCGTACCAGGTCGAGGTACTGGCTGGCGATGTAGTGGCGGCTGAGGATCACCGCGTCGAACTGCGCGCCGCGCTCGGCGAACCAGCCGACCGGGTCGGACAGGAACGGATGCCAGAGGACTTCGATGCCGAGCTGCTGCAGCGCGTCGCTGTAGCCGGGGACGAAGGCGCGGTTGTCGGCGAAAAAGGTGACTGCGCAGCCTTCCTCGCGCAGCAGGCGCAGCAGGTTGACCATGCGCACCGAGCCGGAATCCTGGTCCGGCTGCGGCGTGGTGGCGTCGATCACCAGCACGCGGCGGCGCGCGCGATGCTCGCGGGCGATCTCGATCGGCGTGTCCGGCGGCGCACTGGCGTGGGCGGCCAGCGTCTCGCGCCAGCGGTCGAGGAATTTTTCCTTGTTGACCACCTGGTACGCCTTGACGCCGCTGGCGGTGTCGGTGCCCGAGCTGACGCCTTCGAAATGCGCCACCACCGAGGCCGGCTGGTAATACACCTTGCGCCCGGCGGCGCGCACCTTCATGGCGAGGTCGGTGTCCTCGTAATAGGCCGGCGCGTAATGGCTGTCGAAGCCGCCGAGCTGACGGAACAGCGCGGCCGGCAGGGCGATGGCGGCACCGGAGCAGTAGTCGGCCTCGCGCAGGTAGTTGTAGCGCGGGTCGGCCGGATCGCCGAAGCGGCCGTAGTTCCAGCCGCCGCCGTCACGGAAGACGATGCCGCCGGCCTCTTGCAGGCGGCCGTCGGGATAGACCAGCTTGGCACCGACCAGGCCGGCTTCCGGGTGCGCCTGGAAGGTGTCGAGCAGGGCGTCCAGCCAGTCGTCCTGGACGGCGGTGTCGTTGTTGAGGAAGACCAGGTATTCACCGCTTGCGGCCGCCGCGCCGGCGTTGCAGGCACCGATGAAGCCGAGGTTCTCGGCGTTGCGCAGGTAGCGCAGACCGGGCACGCGCGGCAGCAGGTCGGCGCTTTCGTCCTGCGAGCAGTCATCGACCACGATGACCTCGAAGGCGTGGCGCTGCGGATGCGCGGCCAGCGAGCGCAGGCAGGTCAGGGTGTGGTGCAGGTGGTTGTAGACCGGGATCACCACGCTGGCACGCGGGGTGTCGGGCAGCGCCAGTTGCAGCTCGGCGAGGTCGTGCTGCTGGCCCTCGTCGGGCACGCTGGGGATGTCCAGCGCGTCGACCGGCGGTGGCGCGGCGTACTCCTGGCGCATGCGCCGCATGGTGGCGCGCAGGCCGCGCTGGCGCAGGTGATTGGCGGCGCGCCGGTAGCCGCTGAGCAGGCGGGCGAGGCGGAAGCGCAGCCGGCTGCCGGCCTGGCCGAGCAGTCGGCGAACGCCGCGCAGCGGGCGGGTCAGACGCCAGGAATGGCTGGCGATGATCTCGTTGCGCTCGCGCTCGAAGGTGTCGCGCTGGCGGGTCAACGAATCGACGTAGCGGCGCAACTCCTCGGCCACTTCGTGTTCGGCCTCGTGCTGGCGGCGGGCGTCGGCGAGCGCCTGTTCCTGTTCGGCGGCGTGGCGGGCGTGTTCGGCCTCGGCCTGGCTCAGTGCTTCGCCGGTTTCCGCCAGGCTGTGGCGCAGCAGGTTGACCTCGGCATCGAGGCCGCTGGCCCAGGCGGTGCGGCGTTGCAGCTCGCTTTCGGTCTGCGTCAGTTGGGTCATGGCCTGTCGGTGCTGGGCGCGGGCGTCGTCGATCTCGCGCTTGAGCGAGCCGATCCAGGTCTGCCGCTCGTCCGCTTCGTGTTGCGCGCGCTGCGCCCAGTCGGCGCGACGCTCCAGTTCGGCGCGCTGCGAGTCCAGCCGCGCCGACAGCGCGTCGACGCGGACGCGCAGGTCGATGGCATCGCGCCGCGCCTGCTGCATGCGCAGCACCGGCAGCGGGTCGCGGCCGTAGCTGCGCGGCGCTCGCGCTGCCAGCGCCAGGGCGGCGGCGTAATCGTCCGCCATCGCGGCGGGGTCGCGTTCCGCCTGGCGGATCTGCAACGGCAGCAGCGGCCCGCTGTCCTCGGCCAGCCGAGCCAGTAACTGGGCGAGGGCGTGTGCATCTGGCGCGACCAGCAGGCCGTTCTCGCCGTGGCGGATGCGCTCGACGAAACTGCCCAGCGCGGTGGCGATCACCGGCACGCCGAGGCTGCGCAGTTCGGACAGCGTGTAGCTGAAGGTCTCGGCGACGGTGGCCGGCAGCAGGGCGGCGTCGGGGCGCAGCGCGGCGAGCAGGGCGGGCAGTTCGTCGCGCCGGTAGTCGAGGCGCACGTGTACCTGCGGATGGCCGAAGAAGCGCATGCCGGCGGCGCCGCAGCCGAGCAGCGCCAGTTCCACATCGGCGGGCAGGATCGGCAGCAATTCCGCCAGCAGCGCCTCGCCCTTGCCGGCGCGGAGGCGGCCGGGGACGACGATGCGCAGGTTGGCGCGGTGCGGATCGGGACGGATCTCCGGCAGCGGCTGCGGCCAGGGGGCGAGACCATGGCCGATCTTCGCCCAGCGGCGCTCGGCGAGCTGCGGCGCGATGCGGACCAGGTTGTCGCGCACGCATTGGCTGGGCGCGATCAGCAGGGCGTCGGCCTCGGCCAGCGCGGCGAGATAGCCGGCGCGCAGCGCCTGCCAGTGCGGCGGGCGCGAATCGGCGAAATCGGCATCCTCCGCAGCCAGCGCTGTCGGTATCGCGGTGGCCGAGAAGTCGGCGTCGACAGCGCCGAAATCGGCGTGCAGGCGCGGCCACAGCGGGTAATAGTCGTGGCAGACCACGGCGGTGGGCAGGCCGCTGCGCAACACGTCCAGCGCGTGGCCGATCAGCGAGGACACCAGCACGCCGGCAACACCGAAATCGGCGATCACCTGATGCAGCAGGGCGTGATGCTCGGCGCTGGCCAGATGGCTGGTGGCGGTCGGCGCGGCCAGCGGCCATTCGCGCAGCGGCGGCCGGGCCGGATGCTCGTGCAGGGTGATCATCTGGCCGTGCAGGCGCTGCGCCGGATCGCCCCGGGCGATCAGAACCAGATGGCGATGGGTGCTGTCGGCGTCGATCAGATCCTCGACGAAGCGCTGCGCGCCGCCGCCCCAGCCGTGCAGGACGTGCAGCAGCGTCGGTCGGCCGTCGAGGCCGACATAGGCCGGCGGCGCGACATCGCTGAGCGCTTCCAGGCGCAGGGCGAGGGCGCCCACCGCCGGATGGCGGACGCTCTGGTCGACAGCCGGCGTCGTGCGCACGGCGTCGGCGTCGACGAACAGCAGGTCGCAGAGATGGGTGCGGATGTCGACGAAGTCGTTCCGCCATGGCTGGCGGGCCAGCGCGGCGGCGCTCCACAGGCCGAGCAGCGGCGAGCGCTGCGCGCTCTGCGGGTAGCTGCGTTCAGCCAGCAGGTGTGCCCAGCGGTCGACCGCGTCGGCCGGCATCGCACTGCCGGCGGGGCGCGGATCGAGCTCGGCGGTCAGCGCGCACAGCGGCGTCCAGCACTCGACATCCGGGCGCGCGGCGCGGGCCAGCGCCAGCCGTGGCCAGGCGTGCGTGGGCAGATCGGCGTCGGCACGCACGGCGAGCAGGTCGTGGTCGGGATGGGCCGCCGCTGCTTCGGCCAGCGCTGTGGCCAGATCGTCGTGGGCGCTCTCGAACAGCATCATGCCGTCGGGCGGGCGCGGGCGCAGCCGGGCCAGTGCATCGGCGGAGCACGGATACAGCAGGCAGATCGGCGCGGAGGCACTCACGGGGTCGGATGATCTCGATGCGGGCCGGCAGTCGCTTCAGGCGAGAGCGGCTAAACTGGCGTCCAAACCGGCGATTATCGCCGTTCCGGCCCGACGCCGACACCTTTCCCGCCCTTTGCCGCCTGCCGACGACGTCCGTGCCCGCCCGCGCCAGCAAAAACCCGACCCCGCGCCCCTGGCGGCGCTGGCTGTTGCCGTCGCTGGTCGGGCTGGCGGCGTTGGCGGTGGGCTTTCTGGTGCCGACCTGGTGGGTGATGGATCGCCACCTGCAATACGAGTTCGGCCGGCTGTCCTGGCAGATTCCGACCCGCGTGCTGGCGCGCCCGCTGGCCTTGCGCGTCGGCGAGCCGGTGTCGATGGACAGCCTGCTGGAGGAACTGGCAGCGGCCGGTTATCGCGACGACGGCGAGGGCCGTTCGCCGGGCAGCTATCGTCGCGACGGCACCCGGCTGTGGATCGCCAGTCGCGGCTTTCGCGATGTCGATGGCGCGGTGGCGGCGCGGCGCATCGAGGTCGCGCTGTCCGGGCAGCGGATCGGTCGCCTGCTGGACGCTGCCGGCAAGCCGCTGGCCGAGGCGTGGCTGGATCCGGCGCGCATCGCCACCTTCCACGGCATCGCCCAGGAGGAGCGCCGGCTGGCGCGGCTGGAAGACCTGCCGGCGCTGCTGCTGACCACCCTGCAAGCGGTCGAGGATCGCAGCTTCCGCCATCACGCCGGCATCGACTGGCGCGGCATGGTGCGTGCGCTGTGGGTCAACCTGCGCGAGGGCGAAGTGCGCCAGGGTGGCAGCACGCTGACCCAGCAACTGGTACGCAATCTGTACCTGCATCGCGGCCAGAGCTATTCGCGCAAACTGCGCGAAATCCTCTACGCGATGATCATCGAGTCGCGCTTCGACAAGCGCCGCATCATGGAGGCCTACCTCAACCAGGTCTATCTCGGCCAGCAGGGCGGGCAGGCCGTGCATGGCGTCGCCGCCGGGGCCTGGTTCTGGTTCGGTCGCGAGCCGGACCAGCTCGGCCCGGAGGAGATCGCGCTGCTGATCGGCCTGATCAAGGGGCCGTCCTATTACGACCCGCGCCGCTACCCGGAGCGCGCCAGGGTGCGCCGCGACCTGGTGCTGGATCAGATGCTGGAGACCGGGCTGATCGACGCCGCCGGACAGGCCCGCGCCAAGGCGCGACCGCTGGGCGTCACCACGCGGGCGCAACTGGCGGCCAACCGCTATCCCGCCTTCATCGAACTGGTCCGCGCCCAACTGGCCAGCGACTATCCGCCCGAGCGCCTGAGCGGTGCCGGCCTCGACGTGCTGACCACGCTGGCACCCTCGGTGCAGGCCGCCGCCGAGCGCAGCGTGACCACGCGCCTGCCGGAGCTGGCTAAAAAGGATGCCGTCGCGCCGCAGGCGGCGATGCTGGTGACCGACACCGCCAGCGGCGAGGTGCTCGCCATCGTCGGCGGCAATGATCCGCGCCAGCCGGGTTTCAACCGCGCGCTGGCGGCGCAGCGTCCGGTCGGCTCCCTGCTCAAGCCCTTCGTCTACCTGCTGGCGCTGGCCGATCCGGCGCGCTGGTCGCTGGCCAGCACGCTGGAGGACGCGCCGATCACGCTGCGCACCAGCGGCAGCCAGCAATGGCGGCCGGAGAACGTCGATGGCGTCAGCCACGGGCCGGTGGCGCTGCTGGATGCGCTGGCGCAGTCCTATAACCAGGCCACGGTGCGGCTGGGCATGGCGGTCGGCGTCGACCGGCTGGCGCGGCTGATGAAGGCGCTGGCCGGGGTCGAGCCGCCGGCGCATCCCTCGCTGCTGCTTGGCGCGGTCGACCTGAGCCCGTTGCAGGTGACCAGTCTGTACCAGTTCCTCGCCTCCGGCGGCCAGGTGCAGCGGCTGCGCAGCGTGCGCGGCGTGCTCGATGGCGAGGGCCGGCCGCTGCACCGCTATGACGACGCACCGGCGCGCGCCGAACCGGCCGACGCCATCGCCACCCGACTGGTGACATTGGCTCTGCAGGAGGCCGCCCAGCGCGGCACGGCGCGGCGACTGAGCAGCGACGGCCACGCCCATCTCGCCCCGGCCGGCAAGACCGGCACCAGCAATGATGGTCGCGACAGTTGGTTCGCCGGCTGGACCGGCCGCCACCTGGCGGTGGTCTGGGTCGGCAACGACGACAACAGCCCGACCGGCCTGTACGGTGCCACCGGAGCGTTGCGACTGTGGTCGGGGCTGTTCGCCGCCCTGCCCAGCACGGCCTTGCAGATCGATCCGGGCGGTTTGGAATGGGGCTGGGTCGAGGTCGGCGGGCGGGCGCTCACCGACCGCGATTGCGAGGGCGCACGCGAGTTCGCCTTCGTCGCCGGTTACGCCCCGCGCGAGCATCGCGGCTGCCGGCTGGAACAGGTCAAGGGTTGGTTCGATTGGAGACGCGACGCGCCATGAGTTCGGGATCGATGTTCAACACTGTGCTGTCCGTCGCCTGCGGCCTGCTGTTGACCGCCTGTGCCGGTGCCCCGGCACCGCGCGAGGCGGTCGCCAGCCGGCCGCCGCCGCCCAGCGGCGCGGAACTGCTGCGCCAGATGCGTGCGCTGGCCGCCGAGGATGCCGGCATGCTCGACGTGCAGCCGCTGCGCGACCCGCTGGTCGAGGACCTGCGCCGACAGGCCGAGCAGCACGAACGCGCCGGCCGCTTCGATGCCGCCAGCGAGGCGCTGCGCAAGGCGCTGGCGCTGACCCCGGGCGACCCCGAACTCAGCCAGTTGCACGCCGAGATGCTGCTCGCCCGTGGGCAACTCGACGACGCCGAGCGCGGTGCCTGGGAGGCGTTCGAGTCCGGTCCGCGGGTCGGCAGCCTGTGCCGGCGCAACTGGGCCACCGTGCAGGCGGCGCGCAGCGTGCGCGGCGACGAGGCCGGTGCCGCCAAGGCCGCCGAACGCATCGCGCACTGCGCGGTGCGGGCACCGGTGCGGATGTAGCCGTGCTGGCCGAGGACAGCCTTTCCGCGCTCGACGAGGGCGGTGCGCTGGCCAAGCGCATACCGGGCTTCGTGCCGCGCCCGGCGCAGCAGCGCATGGCGGCGGCGGTGGCGCAGGCCATCGATGCCGGCAGCGAACTGGTCGCCGAAGCCGGCACCGGCACCGGCAAGACCTACGCCTACCTGGTGCCGGCCCTGCTGTCCGGCAAGCGCATCATCCTTTCCACCGGCACCCGTGCCCTGCAGGATCAGCTCTACCATCGCGACCTGCCGCGGGTGCGCGAAGCGCTGGGTGCACGACTGAGCACCGCCCTGCTCAAGGGCCGCGCCAACTACCTCTGCCTGTACCGGCTCGAACAGGCCGTCGGCGACCGCCATGGCAGTCGCCAGCAGGCTGCCGACATCGCCCGCATCCGCGCCTGGGCCGGCCGCACGCAGCGCGGCGACATCGGCGAAGTGGACGCCGTCGCCGAGGACTCGCCGCTGTGGCGCGACGTTACCTCGACCACCGACAACTGCCTGGGCAGCGAGTGTCCGTTCTACGAGGACTGCTTCGTCGTTCGTGCCCGCCAGTGCGCGCAGGAGGCCGACCTGGTGGTCGTC
>JBAYTD010000121.1:0-8547 GCA_041675805.1 Lysobacteraceae bacterium
AGCACCGACACCGGCCCGCCGGTGCCGAACAGGGCACGCACTCCGCTGTGCCGGTCCAGCGCGTAATGGCGCTTCTGCGCGCCGCTGCCCTGCGCCAGCGGTCCCTGGCCGAACAGGATCGGCGTGCGCTCGGTACCGCCCTGGACGTACTCCTCGACGATCCGGGCGAAGCTGCCGCTGTGATCGTTGAGGTAGCCGATGCTCTGGCCGCCGCTGTGCTGCGCCACCAGCAGGCCATCGAAGTCGTAGTCACGGTTCAGCGTCGGGACACCTTCGGCGCTGACGCCGATCAGGCGATCATCGGCGGACCAGACATAGCCCACGTTGCGCGGACCCGATTCGGTCAGCAGCCGGCCGCTGGCGTCGTAACCGAACAGGGTCGTTCCGCCCGGCCCGGTTTCCTCGATCAGTCGATCATTGCTGTCGTAACCGTAATGCATGGTTCCGCCGGTGGCGGCCATCGACAGCCGGTTGCCGACGGCGTCGAGGGTCAGGGCGATGTTGTCGGGAAAGGCACCGCTGCGCGATTCGCCGACCAGCCGGCCGGCCGCGTCGTACTGGAAGCTGGCCTGGCTGCCGTCCAGCGCGGTCACCGACAGCACCCGGCCGGCGGCGTCGTAGACGTAGTCGAAACGCAGCCGCTCGACGTTGCCGGCATCGAAGTGGCTGATCCGGGTGATGCGATCACGCAGGTCGTACTGACGCTGTTCGGTGAGCCGGGCGTTGACGATGCGCTCGACCCGACCCAGCACATCGTACTGATAGGTCCAGGTCTCGCCGTCGCGATCAGTGACCTGCGCCAGCCGGCCATCGGCGTCCCAGCTGTAGCCGACGCTTCCCGATGGCGTTTGCAGTTCGACCACGCGACCGGCGCGATCATGCCGGTAGCGCAGGAAGTTGCCGTCGGGCTCGATGCGCTCGGTCAGCCGGCCGGTTTCGTCGTAGGCGTAGCTGACACTGCCGCGCCCGTCCTCGGCGCTCAGGCGGCGGCCTTCCCGGTCGTGGACGATGGCATGGGTGTGTCCGTCCAGCGTCCGCGAGGCCAGCCGGTGGTTGGCGTCGTAGGCATAGACGATGTCGCGGCCGTCGGCATCGGTGCGGCGCAGCAGGTTGCCGGCGGCGTCGTAGTCGAATGCGGTGCGGGCACCATCGGGACGGATGATCGCGGCCAGCCGGCCGGCGGCGTTGTACTCGAAGGCGGTGGTGTGGCCGTTGGCGTCGGTCTGCGAAATGCGCTGGCCGGCCTCGTTCCAGCCGTAGCGGGTTTCGTTGCCGAGCGCATCGAGTACCGCCAGCAGGCGGCCGGCGAGGTCGTACTCGAAATGCGTGTCGCGTCCGCTTTCGTCGCTGCGCCGCACCAGGCGTCCGTTCGGGTCGTAGTCGGCGGTGGTGAAGCTGCCATCGGCATGGGTGGTGCGGACGATGCGGTCGAAAGCGTCGTATTGATACTCGGTGCGGCGTCCGGCGGCGTCGATGTCGGCGGACTTGCGGCCGAGCGCGTCGTATTCGTGGCTGATCCGCCGACCCTGTTCGGTGCGGGCGATCAGGCGCCCTTCGGCGTCGTGTTCGAGCACCAGTGCCTGGCCTTCCGGCGTGACAATGGCGCTCAGGTCGCCCAGCGCGTTGGTGCTGAAGCTCAGCCGCATGTTGTCGTCGGGATCGCCCGGCGTGGCGTCCTCCCAGAGTACCGATGTGAGGACGCCGCCGGGGCCGTACTGCATCGCCCGCGCCTGTCCGTCGCGCCCGACATGGCGCTGGATGTGGCCGGCACCGTCGCGCTCCAGGCGCTGCTCGCTGCCATCGCCGTAGCGCACCGCCAGCAGATCGCCGCGTGCGTCCCGGTCCTGTTCGATGCGCGTGCCCAGCGGATTGATGACGGCCTGCGTCTGGCCGGCGAAATCCAGTTCAAGCTGTGTTTGCTGGCCGGCCGGGTCGGTGCTGGCGATCCGCCGCCCGGCGGCGTCGTAGGCATCGGTGCGGGTCAGCGTGCGCGGTCCGTCCGCGGTGCTGACCTGGATCGATACGGTCTGTGGGCGGCCGTTGGCATCGTAGCCGTACTCGGTGCGATGGCCGAGCGCGTCGATGATGGCGGTGGGCAGGCCATCGGCGTCGAACTCGGCCGTTTCCACCGCGCCATCGGGGCCTTGCCTGAGAACCCTGTTGCCGCGTGCGTCATGGGCGAAGTGGCGGACGTGGCCGTCGGGGTCGGTCGAGGAAATCAGGTTGCCGCGCGTGTCGTAGGTGTAGCGGGTGATCGCGCCCAGTGGCGAGACGACCTGGTCGACCTTGCCGAAGGCATTGGGGGTGATCGTGTAGACGGCCCCGTTGTCGTGTTCGATCCGGGTCATCCGGCCCTGGTCGTCGTAATCGAACTGCTGGGTCGCGCCCAGGGCGTTGGTGATGGTGCTGACCTGGTCCAGGGCGTTGTAGCCGTACCGGGTGCGCACGCCGTTGGCTTCGATGTGTTCGAGCAGATTGCCGCGTTCGTCCCAGCGCGAGAAGGTGGTCGAGCCATCGGGCAGGGTGCGGGTTTCGCTGCGCGCGGCGAGGTCGCGGACGATGGAGGTGACGCCGCCCTCGCCGTCGGTGAAGGCGATCACCCGGCCGTCGTCGTCGTAGATCGTGCGCGCCAGCGGACGGCCGAGCGGATCGACGATGCGGACCAGGTAATGATCGGCGTCGTAGTGGAAGCGGGTGACATTGCCCAGGGCGTCGGTGTGCGTTGCCAGGTCGCCGGCGGCGGAATAGGCATAGGCCTGCTCGGCACCGGAGGGGTCGATGAGGCGGATGATGCGGCCCTGCGCATCGCGCTGGAACTGCACCTGCTTGCCGGAGGAGTGCTGGATGCCGGCGGCGCTGATCGTCAGCACGTTGGCGTTGCGATCCTCGATCCGCGTCAGCTTGCCGTCGCGGAACTCCATGCGCACGCCGTCGCGCGTGGTGTAGCGCAGGTTGCGCGGGGCGAACAGGTTGAGGGTGGTGTCGTCGAGCAGGGAGACTTCACCGGGCTGAGCATCGACGATGGCCAGGTTGATGCCGCCGATGGCCTGCAATCTGCCCAGCGTGCCGGGTGCGGCGCGGAAACTTCCCGACAGCAGCGAGAACGGAACGATGGGCGAACTGGCCGGGGTCGGTGTGAAGTCGAAGTTCTCCAGGTTGCGGCCGGGAATGTCGATGCTGCAACGGTGCGGTGCGGTGGGATAGAGCAGGTAGGACATTCCGCTGCGCACCACCTGCCAGCCTTCGCCCAGCGGCCGGGTGCAGTAGGCGCGGGCGCTGGCCAGGCCCAGTTGCCAGCCGATGCCGAAATCGCCCTGGCGCTTGTCGCGGCTGTCGTAGGCGCGCTCCACGCTGATCGGCATGCCGGACAACGGCAGGCGCAGGTCGGAAAAGGCCAGCGAGAAGTGCCCGACCTTCTGCATGCCGTCGATCTGCACCAGCGTTTCGTCGAAGCTCAGGTTGCCGCCGGCATCGAGCACGGTGAGGCGCAGGCGGTACAGGCCGTTGAGCAGGGTGGTGGGATCGAGCCGGCCCAGCAGGCCATCGCTCACCGCCGTGACGCCGCCGCCGATGCGGCGGAAGTCGGCGCTGCCGGCAGGGGCCAGCAGCAATTCGTAGCGCACCAGGTTCGGATCGCTGGCGCTGCCCAGGATGTCCACCGGGCCGAGCAGTTGCGCGCCCTCGGCGGGGGCGGTGATCTCGGCCAGCGGTGCGGCGTTGTCGCCGGCATCGCGGGCGATCACGCTGATCTGGGCGTTGCCGCCGTGGCCCTGGAAGCTGGCGCTGGCCTGCACCGGGCCGGGCGCGGTGGCGATGAGTCGACCGTTGCCGTCGATGACGGCACCGGCCGTGGCCGTCCAGTTGGCCGCGCCGCTGACCGGCTGCGCCGAGCCATCGGTGAAGCGGACGAAGGCGGACAGCTGCAGTGCCTCGCCGACCAGCAGGGTGGCCGAATCGGGCTGGACGAACAGCGCGGTGATCGGCTCGTCGCCGTCGACGCCATCGCAATCCTGGTCGATGCCGTCGCCCTCGGGATCGGGCGCGCCGGGATGGATGCCGGCGTCGTTGTCGTTGCAGTCACCCTGGTTGGGGGTGAAGCCGTCGCCGTCGTTGTCGTCGTCCTCGGGGCCGGTGCCGGTGGAAACGGTCAGGTTCACCGGCACGCCGGGCACGGCATGGCTGCCGCCGGCTGGCGACTGGGCGGACACCGCGCCCGGCGGGATGCTCGGGTGGCGCGCCAGGGCGACCTGGCCGGGGGCAAAACCGGCGCTCGACAAGGCGGATTCGGCATCGCCCTGCGGCTGGCCGACGACATCGGGTACCTGCACCGCATCGACCACGTTGAGCACATAGTGCTGCTGGGCGGAGAACCCCAGCGGGTCGCGCACCAGCACATCGACCGGATGCCCGCCCAGTTGCGCGCTGTCGGCGGTAAAGCGGATCAGGCCGGTGGCCGGATCGATGCTCATTCCGCTGGGAGCGGTGACCAGCGAGAAGGTCAGGGTGTCGCCCGGGTCGGGGTCGAGGGCGCGCACGGCATGGAAGTACGGCACGCCGACGGCGGCAAGGGTATCGGGCTGGGAGTGGATTTCGGGCGCGGCGTTGGCCGGCCGCAGGGTGAGGTAGACGGTCGCCGGCACGGAGTCGTCCTGGCCGTCGTTCGCGACATAGGTGAAGCGGTCGGACTGGTCGATCTCGCCGGGCAGGAATGCGTTCTGGCGATAGTGGTTGAGGCCCGGCGTCAGCCAGTTGGGCTGCTCGACCGCCGGAATGGTTCCATCGGCCAGGATGTTGGTGACGTGGTAGCTGTGCTGGTTCCAGATTTTCCGCGCCGCCACCCAGTCGCCGGAACTGCTGCCGAAGACGTAGAGGCCCGGTTGACGGCGGCTGCCGTCCGGCAAGGGTTGCGATTGATTGTCCGAACTGACCACGATCTCGGCCTGCCCGTCGCCGTCCACGTCGGCGATGATCGGCGCTTCGGCGGTGGTCGAGGAGCCGATCGGCGTACTGAACAGCACCCGGCCGTCGGCACCACGAAACACCCACAGGGTGCGCTCGTCACGGTAGACCACCTCGGCCGAGCCATCGTTCTGGAAGTCGAACACGGTCGAGCCGGTGGCGTTCGAGGAGCTGTCCACCACCGGCATCTGCCAGAGGATCGAGCCATCGGTATCGAACACCGCGTAGCGGGATGATCCGGCAACGCCGATCTCGGGCCGGCCGTCGCCATCGAAATCGGCCACCGTGGGCGGGCCGCCACGGCCGCCGCCGGGGAGGGCGACCGGTCCCCACTTGATCGTCCCGTCGTGTTCGAGCAGATACACGTTGCCGCTGCGCACCAGCACGATTTCGGCGTAGGGATCATCGTCGAAATTGCCGATGGCGTTGAAGCCGTCGCCGAGGCTGCCGAGTGACCAGAGCACGCTGCCGTCACGGTCGTGGAGGGTGTTGCCGCCGATGATCTCCGGGCGGCCGTCCAGGTCGACATCGGCGACCAGCGGGATGCAGTAGCGATAGTGGTTGCCACAGCCACCGGAGGTCGCGGTCCAACGCGCCGAACCGTCGGCGTTCAGTACGGTGATGCCGGAGTTGGAACCGCCGTGCCCGCCGATGATTTCCGGCATGCCGTCGCCGTCGAGGTCGGCGAGCGCCATGTTGCCGATGCTTGCACCGATATTGGTTCTCCACTTTTCGGTTCCGTCGTGTTCCAGCGCCATCACGAAATTCGCGTTCGATTCCATGTAGACGATCTCGGGCATGCCATCGCCGTCGATGTCGCCCACCACCGGGCTGGTTTCGTACCAGAAGGCATCGTTGCGCCGGAAGCGCTCGCTGCCGTCGCGGCCATCGACGACGAGCAGAAGATCGGGCGAGGCGGTGAAGATGATTTCGGGGAAACCGTCGCCATCGAGGTCGATGACACTGGGTGTGACTTCCGTGCCCGCCTCGGTCCAGGCCCATTCCTCAACGGCATCGAGCGCCTGCGCCACGCCGTCGCCGAACACGCGAATCTCGGCCAGGCCGACATCGCTGGCGGAGCCGTATCCGGTGATGCGCAGGCGTATCCGGCGCACGTCGGTGACCGGGCCGCCGGCGGCGGCTGCCACATCGAACGTCAGGTCGCGCGCCGGTTCCGGGTCGGTCAGGTACAGCTCTTCGCTGGCGAAGCGCAGCAGGTCGGCGTCATCGTAGAGTTCCAGCACGCCGGCGGTGACGGCATGGGTGATACTGGCCGACTGGCGATTGCCGTACAGCTCGATCGAGCGCACCGTGACGTCGCTGGGGAACAGGATGTCGACCCATTCCTCGCCGTGCGGGCGGGCGGAGAACCAGGACGTGCCGAGGTTGCCGTCGACCAGCCGTGACGAGGGATAGGCTCCGCTGTAGGTGCTGCTGGCCTGCGTCTGCGGCAGCAGCAGCGCGGTCAGGTCGATGTTCGGCTGCACGCTGTTGCCGGTGCTGCCGGCCAGGTAGTCGAAGGCACCGTCCGCGTTCAGCGTCAGCGTGCCACGTTGCGGCGGGTCGATCAGGCGCACGCTGAGCGCGTCGCCATCGGCATCCTCGTCGTTGTCGAGCAGGCCGGGCGCGGGCACGTCCAGCGTCTGTCCGAAGCGCACTGCGTAGCCATCATCGCGCGCCAGCGGCGGCTGGTTGGGCGCGCGCACCGTGGCGATGAAACTGGTGAAGTCGGCCAGGCCATTGCGGTCGCTCACGCGCACGGTGACATCGTGCGGGCCGATCTGCTCCGGCGTCGGCGTCCAGCTGATGCGGCCACTGCCGGCGACGATCTGCATGCCGGTGGGGGCCAGCGGCAGGCTGAAGTGCAACTCGTCATCGGGCAGGTCGGGGTCGCTGGCCTGGGCGGTGATGTCCAGCAATTGCCCGGGCATCAGGCTCTGGTCGGGCAGCGCCTGCAGCAGCGGCGGGCCGCCGAGCTTGACCACGGTGACGAGGAAGCCGGTCGAGTCGGACAGGCCGCCCTGGTCGGTCACGCTGAGGGTGAGCGGATGCACGCCGACCTGGTTTTCGCTCGGCACCCAGAGCACGCGCCCGGCGGCGGCGTCCAGCGACAGGCCGGCAGGCGCGCCGCTGATGCTGAAACGCAGCACATCGCCCGGATCGGGATCGCTGGCCTGCGCCGCGACACCGAGCGTCTGCCCAACCCGCAGCAGGCGATCCGCCAGTGGCATGATGCTCGGTGGCTGGTTGACGACCACCTCGGCGACGCTGAGGCGGAAGGTCGTGCTGGCGGACAGGTCGTCCGGATCGGTTACCCGTACCTGCACGTCATGGTCGCCGAGTTGCGTGGCATCGGGCGTCCAGGTCAGCAGGCCGCTGGCGGAAACCTGCATGCCGCCCGGTGCCTGCGGCAGCGACCAGGTCAGCGTGTCGCCATCGGGATCGCTGGCGCTGGCCTGGTGGCTCCAGGCATCGCCGGCCTGGATCGTGGCATTGCCGATCGGCGCGATGCTCGGCGGCTGGTTGCCGGGCTGGGCGCACAGCACCTGCTGGGCGCAGACCGCATCGGCCACGGAAAGAATGCCATCGCCATTGCAATCGGCCCCGGCCGGCGCGCCGGCACGGCCGAGCAGGGCGTCGATGATCGCCGTCGGCGGCGGCGCATCGCCTTGTTCCGCCGCCTGGCTGACGGGTGGATTGGTGCTGATGATGAGCAGGGCGACCAGGAAGGCGGTGCCGGCGCGACGGCGCAGGACGATGACGGCGATCACCGCCAGCAGTACCGCCAGCAACGCCAGCGCGCGGCCATCGGGACCGGGGATGAAGACCGGCGCAGTCGCTGCCGGCCCGCCGAGCACGGTGACGGTCCCGCCATTCAAGCCGGCGATGGGCAGTACGCTGGCGTCGGCCGCCACCGCCTGCGCGACCTGGACATCGACCGGGTGTTCGCCCGGCGCGGCATCGGCGGCGATGCGCAGGCGCAGTTGCCCGGACAGGCCGGGTGCCGGCAGGTCGCCCACCGGGCAGGCGACGGGATAGGCGACGATGCGCAGATGGCCGGGCGCGATCAGCGCGCTGTCGATGGCGTGCAGGCTGCCGACGGCGTTCCATTGCAGGCTCTGGAAGCCCAGCGCGGCCGGCGGGAAGAGGATGTCCCACTGCACGGCGGCAAACCCGCCCGCAGCGTCCAATGGCAGGCTGACGCTGGCACCGGGCAGGCCGCTGGCATCGCCGGCGCTGATCGTCACCTGGGCGCGGGCGGGTGCTGCGGTCAGGGTCAGTGCGAACAGCAGCGCCGCGATGGCAGCCAGGAACGTGGCGTGGCGAGACATGGCAACCCCTTGTCGGATGGCCGGCGAACGCCGGTCTTTCCCGAAAAGGCGCAGCGCGGCGAAAAAACGGCTCAGCGCGCGTGGCAGCGAAGGCTCAGCCGCCGCGTTCCAGAGCGTCGTACAGCCAGACCCGCGCGGCCTGCCAATGGCGTTTCACGGTGGCCGGGGACATGCCGAGCGCTTCGGCGGTCTGCTCGACGGTGAGGCCGCCGTAGAAGCGCAGTTCGATCACCCGACCCTTGTCCGGGTCGATGGC
>JBAYTD010000122.1:0-8273 GCA_041675805.1 Lysobacteraceae bacterium
GCTGAACAGCCAGCCGACGGCGGATGTCGTGATTGCCCTGTCCAGCAGCGATACCACGGAAGGCACGGTTTCGCCGGCCAGCCTGACTTTCACCGCCGGCAACTGGAGTGCCGCGCAGACCGTCACCGTCACCGGCGTCGATGATGACGTGGCCGATGGCGGCATCGCTTACAGCATCGTCACCGCCGCCGCAGTCAGTGCCGACGCCACCTACAACGGCATCAACCCGGACGATGTGTCGGTGACCAACAGCGACGACGACGCGGCCGGCATCACGGTCGACCCGACCAGCGGTCTGATCACCACCGAAGCCGGCGGCACGGCGACCTTCACCGTCGTGCTGGATAGCCAGCCGACCGCCGATGTCACGATTGCCCTGTCCAGCGACGACGCCACGGAAGGTATCGTCGCACCCGACAGCCTGACCTTCACCGCCGGCAACTGGAACGCGCCGCAGACGGTCACCGTCACCGGCGTCGATGACGACGAAGTGGATGACGATATCGCCTACACCATCATCACCGCCCCGGCGGTCAGCGCCGATGCCAACTACCACGGCATCGATCCGGCCGACGTCTCGGTGACCAACAGCAATGACGATGTCGCCACCGCCGAATTGCTGGCGTTCAAGAGCGTCGTCCAGGTCGGTACGCACCGCCTGCCGGTGATCTACGAGATCGTCGTCAACAACGTCGGCGATGGCGACCAGCCGGACGATCCGGCCAGCCACGAGCTGATCGACATGCTGGCGGACGAGTTGTCGTTGCTCGATGCGACGGCGGACAGCGGCACGGTGACCCCGGATGTCGCCGGCAATGCGGTGTACTGGAATGGTCTGCTGCCCGCCGGCGGGTCGGTGTTGATCCGCATCCGCGCCACGGTCAACGCCACCGATCCGATGATGATCTCCAACCAGGCGCAAGTGAACTTCGACGGCGATGGCGACGGCAGCAACGATTCGCAGGCGCTGTCCACCGACCCGACCGTGGCCGGCAACGAGCAGCCGACGGTGTTCCGCTTCGTCGGCGCGCCACCACCGCCGCCGGTGATGATCCCGAGCGCCGGTGCACTGGCGCTGTGGACCTTGCTGGCGCTGATGCTGGGCGTCGGCGCGGCGAGGCTGCGCCGCGCGGCCTGATCCGCAAGCCGCCGCTGCCGGGATGCGATGGAGCGCATTCCGGCAGCGGCCCGATTGGCCGCCGGGCCGGCGGATCGGCTACGCTCGGCCGCCACGCCGCTGCCTTCAGGAGCGCACATGCCTGCGCCGGTTTCCGATGTTCTGAAGATCGACATCCACGCGCACTGCCTGCCGCGTGACTGGCCCGACCTCGCCGCCCGTTACGGCGACGCCCGCTTCCCGGTGATCCACCACACCGAGGACGGCCGCCATCGCATCTACAAGGATGGTCGCTTCTTCCGCGAAATCTGGTCCAACACCTGGGATGCGCGCGAGCGGATCGACGAGTACGCCGCGTTCGGTGTGCAGGTGCAGGTGCTCAGCACGGTGCCGGTGATGTTCAGCTACTGGGCCAAGCCGCACCATGCGCTGGAATTGCACCAGGCGCTGAACGACGACATGGCGCGCACCTGCCGGGACTTTCCGCGCCATTACGCCGGCATCGGCACCGTGCCGCTGCAATCGCCGCGTCTGGCGGTGCAGGAACTGGAACGCTGCATGGACCAGCTCGGCCTGCAAGGCGTGCAGATCGGCTCCCACGTCAATCTGGCCGATGGCGGACACTGGAACCTGGATGCGCCGGAGCTGTTCGCGTTCTTCGAGGCGGCGGCCGATCTCGGCGCGGCGGTCCTGATCCATCCCTGGGACATGATGGGCAGCGAATCGATGCCCAAGTACTGGCTGCCGTGGCTGGTCGGCATGCCGGCGGAGCAGTCGCGCGCCGCTTGCTGTCTGGTCTTCGGCGGCGTGCTGGAGCGGCTGCCGAAGCTGAAGGTCTGCCTGGCGCACGGCGGCGGCAGTTTTCCGTACACCATCGGCCGCATCGAGCACGGCTTCAACATGCGTCCGGACCTGGTCGCCACCGACAACCCGCGCAATCCGCGCGAATACCTGTCGCGGCTGTATTTCGACTCCTGGGTGGCCGACGACCGCGCGCTGCGCTACCTGCTCGACACCGTCGGCAGTGCGCGGGTGATGCTGGGCACCGATTATCCGTTCCCGCTCGGCGAGCAGGTGCCGGGCGCCGGCATCGAGGCGCTGGGACTGGGCCAGGCCGAACAAGCGCGGCTGTACCACGGTACGGCGCTGGAATGGCTGGGCCTGCCGATGCAGCGCTTCCGCTGACTGCTTTGCCGGCCCGTGGCGCACTGGCATGATGGCGGCATGAGTGTCCACGTCCCGCCGCGCCGCCTTGCCGGCCTCGCGGTTCTCGTCCTGCTGCTGGCGGCTGCGGCGACGCTGCGAGCGGCCGAGGCCGAGCCTTCCGAAACCTGGTTCAGCGTGCATCTGGAGGGTCGCAAGATCGGCCACCTGCACCAGACCCGCAGCCAGGCCGGAGAAGAAATCGTCCACGAGGAAACCCTGCGCCTGGAACTGGCGCGCGACGGCCAGACCCTGCGCATCGGCAGCACCGAGCGCACCGTGGAAAGCATCGACGGCCGGCCGCTGGCGTTTCGTTCGCACACCGACACCGCCGGCAGCGTCGGGCTGATCGAGGGCGAAATCCGCGATGGCGTGGCGATGGTGACGATCGACCATTCCGGTCGCCGCCTCAGCCAGCGCATCGACTGGCCCGCCGATGCGCTGTTCGGCGATGCCCAAGCGCGCCGCGACCAGCGCCACGGCCTGACTGCGGGGACGCGCTATCGCCATGCCGATTTCGACCTCGGCGGCCTGCGCATGCTGGCAGTGGACGTGGAAGTGATCGGCCCGCAGAGCGTCGACATCCACGGCAGCGAGCGCGCCCTGATTGCGGTGGACCGGCGGTTCGACGCCGGCGACGGCCAGCCGATGAGGATCCGCAGCTGGGTCGACCCGGCCGACCGCAGCGTGCAGCGGATGCAGTTGATGCTGCTCGGCATGTCGCTGGACCTCATGGCCTGCGAGCGCGCCTGCGCGCAGGCACCGAACCAGTCCGCCGATGTGCTGGTCGCCACCTCGACGCCATCGCCGCGCCGGCTCAGCCAGCGCGACCGCCAGCGGCCGCTGCGCTATCGCCTGGCCATGCGTGACGGCGACCTGCCAAGGCTGCCCGCCCTGCCCGGCCAGAGCGTCCAGGCGCAGGGCGAATGGCTGGAACTGCGTATCGATCCGCGCGGCGGCATTGACCGCCTGCCGAAACCCGAAGACACCGCCGCCACGCGCTGGCTGGAAAGCGATGCGGCGGAACTGCGCGAACTGGCGAGGCGACTGATCGACGACGCCGTCAGCGCCGAGGAACGCATGCGCGCGCTGGAGAGCGGCGTGCGCCGGCATCTGGCGGTGAAGTCGCTGCGCATCGGTTACGCCTCGGCGCTGGACGCCGCGCGGCTGGGCGAAGGCGACTGCACCGAGCACGCCCTGTTGCTGGCCGCCCTGGCCCGCGCCGAGGGTATTCCGGCGCGGGTCGCCACCGGCCTCGCCTACGCCAGCGCCTATGCCGGCCAGCAGCAGGTGTTCGTGCCGCACGCCTGGGTGTACGCCTTCATCGACGGTCGCTGGCAGGGCTTCGACGCCGCGCTGCCGGCCTTCGGTGCCGGCCATCTGGCGCTGGATGTCGGCGACGGCGATCCGTTCCGCTTCTATGCCGGCGTCGAATTGCTCGGCCGCCTGCGCATCGACGGCATCCGCGCCGCCCGATGAGCCTGCGGCGCACCCTGCTGATCACCCTGGCGCTGCCCTGCCTGTTGGCGACCGGCACGGCGCAGACGCCGCAGCCGCCGACGGCGCGGCTGGATCGACTGGTGCTCGACGCCGCGGTCGACGAAATCAGCGGCCTCGCCGCCTCGCGCCGCCACGACGGCATCCTCTGGGCGCACAACGACAGCGGCAATCCGGCCGAGCTGTACGCCCTTGACGCCCAGGGCCGCCGCGCCGCCACCCTGCGCCTGCGCGGGATCGTCAACAACGACTGGGAAGATCTGGCGATCTTCCGCGACGCCGGCCGCGACTGGCTGCTGGTCGCCGATGTCGGCGACAACGGCGGGCTGCGCGGCCAGCCGGTGCTGCACATCCTCGCCGAGCCCGAGGAGCTGGCGGATGCCGAGGTCGAGGTGGCGCGCAGCCTGCGCTTTCGCTGGCCCGATGGCCCGCGCGATTGCGAGGCGGTGGCGGTCGACATCGGCGAGCGGGCAATCTACCTGATCACCAAGAAGCGCGTGCCGCCGGAACTGTTCCGCCTGCCGCTGGACGCCGACACCGGGCACGCGCCGGTCATCGCCGAGCGCGTCGGCCTGGTCGGCCACATCAGCCAGCCGAGCGCCGCCGACCTGCAACGCAACCCGGTGTTCGGCCGCCATCGCGCGCGCATCACCTCGATGGACATCAGCGCCGACGGCCGTCGGATGGTGGTGCTCAACTATCTGCAAGCACGGCTGTATCGGCGCGCCGACGGCGAGGACTGGGCCGACGCCGTGCAACAGACCCCGCTCGACCTGCTCTTCCCCTGGCTGGCCCAGGCCGAGGCCATCGCCCTGTCCGGCGACGGCAACCGGCTGTGGATCGGCACCGAACGTCTGCCCTCGCCGATCCTGGAAATGACCTTGCCGGACGAGGACGGGCACTGAGCATCCTGCGGGCCGGGTCGAACACCTTGAAAGCGTGCCGCGCTGCGGGCCGCGCCGCGCGGCCTCACTCGTGCGCCGGCGCGTGGCGGCGCTCCAACGGTGTGGCCCCAAGCACCTGCGACCACGGAAACAGCGGCCCCGGATCGCGCTTGCGCGCCACCGTGACGGCGGGATCGTCGGCAGCGGCAACCCGTTCGCGATCCAGATCCTCGTGGCCGGCGATCCAGTGCAGGTTCGGCAGCCGCGCCTTCAGGTCGGCCAGCAAGTCGATCAGCGCGGCGATCTGCGCCGGCGGATAGGGTTCGTCCATCGCCTGGTGGTCGCTGTCCAGCCAGCGCGGCCAGCGCCCGCGATTGACCAGTTCGATGCCGACCGTGCCGGCATTCATGCCGCGCACGTGATGGGCGATGCGGCCCAGTTCCACGTAGCGCAGCACGCGGCCGTCGCGGTCGATGTAGTAATGACCGCTGTTGCCGGCACCGCTGGGATACAGCACGCGCTCGCCGAACTCGCGCGCCACGGCGAGGTCGGGCGTTTCCGTGCAGTGGATCACCACACCGGTGATGTCGGCGATCCCGCGCGTCTCCAGCCGCGCTTCGTAGGGCAGCGAGGCGTCCTCGATCGGTAGCAGCGGCGGCAGGTCGGGCAGCATGTGGAAGGGTCGGCGGAAAGGTTGGCGAGACAGGGCGACAGTGTAAGCGCTGCCGGCGGTTCAGGCCGCCGCCCGTGCCTGCGGCTGCGCCATCGCGTCCTTGATGGCGAGGAAGGGTCGCTCGATCCACAGGTACGACGCCGTCGCAAAGGCGAAGGTCAGCGGAATGCCGATGCCGGCGACGCCCGCCACGTCCATGCCGAAACCGAAGCGCAGCACGCTGTAGACCGGGAAATGCCACAGGTACAGGCCGTAGCAGATGCGCCCGAGGAAGACCAGTGGCGGCAGCGCGAACAGGCGATGTGCCAGGGTTTCGCGCGGCAGCACCAGCGCCGCCACCAGCGCGGTGGAGACCAGCGAGGTGAGGAAACTGCCGCCGGCGTACATGCCGCGCATCTCCCATTGCAGCAGATAGCCGGCGGCCAGCAGGATCAGCGTGCAGGGCAGCGCCAGCCGCGCCGCCCAGCGTTGTAGACCGGCATGCTCGCGCACCCCGGGCAGGGCCAGCCACATGCCCAGCGCGCAGCCCAGCAGCAGGGCGTCGGCGCGGGTGTCGGTGCCGTTGTACAGGCGCGGAATGGAGGCACCATCGAAGGTCAGCCAGGTGCGCCACAGCGCGAACGCCAGCGCCGCCGCCGCCACCATCAGCACGCTGCGCGCGTTGAGGCCGCTCCAGCGCAGCAGGCCGGCCAGCAGCACCGGCCAGAGCAGGTAGTACTGTTCCTCGATCGACAGCGACCAGGTATGGCCGAGGAACTGCGGCATCGGCACCTCGAAGGCGCGCGTCCAGTTGGAGACGTACAGCCCGGCGGCGGCGATCTGCTTCAAATGGCCGGGAAAATCGTCGAGAAACAGCCAGGCGGCCAGCGCGAACACCGCCAGCATCGCGTAGTTGGCCGGAAACAGGCGCAACACGCGGCGATAGTAGAAGCGCCCGAAGCCGATCCGCCCCTCGCGCCGCCAGCCCTTCAGCAGCAGCGCCGTGATCAGGTAGGCGCTCATGATGAAGAAGGTGTCCATGTAGACGAAGGCACCCGGGCACCAGCTTTCCTTCACATGGGCGGCCATCACGCCCAGCGTCATGGTGCCGCGCAGACCGTCGAGGGCGGGTCGGTAGCCGAGCGGATAGTGGCCGGGATTCCGGAACAGGCTGGACAGAAAACGCACGAAAGCAATCGGGACGGGAAACGGAAAGCGGCAAGTGTTGCAGCTTTTGCATGGTTCTTGGGCGATCATTGTCGGCCCTTCCCGCCTGCCCGGATCACCGCCCATGCAGACCGTCGTCGCCGAACTGTTGGACCTGCTCGCCCTGGAACGCCTGGAGGACAACCTGTTCCGTGGCGACAGCCGCGACATCGGCACCCGCCACGTGTTCGGCGGCCAGGTGCTCGGGCAGTCGGTTTCGGCCGCCCAGCAGACCGTGCCGGCGGCGCGCACCCTGCATTCCCTGCATGCGTACTTCCTGCGCGCCGGCGACATCGAACATCCGATCATCTACGACGTCGACCGCACCCGCGACGGCGGCAGCTTCTCGGTGCGCCGGGTCACCGCGGTGCAGCACGGCAAGCCGATCTTCGTCCTTGCCGGCAGCTTCCACGCCGCCGAAAGCGGTGCCTCGCACCAGGTTTCCGCGCCCGACGTGCCGAAGCCGGAAGGCTTGCCGGAGCCGACCCCGCTGAGCGCGGAAACCCTGGCCAGGGTGCCGGCCAAGATGCGTCGCTGGCTGTCGAAGAAAGGCCCGTTCGAGTTCCGCCACGTCCACGAGCGCGACGAGGTGTCGCCGGTCCGCCAGCCGCCGTTCCGCCAGGTCTGGTTCCGCCTGATCGACCGCATCCCCGACGATCCGGCCCTGCACCGCGCCCTGCTCGCCTACGCCTCCGACTTCCACCTGATCGGCACCACCACCTTCCCGCATGCGATTTCCTATATGCAGCCGAACGTGCAGATGGCCAGCCTCGACCATGCGATGTGGTTCCTGCGCCCGTTCCGCATCGACGAATGGCTGCTGTACGCCTGCGACAGCCCCAGCGCGCAGGACGCGCGCGGGCTGGCGCGCGGCAGCATCTACACCCGCGACGGCGTGCTGGTGGCCAGCACCGCGCAGGAAGGGCTGATCCGCGTGCTGCCCGGAACGCCGGCCGACAGCGCCGGGGAAAGCGCCTGAGCCATGCGTCGACTGTTCACCTCCCAGCGCCTGGAAACCGTCGAGGGCGTCGCCCGCCTGCTCAACGAGGCCGGCATCGAGACCTGGATCGAGCAGCGCCGCGCCTACAAGGGCAACCGGCGCGGCCAGTTCAGCTACAACGCGCCGCCGGGCGGCTCGCAGCCGGCGGTGTGGATCGTCCGTGCCGAGGACCAGAGCCGCGCCCGCGCCCTGCTGCGCGAAGCCGGGATGATCGAATCCAGTCGCGACGCCCACGATCCCTTCCGCTTGCCGCCGATGGCGACCCAGGACCCGGCCCGCCAGCCGCGATCCAGGCTGAACATCCGCCGCGTGCTGCTGCTGGCCATCGCCATCATCGCCACCGTCCAGGCCGCGCAGCGGATGGGCTGGTTCGGCTGAGCACGGCCCGCCGGTCACACTTTCCCCGCCCGCCCGTCCCGCAGCACATCCCACCGCCACGCGACCGACGCCCATGTCCTCCGATGCCCTGCTCAGCCTGATCGAACTGCACCTGCCTGCCGCGCAGGCCGGCGACCGCCAGGCCTTCGGATTGATCGTAAGCGGCTGCCAGAGCGGCATCACCGCCATCGCGCTGTCCATCGTGCGCGACATCCAGGCCAGCGAGGACATCGCCCAGGAGGCCTTCCTCAACGCCTGGACCAACCTCAAGTCGCTGCGCAGCAGCGCCAGCTTCCTGCCCTGGCTGCGCCAGATCACCCGCAACCTGGCCCGCGA
>JBAYTD010000123.1:0-8154 GCA_041675805.1 Lysobacteraceae bacterium
GAGGGATACACGCTCTGCGTGTCCTGATAGCTGGGCGTGGTGGCGAGGATGCGGCTGACGCTGCTCTGCCCGCCGTACTGGATGCTGCCGCCGAAATCGCTCAGTGCCAGGAACATCGGCGTCACCGAGTTGATGTCCTCGATGTGGTGCAGCAGGTATTCGTAATCGCGCAGCGACAGGCGGTTGCGCTTGCCCTGCATGGCCTCCTCGAACGAGGTGTCCGAGCGCACCGTCAGGCTGTTGCTGCCGAGCCCGGCGAATTGGCTGCTGATCGAATGCGACAGGCCCTGGATCAGTGACACCACGGCAATGACCGAAGCCACGCCGATGATGATGCCGAGCGTGGTCAGGAAGCTGCGCATCGCGTGCGCGCGGATGCTGGCCAGCGCCGAGCGCAGGCTTTCAAGCAGGCTGAACATGACGCTCCTCGCGGCGGGTGTCGCTGATGATGCGGCCGTCGGACAGTCGCACCACGCGCTGGCAATGGGCGGCGATGTCCGGTTCGTGGGTCACCAGGATCAGCGTCTGGCCCTCGCGCAGCAGGTCGTCGAACAACGCCATGATGTCGGCGGTGGTGGCCGAATCCAGATTGCCGGTGGGTTCGTCGGCGAGCAGGATCGAAGGCTGGCCGACCAGCGCGCGGGCAATCGCCACGCGCTGGCGCTGGCCGCCGGAAAGCTGGTTGGGCAGGTGGCCCATGCGGTTTTCCAACCCGACCCGGGCCAGCGCCTCGCGCGCCCGGCGCTGGCGCTCGGCCGGGCGTACGCCGCGATAGATCAGCGGGTGCATCACGTTCTGCAGCGCGCTGGCGCGTGGCAGCAGGTTGAAACTCTGGAAGATGAAGCCGATCTCGCGGTTGCGCGTGTCGGCCAGCTCGGACTCGTCCAGCGTCGCCACATCGCGGCCGTTGAGCCAGTAGCGTCCGGCGCTGGGGCGGTCGAGGCAGCCGAGGATGTTCATCAACGTCGATTTGCCCGAGCCGGATGCGCCGATGAAGGCGACGCTTTCGTTGCGCGGGATCGACAGGTTGATGCCGCGCAGGGCGTGGATGGTTTCCTCGCCCATCACGAAGCGCTTTTCGATCTCCTCCAGTTTCAGCAGCGGCTGGCTCACGAATCCGCCTTTTCCGCATCGGCCTCGGCGGCCTTCAGCGTGTCGCCGTCTTTCAGGTGGCGCAGGATCTTGTACGGGCCGATCACCACCCGCTCGCCGGTCGAGAGCCCCTCGCGGACTTCCTGATAGCTGTCGTCGGACACGCCGACCTTGACCACGCGGCGCTCGGCGCGGCCGTCCTTGTCGACGAACAGGTGGAACTCCTCGGCCGGCGGCTCCTTGCTGCTGCCGCGTTCCGTGCTGGCCTCGTTGTTGCTCATCACCGCCTGCACCGGCACCGCCAGCACCTCGTTGCCGCTGTCGGTGTAGATCTCCGCGCGGCAGGTCATGCCCGGTCGCAGCGCCAGCGATTGCGTGTCGGCCAGGCGCACCTTGACCGAATAGCTGCGCGCCAGCGAACTGGCGCTGGCTCCCGGCGCGGTGCTGCGCGGCGACAGCGGGATGCTTTCCACCTCGCCCTGCAACGCGATGTCCGGAAAGGCGGCTGCGTACACCGCCACGCTCTGCCCGACCTGGATGCGGGCGATGTCGGCCTCGTCGACGTTGACCTCGGTCATCAGGCTGTCCGGATCGGCGATGGTCATCAGCGAGGAACCGGCGATGCCGGTGCTGCTGGCCACGGCGGTTTCGCCGATCTTGATGCCGACGCTCATCACGGTGCCGCTGATCGGTGCGCGGATTTCGGTTTTCGCCAGTTGCTCGCGCGCCTGGTCGAGCTGCGCCTGCGCCTGCTGCAGCGTCTCGCGGCTGGCGCGCAGTTCGACGCGCGCCATGTCCAGCGCCAGCTTCGCCTCGTCGTGGCGGGCGTCGTCGATCAGCTTGCGCCGATGCAGTTCGTCGCTGCGCTGCCATTGGCGCTCCTGGTTGGCGACGTTGAGCTGCTGGCGCTCGATGTTGATGCGCTGCTGGCGCACCGCCGCCTCCAGTTGCGCCACCTGCGCCAGATAGACCTGCTCGTCCAGTTGCAACACCACCTGGCCGGCCTCGACACGGTCGCCTTCCTCCACCAGCACCGCGCGGACCTTGCCGATCACCTCCGGCGACAGTTGCGATTGCTCGCGGAATACCAGGTTGCCTGAGGCGAGGATGGACGCGCGCACCAGCCGTTCGCTGGCCACCTCGATCTCCACTTCCTTGGCGTTGTCGCGCTGGCCGCCCTTGATCAGCAGCGGCAGCGCGATCACCGCGACGATGGCGGCGATGCCGATCCAGCGCTTGTTCATGCCGCCGCCCGCATCGCGGCAAACGCCGCCCAGATGCCGTAGATCACCAGGTACGGCACCAGCACGACCAGCGCGGAAGCCAGCGTGCTGCGAGCGGTCCACACCCGGTAGCCGATCACCGACACCACCAGCGACCAGATCGTCGCCACGCTGATCGAATTGAGCAGACCGGCCCAGGCGTTGTCCAGCGGCAGGCCGAACAGCAGGGTGTTGAGGTTCAGCGGGTTGATCAGTTCCGGAGCGAGCTGGCCGTTGCCGTGGCTGAGGATCTGCACCGCACCGACCGGGATCAGCAGCAGCGCCGGAACCGAGGCCCAGGTGCTGAAGGCAAACCACTTGCCGAAGCTGAACTCGTTGCCCATCGCCTTGCCGACCAGCAGGTAGTACACCGCGCTGATCAGCAGGATGGCGGGCACCGCGACGGCGATGCCGACGATGGCCGAGATGGTCATCGTCCCGCGCTGCATGAAGCCCTTCACCGCCGCCGCCTGCTCCGGCGGCACGTTGCCCATGCCGCTGATCAGATGGTCCTGCAACCAGGGGAAGTCGACCACGCTGTAATACCAGGCCATCAGCGCGATGTTGCCGCCGATCAGCAGCAACAGCGGCAACCAGATCATCGAGCGTTCGCGCACCGCAGCGAAGGCCTTGGCGGGTTCGAGGAAGACGGCAACGAGCGTGTTCATGGGCGACATGGTGTCTCTCCTGCGGACGAAAGGTTCGCGGTCAAGGATGGCCGAAAGCCGAAAGTGTGACCGAACGCGGCCCACCCGTCGCCTGCCATACGACATGGAAAGCGCCCCGTAAAGCCGGCGAACGCGCACCCGAACGCGCTAAGCTTGCCCCCGCTTCGCCGCCCGGATGGCGAAACCGGTAGACGCAAGAGACTTAAAATCTCTCGGCCTCGCGGCCATGCGGGTTCGACTCCCGCTCCGGGCACAAAGGACGCCGCGGCGTGTTGTTCAGGGCGAGTGTTCGATCAGCCGGTAGCGGGTGGTGGCGCGCAGTTCGCCGCGCCAGCGGTCCTGCGCGCGGACTTCCACTTCGTGTTCGCCGGGGGCGAGGTCGGTGCGCAGGCTGGTGCGCCACAGGTGCCAGGAGACGCTGGCCTCGGGCGTGCGGTCGCGGGCGCGCAGGGTGGGCGCGGCGTCGTCGGCCAGGTTGATGGCGAGCACGCGCGGGTCGGCGCGCATCACGTGGGTCATCGGCAGCCAGTCGCCGCCGTCGATGCGGTATTCGACGCGGCTGCCGACCTCGCCCATGAACACGTTGGCGAACAGGCCGACGCCGGGATAGGCACCGCGTCGCAGCACCCTGGGCGCATGCAGGGCGAGGCCGGGGTGGTCGGGTTGGCGCGCCACTTCCCAGGACAGCGCGTAGTCGCCGGTCATCGGCATCGACACGCGGGCAAAGCCATTCGGCGTGCCGTCCATCATCACGGCGTCGGGGATGCCCTCGGCGTCTTCCAGGCCGCCCCAGAAGCCGCCGTTGCTGGTGCCGACGTTGTACTCGTGCAGCGGTGCCTGGCCGCGCCAGCCATCGGCCTGGCGATGGCGGTAATGCCGCTGGGTATGCGTGTGTGCGGTCAGCAGCAGGGTGTCGGGGAAGCGCGCCAGCAGGGCGAACAGGCGCTCGCGGTCGGCGCGGCGGAAGCCTTCGCGGCGCTGCGGTTCGTCATGGAAGGGAATGTGCGCGGCGATCAGCAGCCGCCGCCCCGGGGCGAGGGTGTCGAGATAGGCGCGGAGGAATTCGAGCTGCTCCTCGCGCAGTCCGCCTATGTATTCCGGCGACTGGCCGGGCAGGTAGACCACGTTGTCGAGCACGATCAGGCTGGCCTGGGCGGTTTCCCAGGCGAAGGTGTCCGGGCCGAAGTGCCG
Source organism: Lysobacteraceae bacterium (assembly GCA_041675805.1). GTDB lineage: Bacteria > Pseudomonadota > Gammaproteobacteria > Xanthomonadales > Xanthomonadaceae > JANNWF01. The sequence goes on from JBAYTD010000123.1 coordinate 4,214, forward strand.
GCGGAAGGTCAGCAGCGAGTCGGCGTCGCTGGCGGCGTCGAAATCGAGGTCGTGGTTGCCGGCGACGTACAGCCAGGGCAGGCCCAGGCGGGCGTGCGCGGCGCGCATCGCCGGATACAGCGAGAGATCGTCGTTGACGATGTCGCCGAGGGTGATGCCGAGCTGTGCCGGGCGGCCAGCGAACACCGATTGCGCCGAGCCCGGCGGTGCTGCGTCGGCGCGGTCGAGCAGCGGCGCGATGATGTCGCGCTGGAAGTAATCGACCTGACGCATCGAGTTCGGCTGCGGATCGCCGAACACCAGCATGTCCAGATGATCCGTCGCCGCCGGCTCGGGAACTAGGCCGAAGTCCCAGCCGGAAGTCGCCGTGCCGGTCGAAGCGATGCCGCCGTGGCGCAGGGCCGGCGAGCCGGTCGGGAAATGGTGCCGCCAATGCCGCGCTTCGCCGCCGGCATCGACCACCTCGCGCCAGCCGGGCGGCTTGATCACGAATACGGTCTGCCCCGGGGTCACCGCGATGCGGTAACGGCCTTCCGAGTCGGTGCGCACCAACTCGCGTCCGTTGGAAACCAGCACGCCGGGGACCGCTTCGCCCCATTGGCCGGACTGATGCACGCGCACTTGCCCCGATGCCTCCACCTGCGCCGCCTGGGCCAGCGAAGACAGTGCTGCGCAAACGCCCAGCGCGACGATCCGGATCCAGCACAAAGCGCGAGCATTCATCGAAACGTCCCCTGGGAACTTGCGGCGATCACCGATGGCGAAAGGCAAGTGTAACGTCGCATGGGGAGGACTTTGCTGGTGGATTGGGGATTGGAAGATTGGTGATTGAGCGCGGGATTGGTGCGATGGCGTCAGCCCCTGATGCCGTCCAGCCGGGCGAGGAAGCGGCCGGTGTGCGAGTCCGGGTTGGCGGCGATCTGTTCCGGGGTGCCGGTGGCGATGATGCGGCCGCCGCGATGGCCGCCTTCGGGGCCGAGGTCGACGATCCAGTCGGCGGTCTTGATGACATCGAGGTTGTGCTCGATGACGAGCACGGTGTTGCCGTCGTCGGCCAGCCGGTGCAGCACGCCGAGCAGTTGTTCGATGTCGTGGAAGTGCAGGCCGGTGGTCGGCTCGTCGAGGATGTACAGGGTGCGGCCGGTGTCGCGCCGCGACAGCTCCTTCGACAGCTTGACGCGCTGCGCCTCGCCGCCGGACAGCGTGGTCGCGGACTGGCCGAGGGTGATGTAGGACAAGCCTACGGCCATCAGCGTTTCCAGCTTGCGGGCCAGCGCCGGCACCGGCCTGAACAGCGCCAGCGCCTCCTCCACCGTCATCGACAGCACGTCGTGGATGGTGTGGCCCTTGTAGGTGATCTCCAGCGTTTCGCGGTTGTAGCGCTTGCCCTGGCAGACATCGCAGGGCACGTAGACATCGGCGAGGAAGTGCATCTCGACCTTGATCAGGCCGTCGCCCTGGCAGGCCTCGCAGCGCCCGCCCTTGACGTTGAAGCTGAAGCGGCCGGGCTGGTAGCCGCGAGCGCGGGCTTCCGGCACTTGGGCGAACAGCTCGCGCAGCGGCGTGAACAGGCCGGTGTAGGTGGCCGGGTTGCTGCGCGGGGTGCGGCCGATGGGCGACTGGTCGATGTCGACCACCTTGTCGAACAGTTCCATCCCGCTGACCTGCTCATGCGGTGCCGGCTGCGTGCTGGCACCGTTGAGGGCGCTGGCGGCCAGCGCGAACAGGGTGTCGTTGATGAGGGTGGACTTGCCCGAGCCGGACACGCCGGTGACACAGACGAAGCAGCCGGCCGGGATCGCCAGATCGACGTTCTGCAGGTTGTTGCCGCGCGCGCCGTGCAGGCGAAGCAGGCGCTCGGGATCGGGCGCGCGGCGCTGGCCGGGCACGGCGATGCGGCGCTTGCCGGATAGATATTGCCCGGTCAGCGAGCGCTCGCTGCGCAGCACGTCGTCGAGTTTTCCCTGGGCGACGATCTCGCCGCCGTGCACGCCGGCACCGGGGCCGATGTCGACGATGTGGTCGGCGAGGCGGATGGCGTCCTCGTCGTGCTCGACCACGATCACCGTGTTGCCGAGGTCGCGCAGGCGGAGCAGGGCACCGAGCAGGCGTTCGTTGTCGCGCTGGTGCAGGCCGATGGAGGGCTCGTCGAGCACGTACATGACGCCGACCAGGCCGGCACCGATCTGGCTGGCCAGGCGGATGCGCTGCGCCTCGCCGCCGGACAGCGAATCCGCCTGTCGGCCGAGGCTGAGGTAATCGAGGCCGACATCGACCAGGAAGCGCAGCCTCTCGCGGATTTCCTTGATGACGCGGGCGGCGATGTCGCCACGCCAGCCGGGCAGGCTCATCGACTCGAACAGCCGGTTGCACTCGTCGATCGGCAGGGCGCTGATCGCCGGCAGGTTGTGGCCGTCGACGAGCACGTGCCGCGCCGAGCGGTTCAGCCGCTGGCCCTCGCAGTCCGGGCAGGGCCGGTTGCTGATGAAGCGCGACAGTTCCTCGCGCACCAGTTGCGAATCGGTGTCGCGGTAGCGGCGCTCGAAGTTGTGGACGATGCCCTCGAAGCGGTGCGCGCGCTTGCTGCGGCCGCCGGCCTGGGTCAGGTAGGTGAAGCTGACCAGCTCCTCGCCGCTGCCGTGCAGCACCGCCTCGCGCTGGGCGTCGCTGAGCTCGTTCCACGGCGTCTCGACCTTGAAGCCGTAGTGTCTGGCCAGCGATTGCGCCATCTGGAAGTAGTACGGATTGCGTCGGTCCCAGCCACGGATGGCACCGCTGGCCAGGCTCTTTTCGGGATGGGCGACGATCCGCGCCGGATCGAAGAACTGGGTCACGCCGAGGCCGTCGCAGCGCTGGCAGGCGCCGATCGGCGAGTTGAAGGAGAACAGGCGCGGCTCCAGTTCCGGCAGCGAGTAGTCGCAGACCGGGCAACTGAATTTCGACGAGTACAACTGGTCGAGGCCGTCGGCGTCGTCCATGTCGACCACCCGCGCCAACCCCTCGCCCAGGCGCAGCGCGGTTTCGAAGCTCTCCGCCAAGCGCTGTTGCAGCTCGGGGCGCGGGCGGAAGCGGTCGATCACCGCCTCGATGGTGTGCTTTTGCCGCAGCGCCAGCGTCGGTGCCTGGTCGAGGTCGTGCAGGACGCCGTTGACGCGGGCGCGGACCAGACCCTGGCTGCGCAGTTGCTCGAACACCTGCACGTGCTCGCCCTTGCGCTCGCGCACCACAGGGGCGAGCAGCATGTAGCGGCGCTGCGGGTCCAGCGCCAGCGTCGCATCGACCATCTGGCTGACCGTCTGCGCCGCCAGCGGGGTGCCGTGGTCGGGGCAGTGCGGAGCGCCGACGCGGGCGAACAGCAGGCGCAGGTAGTCGTGGATTTCGGTGATGGTGCCGACGGTGGAGCGCGGGTTGTGCGAGGTCGATTTCTGCTCGATGGAAATCGCCGGCGACAGGCCCTCGATGTGGTCGAGGTCGGGTTTCTCCATCACCGACAGGAACTGCCGCGCATAGGCCGACAGCGACTCGACGTAGCGCCGCTGGCCCTCGGCATAGATGGTGTCGAAGGCCAGCGAGGACTTGCCGGAACCGGACAGGCCGGTGATCACGATCAGGCTGTTGCGGGGCAGTTCGAGATCGATGTTCTTCAGGTTGTGCGTGCGCACGCCGCGCAGGCGGATGCTGTCCATGGGGCGGACGGAAGGGGAGGGAGGGGCGCGCAGTCTAGCAGTGCGATGCGCAATGGCTGGTCAACCGGAGTTGGTTGCTGCTTCACCCGCCTGACTTGGGTTTGTCGCCTGGGTTTCGTCCGCCTCGGCGGCGGCAGAGTCGCTTTCTCTTGAACGGCCAGGAGAAAGTAACCAAAGAGAAGGCCACCCCGGCATCGCGCTGTCGTCTTCGACAAGCGTCAAGGCCGGCATCCATCCCTGGAACGCCTACCTGCC
>JBAYTD010000124.1:0-8042 GCA_041675805.1 Lysobacteraceae bacterium
ACCTCGGTCCAGGCCAGGCCGGTGACCAGGCCGATCTCGTTGTTCTGCTCGGCGCGGCCGAAATCGTAACGACGCACGCCCAGGTACTTGTCGATGTTCTTCGCCGTCACCTGCACGTCGGCACCCTTGCGCCGCGAGCGCCGCGCCGGCTTCGGACCGGCCAGGGCGATCTCCTTGACCACCTTGCGGCAGATCTTGGAAATCTCGCGTTCCAGGTTGCGCACGCCGGACTCGCGCGTGTAGTAGCGCACGATTTCGCGCAGCGCCTCCTCGTCGATGGACAGTTCGGATTCCTTCAGGCCGTTGCCCTTGATCTGCTTGGGCAACAGGTAACGCTGGGCGATGTTGAGCTTCTCGTCCTCGGTGTAGCCGGGGATGCGGATCACTTCCATGCGGTCGAGCAGCGGGCCGGGGATGTTCAGCGAGTTGGCGGTGGCGACGAACATCACCTCGGACAGGTCGAGGTCCACTTCGAGGTAGTGGTCGTTGAAGGCGTGGTTCTGTTCCGGGTCGAGCACTTCGAGCAGGGCCGAGGACGGATCGCCGCGGAAGTCCATGCTCATCTTGTCGATCTCGTCGAGCATGAACAGCGGATTCTTGCTGCCGACCTTGTTGAGGTTCTGCACGATGCGGCCGGGCATGGAGCCGATGTAGGTGCGCCGGTGGCCACGGATTTCCGCCTCGTCGCGCACGCCGCCCAGGCTCATCCGCACGAACTTGCGGTTGGTCGCCTTGGCGATCGACTGGCCGAGCGAGGTCTTGCCGACGCCGGGCGGGCCGACCAGGCACAGGATCGCGCCCTTCATGCGGCGCACGCGCTGCTGCACGGCGAGGTATTCGAGGATGCGCTCCTTGACCTTTTCCAGGCCGTAGTGGTCGGCATCGAGCACTTCGCCGGCGGCTTTCAGGTCGCGGCGGATCTTGCTGCGCTTCTTCCACGGCACGCCGACCAGCCAGTCGATGTAGTTGCGCACCACGGTCGCCTCGGCCGACATCGGCGGCATCTGCTTGAGCTTGTTCAGCTCGGTGCGCGCCTTGGCTTCCACCGCCTTGGGCATGCCGGCGGCGGCGATCTTGCGGGTCAGATCCTCGACTTCGTTGGGCGCGTCGTCCAACTCGCCGAGTTCTTTCTGGATCGCCTTCATCTGCTCGTTGAGGTAGTACTCGCGCTGGCTCTTCTCCATCTGCGACTTGACCCGGCCGCGGATGCGCTTCTCCAGTTGCTGCACGTCGATCTCGCCATCGACGAAGCCGATCAGCATCTCCAGTCGCGCGCCGACCTCGAACGCCTCCAGCAGGCGCTGCTTGTCGGCCAGGCGGATGCCGAGGTGGGCGGCGATGGTGTCGGCCAGGCGGCTGGGATCGTCGATGCCGGCCAGGGTCGACAGCAGTTCCGGCGGCAGCTTGCGGTTCATCTTCACGTACTGCTCGAACTGCGACACCAGCGAGCGCAGGCTGACCTCGATCTCGCGCGGCTCGCGCTCGTAGCTGGAGTCGACCTCGCTGCCGATAGCGACCAGGCCATCGCCGCTGTCGTCGAAACCGCTGACCTGCACCCGCGAGATGCCCTCGACCAGCACCTTGATGGTGCCGTCGGGCAGCTTCAGCAGTTGCAGCACCTGGGCCAGGCAGCCGATGGAATACAGGTCGCCGACGCCGGGGTCGTCGGTGTCCGGGCTGTGCTGGGCGACCAGCAGGATCTGCTTGTCGCCGGCCATCGCCTGGTCGAGCGCGCGCATCGATTTCTCGCGGCCGACGAACAACGGAATCACCATGTGCGGATAGACGACGACGTCGCGCAGCGGCAGGACCGGCAGCGGCGGCGAGGCGGAAGCGGTGGCAGTCATCGGAAACCTCTCGAACGCACGGGCCGCCGACTGGCGCGCCCACTGGTCGTCAAAGATGGGGACGGCAGCGGCGGGAACAAGACGGCGTGGCGAGGCAAATGGGTGGCCGCGCTTTGCCGACGCCCGACCGGCGCCGGCGCGCGGGCCGCGTCAGGCGGCGGGCGATTCGGCGGTCTTGCCCGGCGCGGCGACATTGGAATAGATCAGGAACGGCTCGGCGCGCTGCTCGATGACCGATTCGTCGACCACGACCTTGCTGACGTTTTCCAGCGAGGGCAGGTCGTACATGGTGTCGAGCAGCACCGACTCGATGATGGTGCGCAGGCCGCGCGCGCCGGTCTTGCGCTTGAGCGCCTTGCGCGCCACCGCGGCCAGCGCGTCCGGGCGCAGTTCCAGTTCCACGCCTTCCATCTCGAACAGCTTGCGGAACTGCTTGGAAATGGCGTTCTTCGGCTCGGTGAGGATTTTCACCAGCGCCTCCTCGTCCAGTTCCTCCAGCGTCGCGACCACCGGCAGGCGGCCGACGAACTCGGGGATCAGGCCGAACTTGATCAGGTCCTCGGGCTCGACATCGGCCAGCACCTTGCCGACGTCGGCCTTCAGTTCGGCGCTCTTCACCTTGGCCCCGAAACCGATGCCGCCGACTTCGCTGCTGCGCTGCTGGACGATCTTCTCAAGCCCGGCGAACGCACCGCCGCAGATGAACAGGATGTTCTTGGTGTCGACCTGCAGGAACTCCTGCTGCGGATGCTTGCGCCCGCCCTGCGGCGGCACGCTGGCGACGGTGCCCTCGATCAGCTTCAGCAGCGCCTGCTGCACGCCTTCGCCGGACACGTCGCGGGTGATCGACGGGTTCTCGCTCTTGCGCGAAATCTTGTCGATCTCATCGATGTAGACGATGCCGCTCTGCGCCTTCTCGACATCGTAATCGCACTTCTGCAGCAGCTTCTGGATGATGTTCTCGACATCCTCGCCGACGTAGCCGGCCTCGGTCAGCGTGGTCGCGTCGGCGATGGTGAACGGCACGTTGAGCAGGCGCGCCAGCGTTTCCGCCAGCAGGGTCTTGCCCGAGCCGGTCGGACCGACCAGCAGGATGTTGCTCTTCGCCAGTTCGACCTCGTCGCCCTTGCCGCGCGATTCCATCCGCTTGTAATGGTTGTAGACGGCCACCGCCAAGGTCTTCTTGGCGCGGTGCTGGCCGATCACGTACTGGTCGAGCACTTCGAGGATTTCACGCGGCTTGGGCAGGTGGCTGCGACTGGACGAAGCCTTTTCTTCCAGTTCCTCGCGGATGATGTCGTTGCACAGTTCGACGCATTCATCGCAGATGAACACGCTCGGTCCGGCGATCAGCTTGCGGACCTCGTGCTGGCTCTTGCCGCAGAAGGAGCAATAAAGAATCTTGCCGCTGTCGCCGGTACGACCGGAACGCTCGTCACTCATGCCTGATTTGCCTGCCACGGGGCCCGATTCGGCGGGAATGGGCCGAGAATATCACACGCCAGCCGGCGTTCCGACGCCGGCGACGTGAACCTGTGGAACGGGTCGCGCGCGCCTTCGGGCGCGCGTCGCGGAGTGCGCCGTGCGGCGCTGCGCGAGGGATCACGCCGGCTTGACGAGATCCTCGGGGCGACGCTCGAGCACCTGGTCGATCAGGCCGTAGGCACGCGCTTCCTCGCCGCTCATGAAGCGGTCGCGCTCCATGTCGCGCTCGACCTGCTCCAGCGGCTGGCCGGTGTGGCGCACGTAGATGTCGTTCAACCTGCCGCGCAGGTAGAGGATTTCGCGCGCCTGGATTTCGATGTCGGTGGCCTGGCCCTGGGCACCGCCGGAGGGCTGGTGAATCATCACCCGCGAGTTGGGCAGAGCGAAGCGCTTGCCCTTGGTGCCGGCCATCAGCAACAGCGAAGCGGCGCTGCACGCCTGCCCCACGCACATGGTGCTGACGTCGGGCTTGATGTACTGCATGGTGTCGTAGATCGCCAGGCCGGCGGTGACCACGCCGCCGGGGCTGTTGATGTACAGATGGATGTCCTTGTCCGGGTTTTCCGACTCCAGGAACAGCATCTGCGCCACCACCAGGTTGGCGACGTTGTCGTCGATGCCGCCGACCAGAAAGATCACCCGCTCCTTCAGGAGCCGCGAGTAGATGTCGTAGGCGCGCTCGCCGCGACTGGTCTGCTCGACCACCATCGGTACCAGGTTGAGTCCCTTGATCGTCATCGCCACTGCTCCTGCAAAACCTGCTGTCGGGAGTTCCGCCGCACTCAGACGGCCGGCGCACCGCCCGGTCGCACCGCTTCGGCGAAACTGAGAGTCTGCACGGTCAGCTCGGCGTGGTCGGCGATCCAGTCGATCAACTGGTCCTCGATCACGCGGCCTTCCAGCGACTGCATCATCTGGGGATCGCGGCCGTAAAGTTCAATGACCTCCATCGGGTTCTCGTAGGTGGAGGCGATGGTGGCCAGCATCTCGTTCAGGCGCTCGCGGTCGAGCTTGATGTCGTTCTGCCGCGCCAGTTCGCCCAGCAGCACGGTGGCGGCGACGCGATGCCTGGCCATTTCCATGAACGGTGCCGGATCGGCCTGGGCATCCTTGTTGCCCTGATTCTGCGCCTGCCGCGCGGCCTGCTCGGCCAGCGCGCGGGCTTCGGCCTCGACCATCTGGCGCGGGAACTCCAGATGCGAGTGGGCCTCGACCAGCTTGCTGGCGACATCGCCCTTCAGCCGCGCCATCAGCGCGCCGCGCAGTTCGCGCTCGAGGTTGGCGCGCACTTCGCGGCGGAAGCCGTCGACGCCGCCCTCGGTGACGCCGAAACTGGCCATGAAGGCTTCGTCGACTTCCGGCAGCACGGCCTCGGAGATGCGCACCGGCTTGACCGTCACCCTGGCCGCACGACCGGCCAGGGCGGCGTCGCGGTAGTTGTCGGGGAAGCTGATGTCCAGCGTCTTCTCGGCACCCTTGGCGAGGCCGACCAGGCCGTCCTCGATATCCTTGAACATCGCGCCCGAGCCGAGCACGGCACCGGAGCGCTCCATGCCTTCGGCCGGATGGCGCTGGCCGTCGACCTCGGCGAACGACTCGAACAGCACCATGTCGCCGGCCTGCGCGGCGCGCTCGACCTCGTGCAGGCTGCGGCGCTGCTGGCGCAGGGTTTCGATCATCGCGTCGACGTCGGAATCCTCAACCGTGGCGACCGGCCTGGAAACCTTGAGGCCGGACACGTCGATGGTGCCGATCTCCGGCATCACGTCGAAGGTGGCGACGTAGCGGAACTGGCCGTCCTCGGCAGCGCCGCTGGTCTCGATCGCCGGGGCCACCGCCGGGCGCAGGTTCTCCTGTCGCACCGCCTCGCCGAAGCTGTTGCGGATCAGCTCGCCGACCGCCTCGTTGCGGACCTGGGCACCGAAGCGCTGCTCGATCACCTTGGGGGGAACCTTGCCCGGGCGGAACCCCTTGATGCGCACGCTGCGCGACAATTCGCCCAGCCGCGTGCGGATCTGCGATTCGAGTTGCTCGGCCGGCACGCTGACGGTCATCTTGCGCTGGAGGGAACCAAGGGATTCGACGGAAACGTGCATGGAAACTCCTGAAGGGGAATCAGGCCGCGAACCGCGTCGCGGCGACAACATTGGGCAGCGACGGGCCGCCGGCGAGCATGCGGACGCCGGCGGCGCGCCTGGCGTTCACCGCGCGACGACCCGAGCCGATGGTGCGAAAGGAGAGACTCGAACTCTCAAGGGTTGCCCCACTGGAACCTAAATCCAGCGCGTCTACCAATTTCGCCACTTTCGCCCTGGACCGCCGTCTGGTGAGGCCATCAGGACCGCCGCCGCCTCGCGAAGGAGGCGGCAGCGTCATCCCGAAGATGGTGGGCCGTGTAGGATTCGAACCTACGACCAATTGATTAAGAGTCAACTGCTCTACCAACTGAGCTAACGGCCCATTGTTTGAACTTCAGCAGGTCATCCGTGGACGACCGCGATGCGCATAGTCTGCCGCATCTGGCAGGTGGGGTGGAAGACGGGATTCGAACCCGCGACCCCTGGAATCACAATCCAGTGCTCTAACCGACTGAGCTACATCCACCATGGAACATCTGCAACGGTAACGCTTCTGTCTCGCGCGCCGGAACGCGCGGTGGCGCGCCCGACAGGAATCGAACCTGCAACCCTCGGCTTAGAAGGCCGATGCTCTATCCGGTTGAGCTACGGGCGCATCGTCCATCGCGCGTCGACGCTGCGGGCAGCCGGCGAGTGCGCCTCCGGAACAACCGAGCGAGCCATGGTCGGGGTAGAGGGATTCGAACCCCCGACATCCAGCTCCCAAAGCTGGCGCTCTACCAGGCTGAGCTATACCCCGGCGAACCGGACCGCTGGTGGGCATGCACCCGCCCGACAGAGGCGGAATGGTAGGGTGCGGGCTGCGCAACGTCAATCTGCCGGCAGCCGCGCCGGTGCCGATGCCGGCCGCGCCGATGTCGCATGCAGAGGGCAGCGCGCCGTGGCAAAGATGTTATAGTGTTTCCATTAGTCCCCGACAGCGCGCCAGCATGGCTCCCAGCAACCACACCGAGTACGACCTGGCGACCCGCATCGGGGACCGCGCCGGCCTCTTCGCCTCGCTCGCCTGCGCCGTCCATTGCGCGCTGCTGCCGCTGCTGCTCGGCCTGTTTCCGGCACTGGGCATCGGCTTCTTCCTCAGTGCCGACATCGACCAGGCGTTCTCGCTGTTCGCCGGCCTGCTCGGCGTGTTCACGCTCAGCCTCGGCTATCGCCGACATCGCGTTTTCCACGCCTGGGCGCTGATGCTGCCGGGTCTGGCGCTGTTGTGGATCGGCTCGTTCACCGCCCTGCACGATCATTCGCTCTCGCACGCAGCGCTGATGACCAGTGGCGGCCTGCTGGTGGCCGGTGCGCACTTCCTCAACCTGCGCCTGACCCATGCACAGGCCCGCGTTGCGCAGCCGTTGACACCCTGAAACCGCGTCCGGCGCGCCCGTGCGCCCCGTGGTGGCGCGGTTGAACAACCTGCTATTCTCCGCGCCCATCGATCCGATCCACGCCGGCTGCGGCCGGATGCCACCAGGAGTTTCCACCATGGGCAAAGGCGATACCCGAACCCGCAAGGGCAAGATCTACAACGGCAGCTACGGCAACGTGCGCCCGCACAAGGACAGCACGGTGAGCGCGCCGGCCCCGAAGCCGGCAGCGCCGGCAAAGAAGGCACCGGCCAGGAAGGCTGCCGCGAAGAAAGCCTGATTCGCGCAGCACCGGCCACATCCCGCAACCCCGCTCCGGCGGGGTTGCGCGTTTCCGGGCCTGTGTCGACGGCCGCCGACTTGCTAAGGTTCCGGAGCCGATCACCGCACAGCGAGTCCGTCCATGCCAGCCTCTCCCCTGATGCGCGTCCGCATCCACGGTGCCGCCGGCGAAGTGACCGGCTCCTGCCATCTGGTCGAATGTCTTGATCGCAAGGTGCTGCTCGACTGCGGCCTGATCCAGGGCGGCCGCGAGGAGGCGGCGCGCAACGCAGCGGGTTTCGGCTTCGACGCCGCCGCGATCGACGCCGTGGTGGTCAGCCACGCCCACATCGACCACATCGGCCGCCTGCCGCTGCTGGTCAAGCGCGGCTTTCGCGGCCCGATCCACGCCACGCCGGCGACCATCGACCTGGCCCGCATCATGCTGGAGGACTCCGCCTCGCTGGCCGCCGCCGACGCCGAGCGCGAGAACCGCCATCGGCAGGCGCGCGGCGAAGCACCGACCACGCCGCTGTACGGCCTGCGCGAGGTGGCCGACACCCTGCGCCTGATGCGCGCCCTGCCCTACGGCGAGCCGGCACAGCTTTTTCCCGGCATCGACCTGGATTTCGAGAACGCCGGCCACATCCTCGGTGCCGCCAGCGTGCGCCTGCGCGCCACGCGCCAGGGCCAGCAGCGCAGCCTGGTGTTTTCCGGCGACATCGGCCCGGCCAACGTGCCGATCCTGCACGATCCGACGCCGCGTCGCGAGGCCGATCTGGTGCTGCTGGAAAGCACCTATGGCGACCGCCTGCACCGCTCGCGCGCCGCCACCGTGGCGGAACTGGGGGCCATCCTCGACCACGCCCGCCGCGATGGCGGCAACGTGCTGATCCCGGCCTTCGCCGTCGGCCGCAGCCAGGAAATCCTTTACTGGCTGGCCAGACATTACG
>JBAYTD010000125.1:0-8035 GCA_041675805.1 Lysobacteraceae bacterium
GAAGGCGGCCGCACCGTCGGTGCCGGTGTGGTGGCGAAGATCTTCAAGTAACAAGCCGGGGTTGGTGGTTGGGGATGGGTGATTCGCAAGAGCATCGCTCGACGAATCCCGGATTTCCGATCACCAATCCCATCGCTTTTACGCCAGTAGCTCAATTGGCAGAGCAGCGGTCTCCAAAACCGCAGGTTGGGGGTTCGAGTCCCTCCTGGCGTGCCATCCGGACGCCGTTGCCCGCGCTGCTGCGCAATCGCGTTCCATAGAGTATCCAGGCGGAGCAGGATGAGTACCAAGGTTGCACAAGGGTCGTCTGCAACGACCGCCGACATCGCCAAGTACGTCGTCGCCGCGCTGCTGGCGCTGGCCGGCGTGGTGGGTTTCTACTGGTTCACCGACTGGCCGGCCGGCATTCGTGGTGCCTTGATGCTGGTGGCGCTGCTGGCGGCGGCCGGCGTGTTCGCCGTCACCGAGCGCGGTCGTAGCGTGATCGAGTTCCTGTCCGAGTCGCGCTTCGAGATGCGCAAGGTGATCTGGCCGACGCGCCAGGAAACCCTGCGCACCACCGGCGTGATCATCGTCGTGGTCATCATCATCAGCCTGCTGCTGGCGTTGATCGACCTGATGCTGGGCGGCGTCGTCCGCAAGCTGCTGGGTTGAGGGAAACGGGCATGAACAAGCGCTGGTACGTGGTCCACGCCTATTCCGGCTTCGAGCAGCAGGTTCGCCGCGCGCTGCTGGACCGCATCAGCCGCGCCGGCATGCAGGACCGCTTCGGCGACGTGCTGGTGCCGACCGAGGAAGTCATCGAAATGCGCGCCGGGCAGAAGCGCAAGTCCGAGCGCAAGTTCTTCCCCGGCTACGTGCTGGTGCAGATCGAGACCAACCCTGACGAGAACGGCCTGCCGCGCATCGACAACGAGAGCTGGCACCTGGTCAAGGAAACATCCAAGGTGATGGGCTTCATTGGCGGCACTGCCGAGCGCCCCCTGCCGATCAAGGACAGCGAGGCCGAGGCGATCCTTGCCCGCGTGCAGGAAGGCGTCGAGAAGCCGCGTCCGAAGGTCCTGTTCGAGCCGGGCGAGCTGGTCCGCGTCATCGAAGGCCCGTTCAACGACTTCAACGGCACCGTCGAGGAAGTCAACTACGACAAGAGCCGCCTGCGCGTGGCGGTGATGATCTTTGGCCGATCCACCCCGGTCGAACTCGATTTCGGACAGGTGGAGAAGGCCTGAAGGGCCGGGAGTCGGGAATCGGGAATGGGGAATCGTGAAACGGCTGGCCAGTGCCTGCTCCTCGATTCCCGATTCCCGATTCCCCATTCCCGCAACGACAACCAACGGGGAGCCGTGCCGGCGATGACCGCCGGGTGGCGCTCGAACCCGAGGAGCTAGAAAATGGCAAAGAAAGTAGTCGGTTACATCAAGCTGCAGGTGAAGGCCGGTCAGGCCAACCCCTCGCCGCCGGTCGGTCCCGCGCTGGGTCAGCGCGGCCTCAACATCATGGAGTTCTGCAAGGCGTTCAACGCCGCCACGCAGAAGCTGGAGCCGGGCCTGCCGACGCCGGTGGTGATCACCGCCTACTCCGACCGCACCTTCACCTTCGTCACCAAGAGCACGCCGGCCACGGTGCTGCTGAAGAAGGCGGCCGGCGTCACTTCCGGCTCCAAGCGGCCGAACACCGAAAAGGTCGGCAAGGTCACCCGTGCCCAGCTCGAAGAGATCGCCAAGGCCAAGGAGCCTGATTTGACGGCGGCCGGCCTGGATGCCGCGGTGCGCACGATCGCCGGCAGCGCCCGGTCGATGGGTCTGACGGTGGAGGGCTGAGGACATGGCAAAGATCACCAAGCGTTTCAAGGCGATGCAGTCTCTGGTCGAGCCGGGCAAGGCGTATCCGCTGGATGACGCCTTGCGCATGCTGAAGGACAACAGCAAGGTCAAGTTCGTCGAGTCCGTCGACGTGGCCGTGCGTCTGGGCGTCGATGCGCGCAAGTCCGACCAGCAGGTGCGCGGTTCCACCGTGCTGCCCGCCGGTACCGGCAAGACCGTCCGCGTGGCGGTGTTCTGCCCGCCCGGAGCCAAGGCCGACGAGGCGCTGGCTGCCGGTGCCGATGTCGTCGGCATGGACGACCTGGCCGAGAAGATGCAGGCCGGCGACCTCAACTACGGCGTCGTCATCGCCACCCCGGATGCGATGCGCGTGGTCGGCAAGCTTGGCCAAGTGCTCGGTCCGCGCGGCCTGATGCCCAACCCGAAGGTCGGCACGGTCAGCCCGAACCCGGCCGAGGCGGTGCGCAACGCCAAGGCGGGCCAGGTCCGCTACCGCACCGACAAGGCCGGCATCATCCATTGCACCATCGGCAAGGTGAGTTTCGAGGCCGACGCGCTGAAGGGCAACCTGCAGGCGCTGCTGGGCGACCTGGTTCGCGCCAAGCCGGCCACTTCCAAGGGCCAGTACCTGGTCAAGGTGTCGCTGTCGTCCACCATGGGCGTCGGCATCACCATCGACCACTCCACCTTGCCGCTGTAAGCGTTTTTCGGATGGCGGCTCACGCCGTCGTCCGCGTTTGAGGGTCGCCGCCATGCCTCTGGTGTGGCGGTGCCGTCAAAGACCGCAGGTCCCGTTCCGACGGGGTAATTGTTTGATCAGCCTGCGTAGATGGTGCTGCCTTCTGGAATGTTCTGGAGAGGCCACCACCGGGATGCGAAAGGCATCCCCGGCGTCAGGGACGATGCCGCCCAGGACCGCGCGTGGCAGGAGCCGCAAGCGGTGTAGTCGAAGTCGGGACTCATGGAGCGGCTTCGTGGGTCGCGGGGCGCATGCCTTGGCGAACCCCGGAGGTCGATCCCAAGCCCCGGCTTTTGGAGGAGTGCAATGGCTCTCAATCTGACCCAAAAGAAAGAAGTGGTTGCTGAGCTGGCGGCGGTTGCCGCTTCCGCTCACTCCCTGGTCGCCGCCGAGTATGCGGGCACCACCGTCAGCCAGATGACGGCGATGCGCAAGCAGGCTCGCGAGTCCGGTGTGTACCTTCGCGTCGTGAAGAACACGCTGGCCGCGCGCGCCGTGGCGGGCACCGAGTTCGAATGCGTCAAGGACGCGCTCGTCGGTCCCCTGCTGTACGCATTCTCGACCGAGGAACCCGGTGCTGCCGGGCGCCTGATCAAGGAATTTTCGAAAGGCAACGACAAGCTCCAGGCGAAGGTCGTTTCCATGGCCGGCAAGCTGATGCCGGGCACGGATCTCGATCTGCTCGCCTCGATGCCGACCCGTGACGAGGCGCTGGCGATGCTGGCCCGCGTGCTGTCCGAGCCGGCCGCGATGTTCGCTCGCGCGATCAAGGCGGTGGCCGACCAGCAGGGCGGCGGCGAAGTCGATGCCGAGGCCGCCGCCGAGGCGGAACCGGCCTGATCGCCGAAGTCTTTCGAAACCCATTCAACGCTCAATTTTCCAGAGGTAAACGCAATGTCCCTTAGCAACGAACAGATCGTCGACGCCGTTGCCGGCAAGACCCTGATGGAAGTGATGGAACTGGTCAAGGCCATCGAAGAGAAGTTCGGCGTCTCCGCCGCCGCGCCGGTCGCTGCCGCTGCTGCTGCCGGTCCGGCCGCCGCCGCCGAAGAGCAGACCGAGTTCACCGTCACCCTGAAGTCCGCCGGCGACAAGAAGGTCGAGGTCATCAAGGCCGTCCGCGCCATCACCGGCCTGGGCCTGAAGGAAGCCAAGGATCTGACCGAGGCCGGCGGCACGATCAAGGAAGGCGTGAGCAAGGATGACGCCGCCAAGTTCAAGAAGGACCTGGAAGCCGCTGGCGCGACCGTCGAGGTCAAGTAAGCGGACTTCCGCGACATTGGTCTTTTCGACGATGCCGCGATGCGGAGCCTGGGGACGCAAGTCCCCGGGCTTTGTCCGTTCCCGCAGGGCCGGGGTTCGGGATTGGGGATTTGCGGGGTTTCGTGAATCCGCAATCCCGAATCTCCGCTTCAAAAGCCATAGAGGAGCCGACAGCTCCTCCCAACCAAGGGTGGTACGCCGACCATGACCTACTCCTTCACCGAAAAGAAGCGCATCCGCAAGGATTTCAGCAAGCGTCCGTCGATCCTCGACGTGCCCTTCCTGCTGGCGATCCAGGTCGATTCCTATCGTGAATTCCTGCAAGAGCACATCGCCCCGCAGCAGCGCCGGGAAAGCGGCCTGCATGGTGCGCTGAGGTCGGTTTTTCCGATCACCAGCTACTCGGGCAACGCGGCGCTGGAGTACGTCAGCTACAAGCTGGGCGAGCCGCCGTTCGACGAGCGCGAGTGCCGAAACCGTGGCATGAGCTACGGCGCGCCGCTGCGCGTGACCGTGCGCCTGGTCATTTACGACAAGGACAGCCCGGCCTCCAACAAGGCGATCAAGTACGTCAAGGAGCAGGAAGTCTACATGGGCGAACTGCCGCTCATGACCGACAACGGCACCTTCATCGTCAACGGCACCGAGCGCGTCATCGTCTCCCAGCTGCATCGCAGCCCGGGCGTGTTCTTCGACCACGACCGCGGCAAGACGCACAGCTCCGGCAAGCTGCTGTACAGCGCCCGCATCATTCCCTATCGCGGCTCCTGGCTGGACTTCGAGTTCGATCCGAAGGACGCGCTGTTCACCCGCATCGACCGCCGCCGCAAGCTGCCGGTGTCGATCCTGCTGCGCGCGCTCGGCTTCTCCGACGAGGAGATGCTGAAGACCTTCTTCGAGATCAACACCTTCCACATCCTGCCCGAGGGCGTGGAACTGGAACTGGTGGCCGAGCGCCTGCGCGGCGAGACGCTGAACTTCGACCTCGGCATCGGCGGCAAGGTGCTGGTCGAGGCCGGCAAGCGGATCACCGCGCGCCATGTCAAGCAACTCGAGCAGGCCGGCATCCAGGCGCTGGAAGTGCCGGATGAATACCTGGTCGGCCGCATCCTCGCCCATGACGTGGCCGATGCCGCCACCGGCGAACTGCTGGCCAGCGCCAACGACGAGCTGACCGAGGAGCACCTGGACGCCTTCCGCAAGGCCGGCGTGGAGTCGGTCGGCACGCTGTGGGTCAACGACCTCGACCGCGGTCCGTACATCTCCAACACCCTGCGCATCGACCCGACCAGGACGCAGCTCGAAGCGCTGGTCGAGATCTACCGCATGATGCGCCCGGGCGAGCCGCCGACCAAGGAAGCCGCGCAGAACCTGTTCCAGAACCTGTTCTTCAGCTTCGACCGCTACGACCTGTCCTCGGTCGGCCGGATGAAGTTCAACCGCCGCGTCGGCCGCAAGGAAGTCGAAGGCCAGAGCGTGCTGGACAACGACGACATCCTCGCCGTGCTCAAGGTGCTGATCGACATCCGCAACGGCAAGGGCATCGTCGACGACATCGACCACCTCGGCAACCGCCGCGTGCGCAGCGTCGGCGAGATGGCCGAGAACACCTTCCGTGTCGGCCTGGTGCGCGTCGAGCGCGCCGTGCGCGAGCGCCTGTCGCTGGCCGAGTCCGAGGGCCTGACCCCGCAGGAGCTGATCAACGCCAAGCCGGTTGCGGCCGCGATCAAGGAGTTCTTCGGCTCCTCGCAGCTCAGCCAGTTCATGGACCAGAACAACCCGCTGTCGGAAGTCACCCACAAGCGTCGCGTCTCGGCGCTCGGCCCCGGTGGCCTGACCCGCGAGCGCGCCGGCTTCGAAGTGCGCGACGTGCATCCCACGCACTATGGCCGCGTCTGCACCATCGAGACCCCGGAAGGCCCGAACATCGGCCTGATCAACTCGCTGGCGGTGTACGCCCGCACCAACCGCTACGGCTTCCTGGAGACGCCGTACCGGCGCGTCGTCGACGGCAAGGTGACCGACCAGATCGATTACCTGTCCGCCATCGAGGAGGCCGAGTTCGCGGTCGCCCAGGCCAACGCCAACCTGAGCAAGGACGGTGCCTTCATCGACCCGTTCGTGCCCTGCCGCTTCCAGGGCGAGACCCTGCTCAAGGGCAGCGCGGAAATCCAGTACATGGACGTGTCGCCGATGCAGACCGTGTCGGTGGCGGCGGCGCTGGTGCCGTTCCTCGAGCACGACGACGCCAACCGCGCGCTGATGGGTGCCAACATGCAGCGTCAGGCGGTGCCGACGCTGCGCGCGCAGACGCCGCTGGTCGGCACCGGCATCGAGCGCGACGTCGCCCGCGACTCCGGCGTCAACTCCGTGGCCCGCCGCGACGGCGTGATCGACCAGGTCGATGCCGCCCGCATCGTGGTGCGCGTCAACGAGGACCAGGTCGGCGACAACGACGCCGGCGTCGACATCTACTCGCTGGTCAAGTACACCCGCTCCAACCAGAACACCTGCATCAACCAGCGCCCGCTGGTGAAGGTCGGTGATCGCGTCGAGCGTGGCGACGTGCTGGCCGATGGCCCGTCCACCGACCTCGGTGAACTGGCCCTGGGGCAGAACATGCTGGTCGCCTTCATGCCCTGGAACGGCTACAACTTCGAGGACTCCATCCTCATTTCCGAGCGCGTGGTGCAGGAGGATCGCTATACCACGATCCACATCGAGGAACTGACCTGCGTCGCCCGCGACACCAAGCTCGGCCCGGAGGAAATCTCCGCCGACATCCCCAACGTGTCCGAGCAGGCGCTCGGCCGCCTGGACGAGTCCGGCGTGGTCTACATCGGTGCGGAAGTACAGGCCGGCGACATCCTGGTCGGCAAGGTCACGCCCAAGGGCGAGAGCCAGTTGACCCCGGAAGAAAAGCTGTTGCGCGCGATCTTCGGCGAGAAGGCCTCCGACGTGAAGGACAGCTCGCTGCGCGTGCCGCCGGGCATGGACGGCACCGTCATCGACGTGCAGGTGTTCACCCGCGACGGCATCGAGAAGGACAAGCGCGCCCGGCAGATCGAGGAAACCGAGATCAAGCGCGTCAAGAAGGACTTCGACGACCAGTTCCGCATCCTCGAAGGTGCCATCTACGACCGTCTGCGCGGCCAACTGGTCGGCAAGGTGGTCAACGGCGGCCCGGGCGGGCTGAAGAAGGGCGGCGAGATCACCGACGCCTACCTCGACTCGCTGAAGAAGGACGACTGGTTCGCCATCCGCCTCAAGGACGAGGACGCCGCCGACTTCCTCGAGCGCCAGCAGAAGCAGATCGAAGCGCACAAGAAGGAATTCGAAAAGCGCTTCGCCGACAAGCGCGGCAAGATCACCGCCGGCGACGACCTCGCCCCCGGCGTGCTGAAGATGGTCAAGGTCTACCTGGCGGTGAAGCGGCGCATCCAGCCGGGCGACAAGATGGCCGGCCGGCACGGCAACAAGGGCGTGATCTCGATGATCCAGCCGGTCGAGGACATGCCCTACATGGACGACGGCCGCCCGGTCGACATCGTGCTCAACCCGCTCGGCGTGCCCTCGCGCATGAACATCGGCCAGGTGCTGGAAACCCACCTCGGCTGGGCCGCCAAGGGCCTGGGCGAGAAGATCCAGCGCATGCTCGACGAGCAGCGCAAGGTCGCCGATCTGCGCAAGTTCCTCGGCCAGATCTACAACCACGACGCCGCCGAGATCAAGAAGCAGCGCGCCGACCTCGAATCGCTCAACGATGTCGAGATCGTCGAACTGTCGAAGAACCTGACCGCCGGCGTGCCGATGGCGACTCCGGTTTTCGACGGTGCCGAGGAGGCCGAGATCAAGGCGATGCTGGAACTGGCCGACCTGCCGACCTCCGGCCAGACCACGCTGTACGACGGTCGCACCGGCGAGGCCTTCGACCGCAAGGTCACCGTCGGCTACATGTACATGCTCAAGCTCAACCACCTGGTCGACGACAAGATGCACGCGCGTTCCACCGGCCCGTACTCGCTGGTCACCCAGCAGCCGTTGGGCGGCAAGGCGCAGTTCGGCGGCCAGCGCTTCGGCGAAATGGAAGTCTGGGCGCTGGAAGCCTACGGCGCGGCCTACACCCTGCAGGAAATGCTGACGGTGAAGTCCGACGACGTGCAGGGCCGCAACCAGATGTACAAGAACATCGTCGACGGCAACCACGAAA
>JBAYTD010000126.1:0-7779 GCA_041675805.1 Lysobacteraceae bacterium
GTGGAAGGCTTCATCCCGACCAGGCCGCTGAAGATGACGCCGCCCGGACGCCAGGCCCAGCCGGGCAAGCCGCGTCCGGCCGGGGCGGCGAACAACCGCCATCGCCGACCCCATCGCGGTGCGCAGAACGCCCGTCCCGGACAGGGCGGCGACGCGCCGCGCCCGGCGCGCCGCATCGCGCGCTGAAGCAAGCATCGCCGGCGGGATCGCGCCCTCGGCGCTGATCCCGCCGGCGTCATCCGTCGCGGTCGTCGCCCAGCAGGGCGCGTACCGCCGTCGTGTCGAACGGCCAGTCCAGCTCGCTGCCGGCGGCGTTGCGCAGCACCGGCACGCGCAGGCCGTAACGCGCTTCCAGCCCGGCATCGCCGTCGATGAAGACGCTGTCGAAGTCCGGCGCGGCGGCGGCGGCCAGCACGTCCAGCGCCAGATCGCACAGGTGGCAGTCGTCGCGCTGGTAGAGGATCGCTGGCGGTTTGGTCATAAAGCCTAGAATACCGGCGATCCCTCATCGTCACGTTCATGGAGCAAGGCAATGGCTGTCGGTGTGTTCGACCTGTTCAAGATCGGCATCGGTCCCTCGTCCTCGCACACCGTCGGGCCGATGCGCGCGGCGGCGCGCTTCGTCGAGCGCTGGCTGGTCGAGGCCGGACGGCTGCACGACGTGGCGCGGGTGCGCTGCGAGCTGTACGGCTCGCTGGCCCTGACCGGTCGTGGCCACGGCACCGACAAGGCGGTGTTGCTCGGCTTCGAGGGGGAACATCCCGACCTCGTCGACCCCGACGGCATCGAATCGGCACTGGCGCGCATTCGCGGCGACAAGGCGCTGCGCCTGGCCGGTCATCACCTGATCGGCTTCGACGAAAAGCGCGACCTCGTTTTCAACAAGCGGCAGAAGCTGCCCTTCCACACCAATGGCATGCGCTTCTTCGCCTTCGATGCGCAGGACCAGCAACTCGCCACCCGCGATTACTACTCGGTCGGCGGCGGCTTCGTGGTCAACCAGGACGAGGCGGCGGAGGACCGCATCGTCGCCGACACCACGGAACTGGCCTATCCCTTCAAGTCCGGCGACGAACTTTTGGCGCAGTGCCACGAACATGGTCTGAGCATCGCCGACCTGATGCGCGCCAACGAGCGCGCCTGGCGCAGCGATGCGGAAGTGGACGCCGGCCTGCGCCAGCTCTGGGAGGCGATGCAGCAATGCGTGGCGCGCGGCATCCGCAACGGCGGCCAGTTGCCCGGCGGCCTGCGCGTCACCCGTCGCGCCCCGGCGCTGGCGCGCGAACTGTCCTCGCGCCCGGAGGCGGCGATGAAGGATCCGCTGACCATCCTCGACTGGGTCAACCTCTACGCCCTCGCCGTCAACGAGGAAAACGCCGCCGGCGGCCGCGTGGTGACCGCGCCGACCAATGGCGCGGCCGGCATCATCCCCGCCGTGCTGCATTACTACGACCGCTTCTGCCCCGGTGCCAACGAGCGCGGCGTGTTCGACTTCATGCTCACCGCTGGCGCGGTCGGCATCCTGTACAAGGAGAACGCCAGCATCTCCGGTGCCGAAGTCGGCTGTCAGGGCGAAGTCGGCGTCGCCTGCTCGATGGCCGCCGCCGGCCTCACCGCCGCGCTCGGCGGCACCCCGGGGCAGATCGAGAACGCCGCCGAGATCGGCATGGAGCACAACCTCGGCCTGACCTGCGACCCGATCGGCGGCCTGGTGCAGATTCCCTGCATCGAACGCAACGCCATGGGCTCGGTGAAAGCGATCAATGCCTCGCGCATGGCGCTGCGCGGCGACGGCAAGCACCACGTCTCGCTCGACAAGGTCATCAAGACCATGCGCGAAACCGGCCGCGACATGCAGGACAAGTACAAGGAAACCAGCCGTGGCGGCCTCGCCGTGAACGTGATCGAGTGTTGAGGGCGGATGCCTTCAATCCCGTGCAGCGCCACGCGCCGCGCAAGGAGATGACTGCGCGCCCGCCATGTTGATCGCCTTCAACAAGCCTTACGGCGTGCTCTGTCAGTTCACCGACCGCAGCGTGCCGCCACGGCCGACGCTGGCCGGCTTCGGCTTGCCGGCGGATGTCTATCCCGCCGGGCGGCTGGACTTCGATTCCGAAGGACTGCTCCTGCTCACCGACGATGGCGCACTGGCGCATCGGCTGACCGATCCCGCCCACGGCCAGGGCAAGACCTATCTGGTGCAGGTGGAGGGCGCGGTCGATGCGGCGGCACAGGAAGCGTTGCGTCGCGGCGTGATGCTGAAGGACGGCCCGGCGCGCCCGGCCACGGTGCGCGAAGTGCCGCCGCCGGATTGGCTGTGGCCGCGCGACCCGCCGATCCGCCATCGCCTGAGCGTGCCCGACCACTGGCTGGAGATCAGCCTGACCGAAGGCCGCAACCGCCAGGTCCGCCGGATGACCGCCGCCGTCGGCCTGCCCACCTTGCGTTTGCTGCGGATCGCCATCGGCGGGCATCGGCTGGGCGATCTGCTGCCGGGACGGTGGAGACGGCTGGCCTGAGCCGCGCCGCAGCGGGCGCGGGCAGGCGAAGTCGGCTTCCGGCTACTCGAAACCGTCGCGGAAAACCTCCGTCGAAGGCGTCCATTGCACGTCGACGTAGCCGCCGCCATTGACCTTGCCGCGTGCCCGGTAGTGCTGCATCGCGGCACCGCCGGGCGGCGACAGACCGGTTACCCGCCAGCCTTCGGTCACTGCCGTCATCGTCCCTACCGGCGTGTAGACGATGCCGTCCGATGAAGTCTCCAGTTGCGGCGGCGCCAGCAGCGCCGGCGCGAGGCCGTCGCGCAGCCAATAGACCGAGTTGCCGTCGACCAGCAGCGTGTCCTCGGTTGCCGCGTCCTGCGTATTGATCGCGAACAGCCACGGGCGTGGCGCGGTGAAGAAGCCGCCGACCACCGGCCGCCCGCCGGCATGCAGCGCCATGCTCATCGCATAGCCGCTCATCAGCACGTCGCTGAAACCCAGGTCGCGGACCCCGGCCGCGCTGATCACGACGACACGCGCCGCGCCACTGGATTCGCCCAGCCAGGTCCAGTCGCCGGAGATCAGGATGCGCCCGTCCACGGCAGGCTGGATCTGCCGCACCCGCCCGCCGAAGCGGATGCCGGCGTCGCCCAGGCTGCCGTCGACCTGGCCATTGCCCAGCAGTCGCGCCAGATAGGGCCGGACCAGGTTTCCGACATCGCCGAAGGCACCGCCGATCAGGATTTTCCCGTCGGGTTGCAGCGCCATCACGGCGACGAAGCTCACGCCCGGATCGACGAAGCTGACATCCAGTGCGCCGCTGGCGAGCAGGCGCGCCACACCGCTGCGCGAGGCACCGTGCACCTCGTCGAAATTGCCGCCGATGAGGATGCGTCCATCCGGCTGCAAGACCATCGCCTCGACCGAGTCATCAATCTCCGGATCAGGGAAGCCGCTATCCAGCGAACCGTTGGCGTTGAGTCGTGCCAGGCGGCTGCGGGCGATGCCGTCGATGTTGTCGAAGCGCCCGGCGATCACCACCTTGTTGTCGGACTGAACCACCAGGCGCGTCACGTTGGCGGTGACGCCATAGGCGATGTTGGGCTGGAAGGTCGCGTCCAGGCTGCCATCGGCATTGAGCCGGGCGACATAGCGCCGGGTGGCACCGGCCACGTTCTCGAACTCGCCGCCGACCACGACCCGCCCGTCCGCCATCACGACCAGCGCATTGACTTGGTTGTCGAACAGCGGCGGCACGAAAGCGCTGTCCAGGCTGCCATCCGCATTCAGCCGCGCCACCGCCCAGCGCGTCTGCCCGTTGACCAGGGTGAACTCGCCGCCGATCAGGAACTTGCCCCCCGGCATCGGCACGACGACATTGACATCGCCATTGGTGGTCGCGGTGAAGGTCGGATCAACCACCTGCGCCAGCCCCGACGCAGCAAACAGCCACCCCGCCGCAACCAGCCCCGCACGCCCGAGGCACCGGCCCATTGCCTTCGACATCCACGCATTCATCGCGACACCTTTCCGAGAAGACGGTGTCCTTCAAGGCGTGGAAAGGGGGGATTCGGGCTCAGCGTCAAGTGGGGTCGGGCAACGGATCAATCAGGCTCACGCAGGTAGAGCATGAATTGCTGTGAAATCAGTAAGTTGATGAACGCCATGGATCGACGATGGTTACTCCCGTCGGCTCGAAATCCGCCACGTTGCGCGTGACCACCGCCATGCCATGGACCAGCGCCGTCGCCGCAATCAGCGCGTCACGCTCGCCGCGTCTGTCAGGAGCGCCCGTCAACGTGGTGCAGGAAGCGCTGGATGCACTTCGTTCCATTCTTGAGTAGGAGGTTCAAATGGTGGGCCCAGCAGGACTCGAACCTGCAACCAAAGGATTATGAGTCCTCTGCTCTGACCATTGAGCTATGGGCCCGCACTCGGATTGTGGTGTCGCCAGCAGCCGTCCATGGATCGCCCGCCTGCCTCGCCTTCCCTGGCGAGGCGCTCGCCGGGCGCGATGCCTGATGGCACCGCGCTGGTTTCCGGCTCGCCCCAGCAGGACTCGAACCTGCAACCAAAGGATTATGAGTCCTCTGCTCGGCTCGCTTGTCCCTTTTTCCCCCGGGAGAAGGTGGTGCGCAGCGCCGGATAAGGGTGCGGGCGGGACGAGGCAACGACATCTGGCCGCAAAATTTGATTGTCGTGCTTCGACTCGAACCGGCGACCGAAGGCGGCGCAGTTTAGCAGTCGACGGGCGGTGATCCGTGCTGCCGGGGTGTGGGGCGGGGCGGGCTGCGGGCATACTGACGGCCCTTTCGTTGCGCCTGTCTTTCCGTGATCGATCATTCCCGCTATCTGGAGCTCGCCGCCGCCGGGCACACCCGCATTCCGGTGGTGCGCGAGGTGCTGTCGGACCTGGACACGCCGCTGTCGGTGTACCTGAAGCTGGCCGATGGGCCCAATGCCTATCTGTTCGAGTCGGTGGAGGGAGGGGAGCGTTTCGGGCGCTATTCGATCATCGGCCTGCCGGCACGACGTGCCTATGCTTTCCATGGTCGCACGCTGAGCATCATCGAGCATGGCGAGACCTTGTCGCAGCGCGAGGTGGATGACCCGTTGGCCGAGGTGGAGACGCTGCGCGCGGCGCAGTCGGTGCCGAGGCTGGACGGCTTGCCGGCGTTCACCGGTGGGCTGGTGGGCTGGTTCGGTTTCGAGTGCGTGGGCTATGTCGAGCCGCGTCTGGCCGGGTCGTCGGCGCGTGACGAGTTGGGCACGCCGGACATCTATCTGATGCAGAGCGAGGAAGTGGCCGTCTTCGATACGCTTAAAGGCCGGCTGTACCTGATCGTGCATGCCGATCCCTCGCTGCCGCAGTCCTGGGCGCGGGCGCAGCGGCGACTGGATGAACTGGCGTTCCGGCTGCGGCAGGCTGGTCGCGGCTATCCCGAGGTGCTTGATCCGGAAGGGCTGGCGGAAAGCGATTTCGTTTCCGGCTTCACCCGCGAGGGCTTCATCGGCGCGGTGCAAAAGGCCCAGGACTACATCCGCGCCGGCGACGCCTTCCAGGTGGTGCTCAGCCAGCGCATGAGCGTGCCTTTCCGCGCCCGGCCGGTGGATGTCTATCGCGCGCTGCGGGCGCTCAATCCCTCGCCGTACATGTATTTTCTCGATCTCGGCGCGACCCAGGTGGTCGGCTCGTCGCCGGAAATCCTGGTCCGCCAGCAGGGCGACGAGGTGACCGTGCGGCCGATTGCCGGCACCCGTCCGCGCGGCGCGACGCCGGAGCAGGACCTGGCGCTGGAGGCCGAGCTGCTGGCCGATCCGAAGGAGCGCGCCGAGCATCTGATGCTGATCGACCTGGGCCGCAACGATGTCGGAAGGGTGGCGCAGCCGGGCACGGTGGCGGTGGGCGAGCGCTTCGTCATCGAGCGCTACAGCCATGTGATGCATATCGTCAGCGAGGTGACCGGCAAGCTGAAGCCGGGTCTGAGCTATGCCGATGTGCTGCGCGCCACCTTCCCCGCCGGCACGGTCAGCGGCGCGCCGAAGATCCGCGCGCTGGAGATTATCCGCGAGCTGGAGCCGGTGAAGCGCAACATCTATTCCGGCGCGGTCGGCTACATCGGCTGGCATGGCGACGCCGACACCGCCATCGCCATCCGCACCGCGGTGATCCAGGACGGCCGCCTGCACGTCCAGGCCGGTGCCGGCATCGTGTTCGACTCCGATCCGGAAAAGGAATGGGAGGAGACGATGAACAAGGGGCGCGCGCTGTTCCGCGCGGTGGAGCAGGCGGCGCGGGGGTTGTGACGCTGCGCTGTTGGCGCGTGACGGGTTTCGGGTGCGGGCGCTGGGTGGGGTTCACGGTTCGATACCTCACCGCGAACGGCTTTGCTTCACCGAACGGCATTGCCTCACCGCGAACGGTTTTGCCTTGCCGTGAGCGGGATTGGAGAGCAGCCGGAAAAGTCCGCCGTCAAGGCGCTTCCGGGCGCGGCTGGATGCCCAGTTCCGTTGACCAGAACGCGGTGGTGATGTCGCTGATGGCGCGGGTTTCGCCGTTCAGCAGCACCACCAGGCCGCTGCGCCGGGCGGGGGAGTAGGCGATCTCGGCGACGAATCCCTGCACCCAGCCGCTGTGCAGAACCAGTTCCTCATCGCCCAGGGTGTAGAGCCGCCAGCCCAGTCCGTAGTGGGCTTCGCTGAGCAATGATTTCCAGCGATGGCGGCGCAGTTCGCGTGGGGTGGCGATGCGCTTGCGGGTCAGTGTTTCGACCTGCGTCGGCGTGACCACGTCGGGATGGCTGTCCATCTGCGCCAGCAGCCAGCGCGCCATGTCGTGGGCGCTGGCGTTGATGCCGGCGGCGGGGGCGACGCGGTAGTAGCCGGCGGCCACGGTCGCGGTCTGCCAGGCTCCGCGTCGACGGATGTGCGGCTCGGCGCGGTCGGGCAGGGCGTTCCAGGCGTCCAGGCCGACCGAGGCGTGGCTCATCCCCAGCGGTTGGAACAGGCGCTGATGCAGCAGCGCGGGATAGTCGTCGCCGGTGCTTTCCTCGTAGGCCGGCTCGACCAGCGAGAACAGGATGTTCTGATAGGTGTAGCAGTTGCCCAGCGGGCAGATCGGTTCCAGCGTGGCGAACTGCGGCAGGATGCGGGCCAGCGGCTGATCGGCTTCCAGCAGGTTGTCGAAGGCATTGGGCACGATGCCGGTGGACTGGCCCAACAGGTGCTGCAATTGCAGCTTGCCGGCCTGGCCGGGGCGCTTCAGGCGGAAGCTGGGGACGAAGTTTGTCACCGGATCGTTCCAGTGCAGGCGGCCTTCGTCGACCAGCATCGCGCCGATCTGCGCGGCAAAGGTCTTGGATACCGAGGCGATGCGGAACACGGTTTCGGCGGACACCGGCTCAGGCTCACCCAGCCGGCGCACGCCATGGGCACCGGAGGCGACGATGCGGCCATCGCGGACGATGGCCCAGGCACCGCCGGGAATGCCGTTGTCGGCCAGCACGGTCTGGAAGGTGGTGGCGAAGGACGCGGCGTCGACCTCGGCCTGTGCGATGGGGCCGCAGCCGATCAGGCAGGCCAGCGCCAGTACGGCGCGGCAAAACTTGGGCGGCCAATGCAGGGCGTTCATGTCTGTCGCTCGCCGTCCATCGGCGAAGGGCCGTAGAAGGCTGCCAGTTGCGCGGCGACCGCCGGCATGTGTTCGCGCAGCAGCCACGGCGCGGAGAAATGGTATTCGGTGACCACGGCGAAGAACTCCTCGGGTGCCTGCGCGGCGTAGGGATCGATGGGGAAC
>JBAYTD010000127.1:0-7691 GCA_041675805.1 Lysobacteraceae bacterium
GTCGACCATCGCCGGATTGATGATCGGCAGCAGCGCATCGCCCAGTTCCGAATAGCGCTGCGCCACGTCCAGCGCCGGCACGTTGGCTTTCGCCAGTGCCTCGGTGAACACGCTGACGATGCGCGAACGCATCGTGTCGGCGAACTCGTCGAGGCGGAAGTTCTGGTCGGTGCCGGCCACTTCGCGGAGGAACTTCGGCGGATCGACGATGTGGAAATCGTAGGTGCCAAAGGCGCGCAGGCGGACCACGCCGAAATCGGCATCGCGCATCATCACCGGGTTGGAGGTGCCCCACTTGTTGCCGGTGAAAAGCCGCGTGTTGAGGTAGTAGACATCGCACTTGAACGGCGACTGGAAGCCGTACTTCCAGCCGTAGATGCGCGACAGGATCGGGATGTTCTCGGTGGAAAGGGTGTGCTTGCCGGGGCCGAACAGGTCGGCGTACTGGCCGGCGGCGACGAACTGCACCTGCTGGCTTTCGCGCACGATGAGCTGCGCGCCGTTCTTGATGTTCTTGTCGTCGTCCGGCCAACGGTAGGAAAGCGTGTCGCGCGAGTCATCGGTCCATTCGATGATCTCGATCAGTTCGCCCTTGATGAGGTCGAGAAGGCTCATGAAATCTCCGCCGCCGGCTGTGAAGGAATGCGGATGGTAGACCCGACGTGCGACGCTGTGCAGTGCCCGGCGGCCGGCTTCACGTCGTCATCACCCGACTTCCTTGAATTTTCACATTTGTGATTCACGTCGAGGGCGAACCATGCGCAACGAAGGACACAACGGACTGATCCTGCTGATCGAGGACAACCGGACCATTTCCGAAATGGTCGGCGAGTATCTGGAAGGCCGGGGTTTCGGCGTCGACTACGCCGGCGACGGCCTCGACGGTCTGCGCCTGGCGACGGAGAACAGCTACGACGTGATCGTCCTCGACCTGATGTTGCCGCGCCTCGACGGCATGGAAGTCTGCCGCCGCCTGCGCCAGGAGGCGAAGAAGGCGACGCCGGTGCTGATGCTGACCGCGCGCGACACGCTGGACGACAAGGTTCGCGGGCTGGAGGCCGGCGGCGACGATTACCTGGTCAAGCCGTTCGCCATCCAGGAACTGGAAGCCCGGGTGCGCGCGTTGATCCGCCGCGACCGCCGCCAGGTCAGCGCCGAGGTGCTGCGCGTCGCCGACCTGACGCTGGACACTGCGACCATGCAGGTCAATCGCGGCGGTCGCGAGCTGCAACTGTCGCCGATCGGCATCAAGCTGCTGGCGATCCTGATGCGCGAGTCGCCGCGCGTGGTCAGCCGGCGCGACATAGAACGCGAGATCTGGTGCGATGGTCTGCCCGATTCCGATACCCTGCGCAGCCACCTCTACAACCTGCGCAAGACCATCGACAAGCCCTTCCAGGCACCGTTGCTGCACACCATCCACAGCGCCGGCTACCGGCTGGCGGCGCTGGATCCGGAACGGCAGCCTTCGGGCGGCGCGGCCTGAATGACCGCGCGCGGGCGGTCGCGACAACCGTGACGGCGTCCGCGAGCGCCGTGCCGGCCGAGAAGGGCGGCCTGCGGCGCAAGATCTGGATCGCCTTCATCCTGCAAATGGCGGCGATCGGCTTCGCCACCGTGCTCGGCGTCTACAGCGCCTCGGTAGTGCTCAAGGATGTGCTGATCAAGCGCGCGCTGATGTCCGAGGCGGCGCATTTCTGGGTTCTGCGGGCCGCCGATCCCGCCGCAGCCCTGCCCGACACCCACAACATGCGCGGTTATCTGCTGGTGCCGGGTGCCCCGGTGCAGGACCTGCCGGTGCATCTGCGCGATCTGTCCCCGGGCTACCACGCCATGCCGCGCAGCGAGGGCGGCCATCTGGTGCTGGTCGATGAGCGCCCGGCCGGGCGGCTGTATCTGCTGTTCAAGCAAAGCCAGGTCGACAAGCTGGCGTTCTACTTCGGTGCCGTGCCGCTGGTGCTGGTGCTGGTGGTGATCTACCTGATCGCCTGGTTCGGCTACCGGATGAGCCGGCGCGCCGTCTCGCCGGTCAGTTGGCTGGCCGGCATCGTGCAGCGCTGGGATCCCAAGCAGCCGGACGTGGGCAGCCTGATGCCGCAGAACCTGCCGTCCGATGTGGAAGGCGAAGTGCTGGTGCTGGCCAGTGCCCTGCACGAGTTCGGCACCCGCATCGGCCGCTTCATCGAGCGCGAGCGCAACTTCACCCGCGACGCCAGCCACGAGTTGCGCACGCCGCTGACGGTGATGCGGATGGCCTGCGACCTGCTGACCGCCGACGACGCGCTGTCGCCCGCTGCGCGGCGCTCGGTCGAGCGCATCCGCGCCGCCGGACGCGACATGGAATCGCTGATCGAATCCTTCCTGATGCTGGCCCGGGAAGGCGATGCCGGCCTGCCGGAGGAGGATTTCGTCGTCAACGAGCAGGTCCGCGAGGAGGTCGACAAGCTGCGCCCGTTGCTCGCCGGCCGTCCGATCAGCCTGCGCATCGAGGAGCGCGCCAGCTTCGTCCTGCACGGCCCGTCGCGGGCGCTGTCGGTGATCGTCTCCAACCTGGTGCGCAACGCCTGCCTGTACACCGAGCGCGGCGAGGTGCGGGTGATCGTCGAGGCGGACCGGGTGATCGTCGAGGACACCGGGCCGGGCATCAGCCGCGAGGATCTGGCGCGGGTGTTCGAGCCGTTCTTCCGTGCCGAGGCCGGCCGCCAGGGCGGACACGGCATCGGGCTGTCCATCGTGCTGCGACTGAGCGAGCGCTTCGGCTGGCGGGTGACGCTGGACAGCGAGCCCGGGTGCGGCACGCGGGCCAGCATCCGCTTTCCGCAGGCGCGGCCGCTGCCGGCGGTGTCCGGCGACGACGATGCATACTGAACGCCCCTGTTTTGGCCGGAGTCCGTCATGGCGCGTTGCCTGTCGCTGTTGCTGCTGTGTTCGCTGGGTGCCGGCGTGAGCGTCGCCGCCGAGTCGTCCGGGCAAACGGATTTCGTGCTGCTGGTACACGGCGGTGCCGGGACGATCACTCCCGAGTCGCTGGACGCCGAGCGCGAGGCGGCGATCCGCCAGGCGCTGGACGAGGCGCTGGAGGCCGGCGGGCGCATCCTCGCCGACGGCGGCGACAGCCTTGACGCGGTGCAGGCGGCGGTGGTCGTGCTGGAGGACTCGCCCTGGTTCAACGCCGGTCGCGGCGCGGTGTTCACCGCCGAGGGCCGCAACGAGCTGGACGCCTCGCTGATGCAGGGTCATACCCGCCGCGCCGGTGCGGTGGCCGGACTGCGTCATGTGCGCAACCCGATCCGGCTGGCGCGGGCGGTGCTGGCGCATTCCCCGCACGTGATGCTGATCGGCGAGGGCGCCGAAGCCTTTGCCCGCGAGCAGGGGGTCGAACTGGTCGAGCCGGAATACTTCCGCACCGAGGAGCGCTGGCAGGCGCTGCAACGGGCCAAACAGGCCGAGCAGGCCGCCGCGCCGCTGCCGCCGTCGGCCTATTTCGGCACCGTCGGCGCGGTCGCGCTGGACCGCCACGGCCATCTTGCCGCCGCCACCTCCACCGGCGGCATGACCAACAAGCGCTGGGGCCGGGTCGGCGATTCGCCGATCATCGGTGCCGGCACCTGGGCCGACGAGCGTTGCGCGGTCTCCGCGACCGGCTGGGGCGAGTTCTTCATTCGCCTGGCGGTGGCGCACGACATCTGCGCGCGGGTCGCCTACGGCGGCGTCGCCCTGCGGACGGCGGCGGAGGAAGTGACGCTGCGCCAAGTGCCGGCGCTGGGCGGCGATGGCGGCGTGATCGCCGTCGATGCCGAGGGCAACATCGCCCTGCCGTTCAATACCAGCGGCATGTATCGCGGCTGGCTGCGCGGCGACGGCGCTCGCGGCACGGCGATTTTCCACGAGCCCGCGCCGACGCCCTGAGCGCCGCCGGCAGGCTTTCTCCCGCCTTGTTAAAATGCCCGGATCATCCGCGCCGACGGTTCCGGCGCACATTCCCCAAAACACTTCGCTCAAGGAGTCTTCCGCATCATGGCCATCAAGATCGCCATCAACGGTTACGGTCGCATCGGTCGCAACGTGCTGCGCGCCATTCACGAGTCCGGCCGCGCCGGCGAATTCGATGTGGTGGCGATCAATGATCTCGGCGACGCGCAGACCAATGCGCACCTGACCCAGTACGACACCGCGCACGGCCGCTTCCCCGGCACGGTGACGGTGGAGGACGGCAACCTGGTGGTCAATGGCGATCGCATCCGCGTGTTCGCCGAGCGCGATCCGGCCAAGCTGCCGTGGGGCGAGCTGGGCGTCGATGTGGTGCTCGAATGCACCGGCCTGTTCGCCTCCAAGGCCAAGGCCGGCGCGCACATTGCCGCCGGGGCGAAGAAGGTCATCATCTCCGCGCCGGGCGCCAGCGACGTCGACGGCACCTTCGTCTACGGCGTCAACCATGATCGGATCAAGGCCGGCATGCAGGTGATCTCCAACGCCTCCTGCACCACCAATTGCCTGGCCCCGCTGGCCAAGGTGCTGCACGAGAAGATCGGCATCGTGCATGGCCTGATGACCACCATCCACGCCTACACCAACGACCAGGTGCTGACCGACGTCTACCACAGCGACCTGCGCCGCGCGCGCAGCGCGACGATGAGCCAGATCCCGACCAAGACCGGTGCCGCCGCCGCCGTCGGCCTGGTGCTGCCGGAGCTGAACGGCAAGCTGGACGGCTTCGCCATGCGCGTGCCGACGATCAACGTCTCGGTGGTCGACCTGAGCTTCGTCGCCGCCCGCGCCACCAGCACGGAAGAGATCGACGCCGTCGTCAACGAAGCCGCCAACGGTGCGCTGAAGGGCATCCTCGGCGTCAACACGCAGCCGCTGGTGTCGATCGACTTCAACCACGATCCGCGCAGCTCGATCTACGACGCCACCCAGACCCGCGTCATGGGCGGAACGCTGGTCAAGGTGCTGAGCTGGTACGACAACGAGTGGGGCTTCTCCAACCGCATGCTGGACATGACCCGCACCCTGGTCGCCGCCGGCTGATCCGCTGGCAAACCGCGCAACCGAGACGGCCCGCCTCGCGCGGGCCGTCCTGCATCCGGGCCGCGCGCTCGCGCTCAGCGGCGGTCGAACAGCCTCGCGTAGGCGCGCGCCCGCGCAGCAGGATCGGCGTGGCCGAACACGTCCTGGATCACCGCCAGCAGATCGACGCCCGCCGCCAGCAGGGCCGGCGCGTTGTCGAGATCGATGCCGCCGATGGCGCAGACC
The DNA here is from genome assembly GCA_041675805.1 of Lysobacteraceae bacterium. Classification (GTDB taxonomy): domain Bacteria; phylum Pseudomonadota; class Gammaproteobacteria; order Xanthomonadales; family Xanthomonadaceae; genus JANNWF01. The sequence goes on from JBAYTD010000127.1 coordinate 5,257, forward strand.
GGTACCGGCAGTTCCGCGCTGGCCCGTTGCAGCGTTGCCAGCGCGACGCGCGGCGCGTCCGGCTTGGTCGACGAGGCGAACACACTGCCGAAGGCGACATGGCTGGCCCCGTCGGCCACTGCGGCGCGCGCTCGTTCGAGGTCGCCGTAGCAGGACACGCCGATCAACGCCGCCTCGCCCAGGCGCGCCCGCGCCGCGCGCAGGTCGCCATCATCCCTGCCCAGGTGCACACCGACGCCGAGTTCCGCCGCCAGCGCCTGGTCGTCATTGATGATCAGCGGCACGCCGTGGTCGCGACACGGCGCGAGCAGCGCGCGCGCCTGCGCCCGGCGCAGGGCGGCGTCGGCCTGCTTGTTGCGGTATTGCAGCAGCGCCGGGCGGGCGGCCAGCACAGGCGTCGTGACCGCCAGCAGTTCCCGCGTGTCGCACAGGTCCGGCGTGATCAGGTACAGCCCGCGCAGTCGCGGCCCGTTCATGCGTCGGCTTTCTTCGCCGGCGGGGCGATGGGACAATCCGCCGCCCTCATGTCGCCGCTCGTGTCCATGTCCCCGAATGCTGTCACCGATCTGCCTTTCTTGTCCTGGATGTGCGTGGTCTGCGGATTCATCTACAACGAGGCCGATGGCTGGCCGGAGGACGGCATCGCGCCGGGCACGCGCTGGGACGAGGTGCCCGAGGACTGGGTTTGCCCGGACTGCGGCGTCGGCAAGGCCGATTTCGAGATGGTCGAGATCGGCTGAGCGGCGGCCGCGACGGAATCAGTTCAGGCGCATCGGCGTCGCACCGGCGTCGATCAGCAGTTCGCGGACGCTGTCGCCATCCTCGGCCTGCGGGTGCAGGCGCAGGTAGGTGCCGAGGTCGCGCTGCGCCGCCAGGCGGTGGCCCATGTTCAGATAGTAGAGGCCGCGGTCGCGCAGTTCTTCCGGCTGCGTCGGATCGAGCCGCACCAGGCGGTCGGCGCAGCGCACCGCCTTGTCCCAGGCTTCGCGTTCGGCGTAGACCGCCTTCAGGTTGCGCAGCATCCGCGCCAGGATGCTGCGATGCCCGGCCGGAGCGAGGATGTCGAGCAGTTGCTGGTCGTCGATGTCGTTGCCGCCCAGGTGCGGACGCGCGCGCAGCTTGAGCTCCTCGGCGTCCAGCGAGCGGCCCTGGTGGTAGGGATCGATCACCAGCAACCCGCCCTCGACCGGCATGCGGACGAGGAAATGGCCGGGGAACGACACGCCCGCCAGGTCCAGCCCCAGTCGCCGCGCCAGTTCCATCTGCAGGATGCCGAGCGAGATCGGGATGCCGAGGCGACGGTCGAGCACGTCGTTGAGATAGCTGTTGCGCGGATCGTAGAAGTCCTGCTGGTTGCCGGCGAAGCCCTGTTCCTGGAACAGGTAGCGGTTCAGCTCGGCCAGCCGCGCGCGCGGCTCCGCCTGATCGCCCAGGCGCACCGCCAGCGTCTGTGCGTGATGAGCGATCTGCGTCTCGTAGTGCCCGGCGTCGAGGTCCGGGTACTCGTCGCGGGCGATCAGCAGGACGGCGGACAGCAGCGGGATGTGTTCGTCGGGAAGCTGGATCAGGTGCTCCCACTGGAGGTCGTCAGGATGCATGTTCATGGCGGACATGTGGCCTCCCGTCGGCGGTCAATCAAGGGGCGCGCCCGGAATGCCGGGGCCGAAGATCAGCTTCGTGCCGGCTGCCACGCCCAGGCGCGCGGCCTCGCCGGCGTTGAGTTCGAGCACGTAACGGCCCGGTCCCGCGCTCGGGTAGCTCGGGCAGTAGCGGGTCCTGCACGGTTGCGCGTCGGCCGATACCGACACCAGCTCGCCACGGCCGTCGAAGTAGAGGATGTCCAGCGCGATCAGCGTGTTCTTCATCCAGAACGCCAGCGGCTGCTCGACCTCGAACACGAACAGCATGCCAGCGTCGACCGCCATCGACTCGCGGAACATCAGCCCGCGCATCCGCGCGTACTCGTCGGTGGCCAGCTCGACCGTGTAGCGCTGGCCGGCCAACTCGACCCAGCCTGTGGCCGGTGCCGAGCCCGCAGCGCCGGCGAGCGCGGGCATCGCGCAGCCCAGCAGCAGGAGGGATCGGGCCGCCAATCGTCGCAGGCGCATGCTCAGGGCTCCTCGGGTTCGGGGACGCAGCGCCACCTTACACGAAGCGATCATCATTCAGACGAGGGGCTTCACAGCCGCGACCCGACGGTGTAGAGTGCGCGCCCCTTCGTCAGGAAGGCCCGCTCGCCGGGCAGCCCGGGCGAAGGGAGGGAGGAAAAAAGTTGGCACGAAGGTGTTGACGGACTCCAAAAACGCCCTATAATGGGCGGCTCGCTTCAGGAGACTGGGGTGAAGGGGGTCAAGGCGTTGAGGCCTTGGTCTTTTGATCTTTGACAGTGTGCGCAGGTGACTTGTGCGGGCGTCTGCGGATGGGTGAGAAGTCCA
>JBAYTD010000128.1:0-7662 GCA_041675805.1 Lysobacteraceae bacterium
CGGCCTACATGGAGGCCCTGCGTGCGGCGCTGGGGCCGGCCGCCGCGGCGCTGCCGCCGGCACCGCTGCGCTTCGGCTCCTGGGTCGGCGGCGACATGGACGGCAATCCCAACGTCGGCGCGGCAACCATCCGCGCCACCCTGGATGCGCAGCGCCGGCTGGTGCTGGAGGCCTATCGCCGCGACCTGCGGCAACTGGCCGCCGTGCTGACGCAGTCGCTGGAGCGGGTGGCGGTGGATCGCGCCGTGCTCGAACGTATCGACGCCTACGTGGCCCTGCTGCCGCAGGCCGCGGCGACGCTGAAGTCGCGCCACGCCAACATGCCGTACCGGCAACTGCTGACCCTGATGGGCGCGCGCCTGCTCGCCCTGCTGCGCCTGGCGCGCGGGCGCGGCGACCCGGCCCAGGCCTATGCCGACGCCGGGGAGTTCCGCGACGACCTCGCCCTGATCCACGCCAGCCTCCTGGCGCACCAGGGCGCGCATGCCGGTGCCTTCGCCGTGCGCCGCACGCTGGATCGTGTCGAGGCGTTCGGCTTCCATCTCGCCGCGCTGGATCTGCGCCAGGACTCGCGCATGCACGAGGCGGCGCTGGCCGCCTTGCTGGACGAGCCGGACTGGGCCGAGCGCCCGCTGGCGTGGCGGATCGAGTGTCTGTCGGCGCTGTGGCGCGGCGTCCGCCAGCCGGGCCGGCCGCAGGCGGAAGCGGCGCGCGCCGTGCTCGACGTGTTCCGCGCCCGCGCCGAACTGCGCCGCCGCGATGGCGAGCACGCCTTCGGTCCGTACATCGTCAGCATGAGCCGGCACGTCGCCGATGCGCTGGCGGTGCTGGCGCTGGCGCGCATCGCCGGCGACTGCGAAGCCGATGGCGCGACGCCGATCGACGTCGCGCCGCTGTTCGAGACCGTCGACGACCTGTACCGCGCGCCGGAGGTGATGGCCGCGCTGTTGGCCGATCCCGACTATCGCCGTCACCTCGCCGCGCGCGGTGATCGGCAGATCGTGATGCTGGGCTATTCCGACAGCGCCAAGGACGCCGGCATGCTGGCCTCGCGCTGGGCGGTGCAGCGCTGCCAGGTGTCGCTGTCGACGCTGGCCCGCGAGGCCGGGGTGCAACTGGTGTTCTTCCACGGTCGCGGCGGTTCCGCCAGCCGTGGCGGCGGCAAGACCGAGCGCGCGGTGATCGCCTCGCCACGCGGCTCGGTGAACGGCGTGCTGAGGCTGACCGAGCAGGGCGAGGTCATCCATCGCAAGTACGGCATCCGCGCGTTGGCCCTGCGCAACCTCGAACAGGCCACCGGCGCGGTGCTGCGCGCCTCGCTGCGGCCGCGCCCGCCGGAGCCGCGCGAGGAACGCTGGCGGGCGCTGGCCACCGCGCTGGCGCAGCGCTCGCGCGAGGTCTATCGCGCCCTGGTCCACGAGGATCGGGATTTCGTCGCCTATTTCCGCCTGGCGACGCCGATCGACGTCATCGAGCGGCTCAAGCTCGGCTCGCGGCCGGCCAAGCGCGCCGCCGGCGGCCAGGCCGGGGTGGAGTCGCTGCGCGCGATTCCGTGGGTGTTCGCCTGGTCGCAGAACCGTTCCATGCTGACCGCCTGGTACGGCGTCGGCGCGGCGCTGGACGAAGCGGTGCAACGCGAAGGGCGCGACGCGCTGGCCGAAGTGGCCCGCGACTGGCCGTTCTTCGCCACCCTGATCGACGATGTCGAGATGGTGCTGGCCAAGGCCGACCTGGGCATCTTCGAGGCCTATTCGGAACTGGCCGGCGACCTGCATCGACCGTTCTTCGCCCGCATCGCCGGCGAATTCCAGCGTGCCCGCGACGCCGTGCTGGCGATCCGCGGCAGCGACGAACTGCTGTCCGACGACCGCCGCCTGGCGCTGTCGATCCGCCTGCGCAATCCCTACGTCGACCCGATCAGCCTGTTGCAGGTCGACCTGCTGCGCCGCTGGCGCGCCGCCGAGCGCCCCGACGACGCCCTGTTCCACGCCCTCGCCAGCACCGTCAACGGCATCGCCGCCGGGGTGCAGAACACCGGCTGAGGTCACCGGGCTGATGCCGCGCGATTACACCGAGCAGCGCATCGCCGGGCCGCTGCGGGCGGATCTGTTCCTGGGTGCGCCGGCCGGGCGGATCGACGATGTCGCCTGGATCGTGCCGCCACGGGAGGATCTGCGCCCGGCGAGCCTCAACGCCATCGCCATCAGGCCGACCGTCAACCCGTCGCCGGACGCGACCGCCGCCAATCGTCCCGACTGGCGCGCGGCGCAGATTCCGGCGGTCAACGTGCACGCCAGCGCCGATGGCCTGGCGCGACTGTACGCGGCGCTGGCGCATGGTGGCGGGCTGGATGGGGCGTCCATCCTGTCGCCGTCGGGCATCGCCGCGATGGTCCGCCCGCGCGGTCGTGCGCATGACGAAATGCTCGGCGACCGGCAGTGGGCGGCCGGCGTCGCGCTCAATCGCGGTGGTCTGTACGGCCCTCACGCGGACGCCTTCGGGCACAGCGGCTGGGGCGGCAGTTTCGGTTTCGCCGATCCGACGACCGCCCGTGGCGTGGCCTATGTCGTCAACCGCATGGGTTCGGCGTTGAACGGCGATCCACGCGCCCGCACGCTGGCGCAACTCGCCGTCGCCTGTTGAGCCAAGCGTTTCCGGGTACTGAAACGGACGACGGCGGCCGCAGCCGCCGTCGTGATCGCGCGCCGGGGGGGCGATCAGGCCATCTGGCTGCTGACGTAGTCCCAGTTGACCAGGTTCCAGAACGCTTCGACGTACTTCGGACGGGCGTTGCGGTAATCGACGTAGTAGGCGTGTTCCCACACGTCGCAGGTCAGCAGCGGGGTGTCGGTGCCGGTCAGCGGGGTGGCGGCGTTGCCGGTGGAGACCAGGGCGAGGCTGCCATCGGTGCGCTGCACCAGCCAGGCCCAGCCGGAGCCGAAGGTGCCGATGGCGGTCTTGGTGAATTCTTCCTTGAAGGCATCGAAGGAGCCGAATGCGGCGTCGATGGCCTCGGCCAGCTTGCCGGTCGGTTGGCCGCCGCCGTTCGGCGACAGGCAGTGCCAGTAGAAGGTGTGGTTCCAGACCTGGGCGGCGTTGTTGAACAGGCCGCCGCTGCTCTGCCGGATGATGGTTTCCAGGTCGGCGTTTTCGTGCTCGGTGCCCTTGATCAGGTTGTTCAGGTTGGTGACGTAGGCCTGATGGTGCTTGCCGTAGTGGTAATCGATGGTTTCGGCGGAAATGTGCGGCGCCAGCGCGTCACGGGCGTACGGAAGGGGGGGAAGTTCGAAGGCCATGATCGTTCTCTCGTCGGTGGGCGGGTGGCGGCATTCACCGTTGCCGGTGCGCCTGTGGGAAAATGGTACCAATCCCGTCGGCTTTCCGCGCCACGGAACTGAACCTTCCCCCTTGGCCGCCGGCGGCAGTGTCGTCGCGGCGGCGTCGACATGGAGTTTCCATGACCGTCATTGACCGTATCCGCTCGCTGGTCGAAAGCCAGCCCATCGTGCTTTTCATGAAGGGCACGCCGCAGTTTCCGATGTGTGGTTTCTCCAGCCGCGCGGTGCAGGCGCTGAAGACCTGCGGCGCGCGCTTCGCCCACGTCAACGTGCTGGAGGATCCCGAGGTGCGCGCCAATCTGCCGCGCTACGCCAACTGGCCGACCTTCCCGCAACTGTTCGTCAATGGCGAATTGATCGGCGGCTGCGACATCATTGTCGAGCTGCACGCCCAGGGCGAGTTGCAGCAGATCGTCGCCGAGGCGCAGAAGGCGGCCTGAGATGGACATCGGGCAACTGCAACCGGCGGCCGATGCGCTGGCCGGGCGGGTGATCCTGGTCACCGGTGCCTACGGCGGGCTGGGCGAGGCCGCCGCGCGCGCCTGCGCAGCGGCCGGTGCCAGCGTGGTGCTGCTGGGTCGCCGCGTGCCCAAGTTGAATCGCGTCTACGACGCCATCGTCGCCGACGGCGGACCGACGCCGGCGCTGTATCCGCTCGACCTGGAAGGTGCCAGCGGCGACGACTACGCCGAGATGGCCGAGCGCATCGGCTCCGAATGCGGCCGCCTCGATGGCGTGCTGCACGCGGCGGCGGCGTTCAAGGGCCTCAGCTCGCTGGCCAACACCGCGCCGCAGGACTGGCTGCGCGCCCTGCACGTCAACCTGTCCGCGCCGCTGCAACTGACCCGCGCCTGCCTGCCCTGGCTGGGTCGCGGCGATGATGCCGCGGTGGTGTTCATGCTGAACGATCCGGCGATGACCGCCAGCGCCTACTGGGGTGCCTACGGCATCGCCCAGAACGGCTTGCAGGCAGCGGTGTCGATGCTCGCCGCCGAGCAGGCCGGTGGGCCGGTGCGCATCCACGGGCTGCGGCCCGGGCCGATGCGCACGGCGCTGCGTGCATCGGCCTGGTTCGGCGAGGATCCGGGCCTGTGGCCGCCGCCGTCGACCTATGCGCCGGCCTGCGTCCACCTGCTCGCCGCCAGCGGCGCGGCGCATCGCGGAGAGGTGTTGGCGGTGAGCGCGTGACCACGCTGTCCGCCGCCATCCTGCTGTTCCTGATCCTCGACCCGCTCGGCAACATCCCGGTTTTCCTCAGCCTGCTCAAGCCGCTGACGCCGCAGCGCCGACGCTTCGTGCTGGCGCGCGAACTGCTGATCGCGCTGAGCGTGCTGTTCGTGTTCCTGTGGGCCGGCCAGTACCTGCTCGCGGCGATGCACCTGCGCCAGGAATCGGTATCCATCGCCGGCGGCATCGTGCTGTTTCTGATCGGCCTGCGGATGATCTTCCCGCCGGCGGAGGGCCTGTTTGGCGACAGTGGCGACGGCGAGCCGTTCATCGTGCCGCTGGCCATCCCGCTGGTCGCCGGGCCGTCCGGCATGGCGGCGGTGATGCTGCTCGGCACCCAGCAGCCGGATCGCATGGGCGACTGGAGCCTGGCCCTGATCCTCGCCTGGGCGGCCACCGCCCTGATCCTGTTTTCCGCCACCTGGCTGTATCGCCTGCTCGGCCGGCGCGTGCTGATCGCCGTCGAGCGGCTGATGGGCATGTTGCTGGTGGCGCTGTCGGTGCAGATGTTCCTCGATGGCGTGGCGACCTATTTGTCGCTGCCGGTCGGCTGAACGAGGCGCGGATCACGGCGGCGCGATGACCGCCGCGCGTCCTCAGCCCTCGCCGCGCAGCGCCGCCAGCACCGGCGCGATCATCGTCTCCAATCCGCTGTCGCGCGCATAGGCGGCCAGTTGTCCGGCGAGGTCGGCTTCGCTGTCGGCGACCACGGTGGCGTGACCGACCTTGCGTCCTGGGCGCGGGGGTTTGCCGTAGTCGTGCCAATGTCCGCCGGGGCGACGCAGCAGCGGCGTCGGGTCGGGCAACTCGCCGACCCAGATCAGCATGCAGGCGACGCCGCGTGCTGCGGTACTGCCCAGCGGCAGGCCGAGAATGGCGCGCAGATGGTTCTCGAACTGGCTGCACGCGGCAGCTTCGATGGTCCAGTGGCCGGAGTTGTGCACGCGCGGAGCCATCTCGTTGGCGAGCAGGCCGTCGCCGGCGTCGAACAGTTCCAGCGCGAACACGCCGACGTAATCCAGCGCCTCGGCGATGCGCCGTGCGCTGTCCTCGGCGCGGGCGGCAAGCGCATCGTTGACGCGGGCCGGAGCAAGGCTGGCGCAGAGGATGCCGTCGAGATGCCAGTTGCGGGTCAGCGGCCAGGTGCGGAACTCGCCGTCACGGCCGCGCACGGCGATCACCGACAGCTCGCGGCGGAACTCGACGAAGGCTTCCAGGATCAGACCGACCTGGTCGCACTGCGCGCCCAGCGCCGCCCAGGCGGCATCGGCGTCGGATTCGTCGCGCAGGCGGAACTGGCCCTTGCCGTCATAGCCGAGCCGGCGCGTTTTCAGGATCGCCGGCGCGCCGATGTCGGCCAGCGCGCGGTCGAGGTCGACGCGCGAGGCCACCGCCGAGAAGCGCGGGGTGGCGATGCCGAGGTCGAGGAACAGGCTTTTTTCCGCCAGCCGGTCCTGCGCCACCGCCAGCGCCGCCGGCGAGGGATGCACCGGAATGCGCGCCGCCAGCCATTGCGCGCTGTCGGCGGGCACGTTCTCGAAGTCGAAGGTGGCGACATCGATGCGTTCGGCGAAGCGCGCCAGCGCGTCGGCGTCGCGGAAGTCGGCCTTCAGCAGCGGCGCAACCTGTGCCGCGCAGGCGTCGGCGAGGTTGTCGAGGACCAGCAGGCGCAGCCCCAGCGGCGCGCCGGCCAGGGCCAGCATGCGGGCGAGCTGGCCGCCGCCGAGGATGCCGACCGTGGCTTGGCTCATGGCAGGCGCGGGTCGGGATGGGCGAGCACGTCGTCGGTCTGCTTGTGGCGGAAGGCGCGCAGCGCGGCGGCGATGGCGGGATGCTGCGGGGCCAGCAGAGCGGCGGCGAACAGGCCGGCGTTGGCGGCCCCGGCGCTGCCGATGGCGAAGGTGGCGACCGGCACGCCGGCCGGCATCTGCACGATCGACAACAGCGAATCCAGGCCATTGAGCGCGCGCGACTGCACCGGCACGCCGAGCACCGGAAGCATCGTCTTCGCCGCCAGCATGCCGGGCAGGTGGGCGGCACCGCCGGCACCGGCGATGATCGCCCGCAGGCCGCGCGACTGCGCCTTGTCGGCGTAGTCGAACAACAGCTCGGGCGTGCGGTGCGCGGAGACCACGCGCACTTCATGCGCCACGCCGAGCGCCTTCAGTCGCTCGACCGCGTGCTGCATCGTGTCCCAGTCGTTGCGCGACCCCATCACCACGCCGACGAGCGGGGGGGCGGCCAAGGTATCGGTCATTGCCGTCTCGCAAAAGCGTATTGTAGTGGCAAGAATGCCCTGACAGAATCGGAAACGCATGGACATCGGCGCGCCGTCGCCGCAACAGGGAGTGGTCATGGCACTGGACAAGCGACTTCTGGAGATTCTCTGTTGCCCGGCCAGCCGGCAGCCGGTGACGCCGCTGGCGGCGGCGCAACTCGACGCCCTGCGCGAGGCGCAGCGTGCCGGTGCCTTGCGCCACGCCGACGGCAGCCAGGTCGAGGATGGCCTCGATGGCGGGCTGATCACGCGCGATGGCCGCACCGTGTATCCGGTTGTCGACGGCATCCCGGTGATGCTGGTCGAGCGCGCCATCGACACCGCGCAGGTCGAGGCGTTTCCGCGGTGAACGACGGGTTTTCCCTGATGCGCGCTGCCGGCGCGACGGATCGGACGCGGGCTGATGGTTGAGGGCGCGCAGCCCCCGCTGATCACTCGCCTGCGCAGTCTGGTGCAGCGTGAACTGGGGCCGGCCGGCGTGCGCATCCTCGATGCCCTCGACGCCGCACTGTTCGAGCGCGCCCGCTCGGCGCGCGGCGCGCGCGACGAGCAGCGCTGCCTGGACGCCCTGCGCGAACTGCGTCTGCGCCGGGTCAGCGTGGAAACCCGTTTTGCCGCCGTGCTCGGTGCCGGCCTCGTGGCCACGCGCAAGGGCGCGGCCGAGCAGCCGGAGTCGCTGAGCCTGTATCCGCGCGACGAGCTCGAGGAACGCCTGGTGCTGTCCTCGCAGGCCAATGCGGTGGCGACCCGGCTGCGCGCGCAACTGCATCCGCTGAACCAGCGTCTGGCCAGGCTGCTGCCGGGACGCAAGATCGACAA
>JBAYTD010000129.1:0-7651 GCA_041675805.1 Lysobacteraceae bacterium
ATCCACGCTTCCTCCCCACGCTCGGTCACCCTCACGCAGTTGCGCTTCACTTCGCTCGCTGTGGCCAGCTCACGGGAGGACTTGCACCTCCAAGAGTGCGCCCGTGCCGGGCGCACAAAAAAACGGCCCGGAACAAGTCCGGGCCGATGAAGCGTTGCTTGTAGCGGAAGATCAGAACTTGTAGCGCAGGCCCAGCATCACGGACCAGCGCGACACGCCGGTGTTCACGCCGTCGTTGTTGATTTCCAGCAGGGACTCGTCATCGGTGCTGCCGGTGAAGTTGTACACGTACTTGCCGGTGGTCGGGTCGATACCCGCGTAGTTGGCGACGCGACGGGTGGCGAAGAAGCCGTAGTCGTTGATCTGGCCCCAGTCGCTGTCGATCAGGTTGCCGACGTTCATGATGTCCAGGGTGATCTCGGCCTTGTGGCCCTTCATGAAGCCCGGGATCTCCTGGCTCAGGCGCAGGTCGAAGGTGTTGACCCAGCTTGCGCGGAACGCGTTGGCCGGAGCCACGCGGCCCTGGTAGGCCTGAAGCTCCGGATTCTGTGCCAGCCAGTCGAAGAACGCCTGCTCCATCGCGGCACCGCCGGTCCACAGCACGTCGCCCGGACCATTGGGCACGTAGAACAGGTCGTTGGTGCCGGCGCTGTCGCCGTTGATGTCGTTGTAGAAGATGTAGCTGAACGGACGACCCGAGCGACCTTCGTAGAACATCGACGCGGAGGTCTTGTTGTCGCCGAACAGCGTCTTCTGCCAGGTCAGCACGCCGGTGAAACGGTCCTTGATCGCATAACGCGAATTGAAGGCTTCCGGGGTGTTGGTCTGGAAGACCAGCGAGTTGTTCCAGTTGGAGGAGTTCTGCGAACTGGTGGCCGGGCTGAACTCGGTGGCGTGGGTGTAGGTGTAGCCGACGGTCCACGCCCAAGTGTCGATCATCGGCTTGGACAGGCTCAGGGTGAGCTGCTGGCCGCCGCCCTTGGAGGTGTTGCGGATCACGATGGCCTGGTTGACATCGCTCGGCTTGTTGGCGCGGTTGCCGGCACCATTGGTGCCGTTCTCGATGCCGAAACGACCGGAGTTGGCCGGGTTGAGGCCGGCCGCGTTCCAGAAGATCGCGCGGCCGTCCTGGCCGTAGGCGGTCGGCGTGCCGACATCCAGGCGATCAAACCACAGCGCGTCCTTGTTCTTGGTGAACAGCACCTCGGCCGAGGCGACCAGACCATGCCACGGCAGTTCGTGATCGAACGCCAGGTTGGCCTTCCACACGGACGGCAGCTTCAGGCCCGGCTCCATGATGTCGGCGACGATCAGCGGCGTGCTGCCCGGGGTGGTCGGGATGCTCGGCGGCACGTTGGGGTTGAACGCCGGCACCTGGGCACCGCGCAGGTTGTATTCGACGAAGTTCAGGCCGGTGTTCTGGAAGGCACCCGCCAGCCAGACGTTCGGGCTGGCACCCTGGAACAGGCCGACGCCGCCGCGGACCTGGGTCGGACGCTCGCTGTCGAAGGTGTAGTTGAAGCCGAAGCGCGGCTGGAACAGGCCGTCATCGACGGTGTTGGTGTTGTCCAGGCCGTACAGCTCTTCGATGCGCGGGTTGTAGATCGGATCATCGCCGAAGGACGGCTTGTCGTAACGCAGGCCGAGCATCAAGGTCAGGTTGTAGTTGACCGCCCAGGTGTCCTGCAGGAAGAAGCCGGTGTTGCGCAGTTCGTACTCGGCCGGGATATCGTCGTAGCTGCCGCCGGCACGCGGGGCGCGCAACTGGTACTGGTTGGCGCGACCGGCTTCGAAATCCTCCAGGGTGTTGAAGGTCCAGACGCCGTTCAGGTCGCGACCATAGAAGTTGAGGATATCGTTGTTCTCATGGTCGAAGCCGAACTTGACCGCATGGTCGCCGACGTACCAGGTGGCGGCGGCGAAAACGCTCAACTGCTCGGTTTCGATCACGTTGACGTGACGGTTCTGCTCGGTGCCGAAACGCAGGTTGGCGTTGTTCGGGAAGCCGTTGATGCGGATGTACGGGGTGTTGGAGTACGGCTGGGCAACCGAGTCGTAGTTGCGCTGGGAAATTTTCAGCTCGGTGGAGAGGCTTTCGCTCCAGTCGCTGAACAGTTCGCCGACCACCGACTTGAACTCCTTGGCCTGGTCATACCAGTGGCTGCTCAGGGAGATGTTGCCGGAGCCGATGCCGGGGAACTTCGGCACCACCTCTTCCATCTGGCTGTAGCGGAAGGCGGCGCGATGGTTGTCGGAGATGTTCCAGTCCAGCTTCACCGCGTACTCTTCCACGTCGGTCTTGTTGGCCGGGGCATCCAGCGAGCCGGCGTCGAAGCCGAAGGCGGACGCCGCCGCCTGGACGCGGGCGATGTCGGCATCGGTGATGCGGCCGAGGCCATACGGCGTGCCGGTCAGGCTGGTGCCCGGCGCGCTGCGGGTGAACTTCTCGTAGTTGGCGAAGAAGAACAGGCGATCCTTGAGGATCGGGCCGCCAAAGGTCAGGCCGTAGGTTTCTTCCTGATCGAAGCCGGCGAAGTTGCCGCCGCCGTTCTCGTCGAGATCGTCAGCCACCCAGTCCTTGTCGCGCAGGGTGTAGTAGACGCTGCCGCCGAAGTTGTTGGTACCGGACTTGGTGACGGCGTTGACGACCACGCCGGTGCCGCCGGTGGTGGTGACATCGTAGTTGGCCAGGTCGATGCTGATTTCCTCGATGGCGTCCATCGAGACCGGCTGGCGGTTGGTCGGCAGGTTGTTGGCTTCCAGGCCGAACGGGTCGTTCGAGCTGATGCCGTCGATGCGGATCACGTTGTAGCGCGAATTCTGGCCACCGGCGGAAATGGCACCATCGACCTTGTCGGTCTGGGCGACGCGCGGGTCGAGCCGGATGTAGTCCTGGATGTTGCGGTTGGCGGAAGGCAGGGCTTCGATCTGGGCGCGGGTAACGTTGGAACCGGTGCCCATCTTCTCGGTGCTGAACACGCTGGTCACCGCGCTGCCGACCACTTCGATGGCGTCGAGGCTGGTCGTCGTGGGGACCATCTGCAGGCTGACTTGGGAGGTGTCGTTCAGGGTCAGGTAGACGTTTTCCTGCGTCTCGGTGCGGTAGCCGTCCTTGATGATAGTGACGGTGTACGGACCGCCGACGCGCAGGCCGCGAGCGGAGAAGCGGCCCTCGGCATCGGTCTGGGCGCGGCTGGTGGTGCCCGACGGCGTGTGCACGATGATCACTTCGGCACCGGTCACCGGCGCGCCTTCGGTCGCCAGGATGCGACCGCCGATGGCGGAGGAGGTCTGCTGCGCGAACGCCGGCGCGGCGGCCAGTGCGATGGCGAGGCCGATGGTGAGGCGCGACAGCCTGAGCGTGTTGCGGTTGGTCATGGTGGTGGCCCTAGTTGACGAAAGAAACGTGACGAAAAGCCCGAACGGATGCGGCGTCCTGCCGCACTGCGCTTGCCGGCGCACAAGGCGACGGGAAGGCAAGGGAATGCAAGAAGTTGGGTGTTGCCGGTGGCGGCCTGGGGCGGGATCCCGAATGAAAGTGGTTGGGAAATCCACAGGTTAACTTCAGTTTAACACGGTAGCAGGAACAGATGACAGGAATGTTTCAGCTTTTGCGCCAACTGTCACATCCATGCAATCCGGCCCCAGGTAACGGGCGCGCTTGGCCGGCTTGAGGCAGGCCAGATCGACCCGCAGCAGGCCGTCGATGCAGTGTCCGAACGCCGGATCGACGGCGAAATCGAGAAAGCGCACGCCGCCCGGCTCGCACAGATCGACATACTGGCGATACAGGACGACAAAGCGGTGACAGGCATGCCGGCTTCAGCGACTGCCGGCGACCCGGTCGCCGGGTGCGCCGAGCCAGGCTTCGACGCGGCGGTTGCGCTGGCGGCCCAGCGCGCTGTCGTTGGCCGCCACCGGTGCCGTGCCGCCCATGCCGCGTGCGCGGGCCGGATGCAGGCCGAGCGCGGCGAGGCGGTCGGCGACGAAATCGACGCGATCATTGGACAGGCTCAGCGCCAGGTACGGCAGGGTTTCGTCGCTGTCGGAAAAGCCCATCAGCAGCAGCGGCCGGCCCTTCTGCGCCGGCTCGCCCATGAAGCGCACCAGCCGGTCCAGATCACGCTGCGCCTTGCTGTCGAGCCGCGCACTGCCCTGATCGAAGCGGAAGTTCAGCGACAGCCGCTGCGCGCCGCCGACCATCTGCCGATAGTCGGTCGGCGCGTCGCTGCGCGGCGTGCTGGCATAGGCGCGGATGTTCTGCGAGACGAAGCCGATCTGCTCCACCAGCGCCTGCCCCGCCTCGCCGAGGGCGAAATCGACGAAGGCGCGGGCCAGCGGGTCGGGCTGCGGCGGCAGGTAGAAATACAGCCGGCGCGACAGCGGATAGTCCTCCACCGCGACGTCCTCGCGCTGCGGCGCGATGGCGGCACCGCCGTCGGCGATCGCCAGCGCGCGCACGCCCTCGGTGCCGACCAGGCCGACGAAGCCGATGGCATTCGGATCGGCGGCCACCGCCTGAGCAAGCTGGCGCGTGCTTTCGTAGCGCGCCGCCGTCGGCGACAGGTCGGCGTCGCCCAGCACCAGGGCGCGGAAGGATTCCCAGGTGCCGGAGTTCCCGTCGCGGGCATGCAGGGCGATGCGCCCGGCCGGCGCGCCGAATTGCGACCAGTCGGTCGCCGTACCGGAGAAGATCGCCTTCACCTGCGCCTTGTGCAGGGTGCGCAGCGCGCTGTCCGGGTGGACGATGATCGCCAGGCCATCCAGCGCCAGCACCACTTCCTGGCGGGGGTCGGCGAGCCGGCCCAGCGTGGCGGCGGGAGCATCGCCCTCGCCGGTGGGGCGCGAGGCCATGGCCACGTCGGCCATGCCGAAGGCCAGCCCGGCGAAGCCGGTACTCGATCCGTGCGCCTTGATTTCGACGATGCGCAGGCGCTCGTCCTGGCGGCCGTGCAGTTCGATTTCCTCCGCCCCGCGCTGCACCGCGAGGATGTCGGCGAAACCCTCGGCACGCAGCCAGGCGCGCGCCAGTTCCGGGGCGAGCCGCTCGCCGATGGTGTTGGAGCCGTGCAGGCGCAGGCGCTCCTCGGCCAGCGCGCTCGACGAACAGACGATCAGCAACAGACACAGCAGACGAACAGACATGCACAGCCCCGTGAATCCGGAATGCGCGGATTCTGGCCAAGGTTTGTGACGTTCGTTCGATGATGCGCGCCGCGCCGACGCCCGCAGGATCGGCGCGACGGCTCGACTCAGCGCCTGGCCTGCTCGTCGGCGAAGCGCGCCAGCGCGCGTTCGAGCAGGTTGAACAGTTCATCGACCTGCTGCGCGGTGATGACCAGCGGCGGACAGATGGCGATGGTGTCGCCGGGCAGGGCGCGCACCAGCAAGCCCTCCTCGGCCGCCAGCGCGGCAACGCGGATCGCTGCCTTGTCCTCGGGCGCGAAGAAGCCCTTGCCGGCCACGTCGCGCGCCATCTCGAAACCGCCGAGCAGGCCCATGCCGCGGGTGTCGCCGACGAAGGGCAGCCGGCGCAGCGCGGTCAGCCGGCTCTGGAACTGCACGCCGACTTCGGCCGCATGCGCCACCAGGCCGCGTTCCTCGAACAGTTCCAGATTGCGCAGCGCCACCGCGCAGGGCACGGGATGGCCGGAATAGGTGTAGCCGTGGGCGAAGGCACCGATCTGCCGGCTCGGCTCCACCAGCGCCTCGGCCATCCAGTCCGGCACCGCCACCGCGCTGATCGGCAGATAGGCGGACGACAGCGCCTTGGCCATCGACATCGTGTCCGGACGCATGCCCACCGCCTCGCAGCCGAAATTGACGCCGAGCCGGCCGAAGCCGCAGATCACCTCGTCGTCGATCATCAGCACGTCGTACTTGTCGAGCACCGTGCGGACCTTCTCGAAGTAGCCCTTCGGCGGCACGACCAGACCGCCGGCCCCCATGATCGGCTCGGCGATGAAGGCGGCCACGGTGTCCGGGTCCTCGCGCAGGATCATCGCCTCCAGATTGTCCGCCAGGCGCGCGGCGTACTGTTCCTCGCTCTCGCCCGGCTCGGCAAAACGGTAGTAATGCGGGCACTCGGCGTGCAGCACGCCGTCGATGGGCAGGTCGAAATTCTGGTGGAAGTTGGGCAGGCCGGTGAGGCTGGCCGAGGCGATGGTGACGCCGTGGTAGCCGCGCTGGCGGCTGATGATCTTCTTCTTGCGCGGCCGGCCGATGGCGTTGTTGTAGTAGCGGATCAGCTTGATCTGGGTGTCGTTGGCGTCGGAGCCGGAGTTGCCGTAGAAAATCCGCCACGGCCCACTGTGGCGATGGCTGGGCGGCAGCCACTGGTTGAGCTTTTCCGCCAGCAGGATGCCCGGCTCGTGGCTGCGCGAGGCAAACAGATGACCGTAGGCCAGCTTCTGCAACTGCGCGGTCGCCGCATCGATCAGCGCCTGCTCGCCATAGCCGACCGCCACGCACCACAGGCCGGCCAGCCCTTCCAGATAGCGCTTGCCGTGGCTGTCGTAGACATGGATGCCCTCGCCACGCTCGATGACCAGCGGCCCGCTTTCCCGGTGCGCGTGCAGGTTGGTGGCCGGATGCAGGACGTTGTCGAGGTCCTTGCGGGCAAGTGAATCCATGATCGGGACTTCCAGGCGAGAGGGCCGGTTAGCGTAGCAAGTTCGGCCCGCCGCGGAGTCCGCGCCGGCGCTCAGAACAGGGCTGCGAGGTCCTTCTCGATGCTCTCCGGCGTGTCGGTCGGCGCATAGCGACGCCGCACCTTGCCGTCGCGGTCGACCAGGAACTTGGTGAAGTTCCATTTCACCGCCTCGCTGCCGAGCAGGCCCTTGGCCTCCTTCTTCATGTAGCGATACAGCGGATGCGCCTCGGCACCGTTGACCTTGATCTTGGCGAACAGCGGGAACGACACGTCATAGGTCAGCGAGCAGAAGTTGCGGATCTCGTCCTCGTCGCCCGGCTCCTGATGGCCGAACTGGTCGCAGGGGAAGCCGAGCACGACGAAACCCTTATCTGCGTATTTCCGGTACAGCGCCTCCAGGCCCTCGTACTGCGGGGTGAACCCGCATTTGCTGGCGGTGTTCACCACCAGGGCGACCTGGCCGCGATAGTCGGCCAGCGATCGCGTCTCGCCATCGATGGTCGTGGCACTGAAATCATGAACGCTGGTCATGGCACGCGGCTCCGTCGGGTTGATCCACGCCCATGCGCGGACCTTGGAAAACTGGGATCGGCATCGTACCGCCTGCTTGCGGCCTGTGCGATGATGCAGCGCATCATTGCTGGCCACGGGAGTCCTCCCTTGCTCTATCGCATGCACGAATTGACGCGGGCGATGCTCAGCCCCTGGGTTTATGGCGCGGAGGCTGCGGCGCGCATGTTCGGCGAGCCGCAGAGCTGGATGTCCCACCTGCCCGGCGCGCAGCGCGTTTCCGCCGGTTACGAGCTGTTCCACCGGCTCGGCAAGGATTACGAAAAACCCGAATTCGGCATCCGCAGCATCGAGGCGCACGGCCACACGCTGCCGCTGGTGGAGGTCGAACGGGCGCGCAAGCCGCTGTGCCGGCTGCTGCGCTTCAAGCGCTACAGCGACGATGCGCAAGTGATCCACGACCTCAAGGACGACCCGAAAGTCCTGGTC
>JBAYTD010000130.1:0-7483 GCA_041675805.1 Lysobacteraceae bacterium
AGTTCGGGGTCGATGCGCCGGCGCAGCCAGGCCGCCGGCGGCTGCACCGCGAATTCCCCGTCGCCGACACTGACCCGGTAGCCGGAGCGATGCTGTGCGGCGACCCGCGCCAGCCGTCCCGGCGGCATCGAGGCCAGGGCAGCGGCGGCGGGCAGGTCGTCGCGCCAGCCGAGGGCGGCGAGCGGCGCTGACGGTGTGTGGACAAACGGCATGCCACGATTGTGCGCCGTTCACGCCTGCAAGACCAAGGGCGGGACGCCCCGACGCGGCATTCCCCATCGCAACAGGAGCCTTCGATGCGCACACTGTCCCGCCTCACCCTCTGGCTGGCCGGCCTCGGTTTTCTCGGCTTCGGCATTGCCTGCCTGATCGCCCCGGTCGCGACGCTGGCGGCGGCCGGCATGGAGGTGGCCGGCGCGGTCGCCGCCACCGAACTGCGCGCCTTCTACGGCGGGCTGGAGATCGGCCTCGGCCTGTTCATCGTCGCCACCGCGCTCAGCGAACAGCGCCATCGCGCCGGGCTGTGGCTATGTCTGGCTGCCTATGGCGGGATCGGCCTGGCGCGGGCGCTGGGCATGGCGCTGGATGGAATCTCGACGACTTTCCTGTGCTCGGCGTTGGCGGTCGAGTTGGCCCTGGCGCTACTCGCCGCGCTGTGCCTGTGGCGCTCGCCCCGCGCCCATCGAGCCCGTTCCGACTGAACGCGCGGCCGCCTTTGCGGTACGCTGGCGCGCCCTTTCCCCGCGATCCAGCCCCATGCCGCACCGCTCCATCGGCGTCAGTCAGCGCCTGCAGGATGTCCGTTACGAAATCCGCGGCGAACTGGCCCGCCGCGCACACGAACTGGAGGCGCAGGGCCGACGCCTGATCAAGCTCAACATCGGCAACCCCGGTGCCTTCGGCTTCCGCGCCCCGGCGCACTTGCAGGCGGCGGTGGCCGAGCATCTGGCGCAGAGCGATCCGTACTGCCACCAGCAAGGCCTGGCGGTGGCTCGCGAAGCCATCGCCGCGCAGCAGCAGGCGCGCGGCGCGCGGCATGTCGGCGTCGAGCGCGTGTTCATCGGCAATGGCGTCAGCGAGCTGATCGACGTCTGCCTGCGCGCCCTGCTCAACCACGGCGACGAAGTGCTGCTGCCGAGCCCGGACTACCCGCTGTGGAGCGCGGCGACGATCCTCAACGGCGGCACCCCGGCCTATTACGACTGCCGGCCGGAGAACGGCTTCCTGCCCGACCCCGAGCAGATGGCCGAGCTGATCACCCCGCACACCCGCGCCCTGGTCCTGATCAACCCCAACAACCCGTCCGGTGCCAGCTATCCGCGCGAACTACTGCAACGGCTGGTGGAACTGGCCGAGCGCCATCATCTGCTGCTGCTGACCGATGAAATCTACGACGGCATCCTCTACGACGAGGCCCGCTTCCATCCGCTGTCGGCGCTGGCCGGCGACCTGCCCTGCCTGAGTTTCGGCGGCCTGTCCAAGGTCTACCGCGCCTGCGGCTACCGGGTCGGCTGGGTGACGCTGTCCGGCGAGCCGGGCCGTTGCACCGACCTGCAGCACGCGATGGACCTGATCAGCGCCCTGCGCCTGTGCGCCAACGTGCCCGGCCAATGGGCGATCCCGGCGGCGCTGCAGGGCGAGGACACCATCGCCGCGCTGACCGCGCCGGGCGGGCGGCTGCACGAGTCGCGCCGCGCGGTGATCGAATCGGTGGCGGCCAGCCGCTATCTCGACCTGGTCGTGCCGGCTGGCGCGTTGTACGCCTTCCCCGGCGTCGACCTCGCCCGCGTCGCCGGCTTCGACGACCACCGCTTCGCCCTCGACCTGCTGGAAACCGAGGGCGTGCTGGTGGTGCCCGGCTCCAGCTTCAACGTCGCCTATCGCAACCACTTCCGCGTCACCCTGCTGCCCGAGGCCGAGCAGATCCGCGAGGTGTTCGCGCGCATCGAACGCGCGCTGGCGCGGCTTGCCGACGATGTGCCCAGCCAGCATGCCGCCTGAGCCGCTGCGCTATCTGGCGCTGGGCGATTCCTACAGCATCGGCGAGGGCGTCACCGAGGCCGAGCGCTGGCCGGTCGTGCTGGCGGCGCGGCTGGGCGAGGCCGGCATCGCCATCGCGCCGCCGCGCATCATCGCCGCCACCGGCTGGACCACCGACGAACTCGCCGCCGCGATGGACGCCGCCGAGCCGCTCGGACATTGGGACCTGGTCAGCCTGCTGATCGGCGTCAACAACCAGTATCGCGGCCGGCCGCTGGTCCAGTTCCGCAGCGAATTCGCCGCCTTGCTGGAACGCGCCATCGCGCTGGCCGGCGGACGCCCGGCGCGGACCTTCGTGCTGGCCATCCCCGACTGGGGCGTGACGCCGTTCGCCGAAGGCCGCGAGCGCGCCCGCATCGCCGCCGAACTGGATGCCTTCAACGCCGTCAAACAGGCGGTCTGCGCCGAGCGCGAGGTCGCCTTCGTCGACATCAGCGGCATCAGCCGGCGCGCCGACGCCAACCCGGACTGGCTGGCCGGCGATGGCCTGCATCCGGGCGCGGCGCAATATCGTGCCTGGGTTGCACTGGCACTACCGGCGCTGCGGGCACTGTTGTCGCCGGGCGACTGACCGTCAGGCCGGCTGCTTGGCGACGAAGCGGCCCTCGAAGCTCGCCGCCACCCGGCCGTCGGCCAGGCGCACCTCGGCCAGCAGGCTGGCGCGCGCCCGGCCGCGACTGCGGAAGGTGTCGATGAACGTCTCCCAGCCGGGCTCCGCATCGGCCAGGCGGCTGTGTGTGCGCAGGTCCTCGAACACCGGGGCCAGATAGCGGACGGTGGAGTCCTGCACGTAGATCTCGGCGCCGGTCAGGCCGGCCTGCGCCAGGCGCAGGTCGACCAGGGCCCAGGCCGCCAGCGTCATCAGGCTGGTCAGCGAGCCGCCGAAGGCGCAGCCCTTGTCGTTGACATTGGCAGCCAGCGGCGCGGACAGCGCCAGGCCGGCGGCGTCGCAGCCGTCGATGCGGATCGCCATGGCGCGCACCGGCGGCATGCTGTCGAGGTGGCGTGCCAGGTCGGCGAGGCGGTCGTCTGCGGTCATCGGGCGGGCTCTGCGTTGAACGGGCGCGACAGGTTGCCCGCAGCGACCGGTCCTGGCAATGCCGGGCGTGCACGCCGACACACCGACGACACAGCAATCCGCTATGCTCCGCGACGGCGCACGCGCCGCGTGGTGCCGGATCATCCGCAGGAGAGCGCATGACAGTGGAGACCGTCCATCACGCCGACCTGCACGCCACCCGCGTGCTGTCGCTGGATGCCGGCGGCCGCATCCTCGACTGGATTTCCTGGCAGGACGCGACCTGCCTCTACGTGCGCGACGCGGTGGCCTGGACACTAGGCCAACCCTGCCTGCGCATCCACGGCGGCATCAGCCGCGCCAGCGGCCGGCAGAGCGTGATCGCCCTGCATCCGATCGTCGCCGCACGCGGCCACGCGCGCTCGCGCGGTGCCGACCCGACCCCGGCGCTCAGCAATGCCGCGCTGTTCTCCCGCGACAGTTATCTGTGCCTGTACTGCGGCCAGCAGCTTCCGCGCCATCAATTGACCCGCGACCACGTCGTGCCGCTGTCGCGCGGTGGCCGCGATCATTGGGAAAACGTCGTCAGCGCCTGCCAGCACTGCAACATGCGCAAGGGCAGCCGCACGCCGCAGCAGGCCAACATGCCGCTGCTCGCCATCCCCTACCGGCCGAGTTGGGTCGAACACCTGATCCTGTCCAACCGCAACATCCTCGCCGACCAGATGACCTTCCTGCGCAGCCACCTGCCGCGTCGTCGCCAGCGCGATGCGCGTGCGCACTGAATGAGTTCCGACAACCGCCGCCCCTTGCGCACCCGCGACGCCGGCTGGGCCAGGCGGCTGGCTGCCGTGCTGGCCGCCAGCGCCATCACGCCGAACCGGATTTCCGTCCTCGGCATCGTCTTCGCCCTGATCGGGACCGTCCTGCTGCTGGCCTGGCCGACGCCCGCCGGCTTCGTTCTCGCCGCGCTGTGCGTGCAACTGCGCCTGTTGTGCAACCTGCTCGACGGCATGGTGGCGATCGAGGGCGGCAAGCAGTCGCCCACGGGTGCGCTGTACAACGAGCTACCCGACCGCATCGCCGATTCGCTGCTGCTGGTCGCGCTCGGCCACGCCGCCGGCCTGCCCTGGCTGGGCTGGCTGATGGCGCTGTTGGCGGCGCTGACCGCCTACATCCGCGCGCTCGGCGGCGCGCTGGGCCTGGAGCAGGACTTTCGCGGGCCGCAGGCCAAGCCGCAGCGCATGGCGGTGATGACCGCCGCCCTGCTGCTCGGCGCGGCGGAACTGCACCTGCGCGGCAGCACGCACGTCCTGCTGCCGGGCGCGGTGATCATCGCCATCGGCACGGCCTTGACCTGCATCCTGCGCAGCCGCGCCATCGCCCGGCAACTGTCGACGCGGCCGCCGTGACGGCGCGCCTGTTGCTGCTGCTGACGCGCCTGTTGATCGGTGCCTATCCGCGCTGGATCGGCGTCCGGCCGGAGGGCGGGCAACGCATCTACTTCGCCAACCACGGCAGCCACCTGGACACGATGACGCTGTGGGCGGCGCTGCCGCCGGCACAGCGTCGACGCACCCGCCCGGTGGCCGCGCGTGACTACTGGAGCGGCGGCCTGCGCGGCTGGATCGCCCGCCACGGCCTCAACGCGGTGCTGATCGACCGCCAGCGCGACAACAGCGGCGACGATCCGCTGGCCCCGCTGCACGCCGCCCTGCGCGCCGGCGATTCGCTGATCCTGTTCCCGGAAGGCACCCGCCATCCCGGCGAGTCGCCGGCCGCGTTCAAGTCCGGCCTCTACCATCTGGCCTGCGCGCATCCGCAGGTGGAACCGGTCGCCGTGTACCTCGACAACGCCCGCCGCAGCCTGCCCAAGGGCAGCCTGCTGCCGGCACCGCTGATCTGCACCGCGCGTTTCGGTGCCGTGGTCGCGCCTTTGCCGGGGGAAAACAAGGATGACTACCTGGCGCGCGCCCGGTCGGCGGTGATGGCTTTGGCATGAAAAGGTTTTGCCGATCCGCGCGAGCCAGCGACTGCCGTTTCGCCGCATCGGCACCTTTCCCGGACGCAGCCTGCGGCCTCGCACAAGAAAACGGCGGGAGCCCCGAAGGCCTCCCGCCGTTTGCGTCGAACGCTGACCCGGCAGCAATCAGTAGACGTCGTTGACCGTGTTGTAGACGTTGAACTTGCCGGTCGGGGTGATCAGGCGCGGATCGTCCAGCACCTTCCTCAGCTTGCGCGTCTTGTCATCCACCACGACGATGGCCGAGCGCTGGTTCTTGCCGCTCCAGACCGAGAAGTTGGCACCGCGACCGGGATGCGGGATCTTGTCGACATCGACCAGCGCGGCCATCTTCTGATCACGCGAATCGACCACGGCGATCTTGTCGCTGTTGTTGGCGGCGGTCAGGAAGTAGCGCTTGGTCACGTCCCAGCCGCCGTCGTGCAGGAAACGCGCGGCTTGCAGGGTGGTGGTCTTCAGGCTGTCGAGGTCGGAGTAGTCGACCAGCAGGATGTGGCCGGTTTCCTTGACGTTGATGATGAACTCCGGGTGCTCGTGGCTGGCGGCGACGGCGGCTCATGGCGCGGGTCTAACTGATCGTGAATGTGGCCGGATCCGATCAGAACTTCCAGGTTGCACGCAGGTAGATGTCATCGTCGCGACGGGGCTGCGCCACGGCGGAGGGCAGGTCGATCTCCTCGCGACGGCGCAGGCGTGCGTCCAGCTGCCAGGCCGGGCTGGCCTGCCAGACCCAGCGCGCCTCGAACAGCTCATCGTTGGGGCGGAAGTCGCTTGACAGCAGCCAGCCGTCAGCGACGCGGCCATAAACGATGCCGAAGTCGTGGTCGGGCAGGACGTCCATGAAGCTGAAGGAGGTCTGCCAGGAAAGCGCGTCGGCATCGCCCGTGCCGCTGTTCATCACTGCGCGGCGCGGTGTGTCCGCCGCCCAGCCCAATTCACCGCCAAGCCGGAACCGGGTACCGCCCTGTCCCAGCGGCCATTCGGCGGCGGCCTTGGCGGTGAGCGCCAGGTAGTCGTCGAGTGCCGGCTCGCCCAAGCCGTCCGTGCGCAGTGCGGACGGCAGCCAGGTCATGGTCACCATGCGTTGCACCAGCGGGCCAATGGGGGTCCGGGACTCGACCGCCATGAACAGGCTGGCGCGCGAATCGCCGTCGGCAAAGTCCAGCGGGCGGCGCAGCGCGCCGGTGGGGCCGCGGCGGTCGTTGTGGCGCACGATGGCATGCGTGGTCCAGTCCTGGCCGCGCCATTGCCACCAGATGCCGTCGGTCCAGCTGATGTCGAAGTTGGTGCTGTCGTTCTGGTCCAGCGACTTCTTCATGATGTCGTTGATGCCGAACGCGGCCTGGAAGCGGCCCAAGCGCAGGCTCCAGGGCGATTGCGAGCGGTATTCCAGGTAGGCCTCGTCGATGGTCGCCTGGCCGTCTTCCAGGCCGGAGGGCCCGGGTGCGTAGGTCCGCATCCAGAACTCATCGTTGTCCTGTTCCGTGTCCAGGCGCGCAGCCACGCGGCCGCTGGCATGCCAGCCACCACCGAGTTCGCCATTCACCCGGAAGCGCACGCGGGCGCGCACGCTGTCGGCGTCGCTGCTGGTGCCGCTGCGGGCCCGGGTTTCGGAACTGACATAGCCGAAGCGCAGGTCGCCACTGGTGGTCCACGCGTCGCTGGCCTGCGCGCCGGCGGCGAGCGGTACCAGCGCGGCCATCAGCGGCAGCCTGGACCACGCTGCGGGCCCTGTCCAGTGCGAAACGGGTGCAACCAGGCTGGTGTTCATGCGCGACTCGCGGGACCAGGATGGGCGCGCCGCCTGCTTGCGGCGCGCCCGCTGCCAACCGCCGTCAGTAGACGTCGTTGACCGTGTTGTAGACGTTGAACTTGCCGGTCGGGGTGATCAGGCGCGGATCGTCCAGCACCTTCTTCAGCTTGCGCGTCTTGTCGTCCACCACGACGATGGCCGAACGCTGGTCCTTGCCGTTCCAGACCGAGAACCAGACTTCGTCGCCGGCCTTGTTGTACTCCGGCTGCACCACGCGCTTGGGGCCTTCGCCGAGGTTGGCCCATTCGGCGATCGGCAGCACCTCGAAGCCCTTGTCGAGGTTCTTGATGTCGAACACGGCGATCGACTGGCTGACCTTGGCTTCCGGATGCAGGGTGGTGTCGACCCACAGATTGCTCGACTTCGGATGGGTCTTGACGAACAGCGAGCCGCCGCCCTGGCCCTTGAGCACTTCGACCGCCTTCCAGGCGTACTGCGGGTGGTTTTCCGGATCGGTGGCGATCAGCGTGATGTTCTCGTTGCCGAGCGCCGAGGTCGCCCACACCGGGCCGTACTTGGGATGCACGAAGTTGGCACCGCGACCGGGATGCGGGATCTTGTCGACATCGACCAGCGCGGCCATCTTCTG